>DATGGN010000001.1:0-24860 GCA_035308485.1 Rhizomicrobium sp.
ATAGTTGAGAAGACGCGTGGACACGTCTTCACCCAGATAGGCATCAAGACAATCGTAGTTCTTGTAGGGATCGACAGGCGGCGTGCAGTCCGACGGTTGCGAAGCGGGCGCCGTGGTCTGCGGGGCCGGCGTGGGCGATGCCTGGTCGTCGGCCGATGCATGGCCGAGACCGCTCGCGAAGGCCGCGATCGCGCAGGAAGCGATAAGGCCTGCGACCCTCAATCTCTGCCTGCTCCCGGAATACTGGGGACCATTCTTATAAAGATCGCCACCCTCTCCGGGATTGCTCTTGGAAAAACTGCGCGGCTGGCCTAGTGCCATGATCGTCCCCTTCATTCTGTACGATTTGCCCGTGATACAATCGCGATAAACGGATAAGAGCTTTCGGGGACTACCTAGGGTGTATCGGGCGGGGGAACAATTTGATTTGTGTATAAAGAACCGGGGACAGTGTGATAGCCGTATAAAATTCCGGGCGCGATGCCGGATGCGTTCCCATTCGGAATGGCATCCGGCTCTCTCGCGATACTTATGTTATTGCGCCGCGTATCCCGGTGTCGTGATTTGACCAATGATCGCCTGCTTGGACGATTTGCCATTGGACGACCGGGTAACCTGGGCGCTGTATTGGCCCTCCGTCGTCGAAGTGGCGCGCGTGGTCGCGGAAAAGCCCTCCACCATCGAGCCGCCCGGTATGGTCCTGCTTGGCGACCAGCTGATATTGTTGAGGGCTGGCATGTCGACGGGCAAAACTACCGGATAACCATTCCACGTGGGCGTACGGCCGAATTCAGGCGATGAGAATTCCCATCCCCCGGGGGATTTTCCTGAGCCGTCAACCAGCCCGCCGAAGTTGTAGACTGTAACGAAATCGCTGCCGGCAACGAGCGATTCGCCAGGATCGGTCTTCACCGAAAAATGATACGTAACACCGTCTGCGCCCTTGTCCATGTGCGTTACCAAGACCTGAAGCGCAGACGCCGAAACAGAGGAAAATGCAAGAGCTGCAACCCCTGCCAGTCCCATTACGATAACCCTACGCATTGTTTTTTCTCCCAGGTTGAAATGCGTACGTTCGTGTTAAGCGCCTCGGGCATGTAGCGACAATAGAAATGGGATGTGCTGCGACGCGCGCAGAAATAAATTTGACCTAAGGATTCTCGGGAAACTGCAGAAACACGTCGACTTCCCCTGCGTCCGCGATCTCGACTGACCGCATCAGAATTTGTCCGTCGTGAGCCCAGCGGTTGAACCAGAGTGTACGACCGAGGATGAAATATGATCCCGCTTTCACGTTGCCGAATGCGAAACGGCCGTCTTTGTCGCAGTCTGCGCGAACCGCGTCCGGCCCGATTTGCTCAAGCAGGTTCCGGTAATTCGTCTCTCTGATGTGACCTTCCGTTGTGCCGCCAAAAAACGACTGCACAACGTTTCTGGAGCGGGAATTCGCAGGAACGAGAACAGCCTCGCCATATCTGCAGGTATGCGTCGTGCCATCCGCACGAGTAAACACCGCCCGGCCCTTGACCTCAGCGCCGCCCGGCTCCCCGTCGGCTATTGTCGATAGCGGATCGGCCGCGAGAAGACGCGGCGTGCCGGTCAACGGGGTAAGAACGGCTATTGTCCACATCAGCAGCAGGGCGCTGCGCCACCGATGCATGGTTCTGTTCTCTTGGCTCCACGGTTCGAGCGTAGGTATGGTCGCCTATACGTTCGAGACTGGACGGAAGCCGAGACAATAATGAAGTAATTTGGTTTTGCCGCCCGACGCGCTTACGCGATGTGCAGGGCACCTAGCATCACGTTAAGGGCGACGACAATTCCAAGAATGACCACGAGAACGAGACCGATTTCGCCGACCACTTCTTCTGCAGAATTCGCGCCCGGGATGTCTGCGGATTCGGCGTGGGTCTCCGAGACCGGGAAACCGAATTCGTCCGGTTCGGTCCCGGGATAGTGTGAGGGATTGCTGAACATTTCGTCCGTACCAGGAAAACTGCGGTACGAGACGTGCTCACCAGCCCATATAAATTCGAGAAGGACCGTACGTCCCCGCCCATATAGAATTCCCATAGGCGATCACCGGCTACATCCTTCATATGCGGCGACGGTTCTCTTTCCCTCGAATTTATATCCGCCAGCGCCTAGCTCTCTCGGATGCTTCGCATCCCCACAGGGCGGCGCCATCGCCTGAATATCCCGATGGCGACGCGCCTTGCAGCAGCCACGGAGTGAGCCATGGGTTACGCCAGAAAAATTCAAACCCTTGAAGCGACACCTGTCTTTGCTCCCGTTCAGACGGTGGCGAAGGCCTATAATGGCGCGGGACAAGGTTACGCCGCGTACGCCGACGGCGACCCCAGACAGCTGTTCAAATTCTCAGGTCTGCACGCCTTTGCCGACCACGAGGTTTGGAATCGTCTGGATGCCGAATTGCTCCGCCTGAAAGAAAGCGGTGCAACGTCCCTCAGTCTTCTCGATGCGGGCTGCGGACCCGGCACATGGCTTCGCCGCATAGTGATTCGCGCGCGGGAACTCGGCTTTGGGTCGATCACTGCGCGCGGTTTCGACATCGCACAGGTACAGATCCAGACGGCGCGGCGCAATGCTCAGGACCTTGCGCATCTGCCCGGGGTGAAACTCCGCTTCGATTGCAGCGACCTCCTCTCGCCTCTTGCGGAGGCGACGGGTTCCGCAGACATCACGATCTGCCTTTACAGCGTGTTGAGCCACGTTGCGGTTCGCGACCTTCCCAAGGTGTTAGCCGAGTTGGCCCGCGTAACGTGGGGCACGTTCTTCGCCACGGTTCGCGCCGTCGGAAGCGAACCTACGGTTTTCATCGATTCGATCGACAAGGCGCGGGACTTCCACTTCGATCACGAACACAATCGCTGCACAGTCGAGTTCCGAAACGGATCCCACATCGAGTTTCCCGCGCGCCTGTTCGGGGGCGAGGAGCTGCGAAAATTGATGGCAGAACACTTCATTGTGGACGAGCTCTGCGGCCTTGACATCTTTCACTCACGATTTGCGCCGGTTCATCGCTGGAATCCTGACAGCCTGATGCCAGGAGAACATTTGGCAGAGTGCCTGTCCGCTCTTGAAGCGGTGCACGCGCATGATCCAGAGTTCATCGATCGCGCCAATCACCTGCTCTTGGTCGGCCGGCCCAGGCGCCCCGAGCGCGGCGATTAGGCGAGGCGTTGTATGACGGCAGTCTCTGCGCCCGATCCTTCAGGACGAATTGCTCGCGGCGATATACAGATTTAGTTTGCGCCGAATGCGGGCCATGCGGCCTGTATGGTCAGAGCGAGACCGAGAAACACACCCAGTACGAGCCCGATTTCCCAAAGCACCGCGTCTACGGAATGGGCAGTTTGACGCGTGCCCTCGACAGCCCGGCTGTTTTGTTCGGAAACTGCATGTCGGAAACGGACGGGGCCGCGCATAGAGCCCTGAATGTCGGGGCGTGCATATAAATTCGAGGGGGGGTGCCACCGACAAAAATATACGCCGGTTCGTTTCTCGATTCTCCCGTCTGCAAAGTGCCGATTTCGCAAGCCCTTGGAAGCATATGCCGTCAGGGTTCAATGCATCCCTCCAGCATTCGCTCGAGCGGCACGTGAAGGGCCGATGCGATCGCGCGGAGATCGTGGGGTGCAGGCGACCGAACCCCCAGTTCCAGTTCTGCAACTGTCGTTGGCGACAGGTCGGCCTGACAAGCAACCTGCACCTGCGTCAATCCCCGTTCTTTGCGCAACACTCTCAGCCGCTCCCCAAAGGTGCCGGGTTGTGCCTTCTTCTTTGGAAAGAGGCGCCTCCAGCAGGAAACAAGCCGCCGTCCCGGCGCTTCAGGCGCGCTGCCGGTCGATAAGAGCGTCTTCGTATTCAACATGAAATCGTACCGTATCGATTGTTTCGCGTGGTACGTGTTCACCACCGCATATAAATTCGAGAGTTGCCTGCCCGGCCGATGCAGAGGTCAAAAACGCGCAGGTATTGATAGGAATTTCGGCGGGAAATGGCGTCGAACCATGTCGATTTTATATTCGAACCCGCGCTATCAGTCTTTCACCGGACGTTTGGAGGGTTAGACCTCCGGGCCCAAAACGCTTCGGATCAAGGGCAGCGCGCGCCGGCCATCCCCCCCCATCCGGGCCGGTGTGCGCGCCCTTATGCAACACCCCAAAAAGGACGCGCGATGCAGGCGGACTCCAAAGGTGCAAACGGTCAACCCGCGGACTGCGCGTCGTTCCAGCGGATCGCCTCGCGGAGCAGCTCCGAAGCGTTGGCGAGCTGCAGCTTTTCCTTGATGCGCGCGCAATAGGCCTGGACCGTCTTGATGCTGACATTGAGAGACTGCGCTACGCGCCGCGTTTCGTAGCCCTGCCCCAGCAGCCGGAAGACCTCGAGTTCGCGGTCGCTGAGCTTCTTGACCGGCGCATGAAGGCTTTGCAGATCGTCCTCGCCGAAGCGTTTCGAAAAGACCGTCTGCATCCGCGGGCTCACGTACAGTTTGCCGCTGAGCACGTCGCGGATCGCCGCGGCGATGCTGCTCGTCGATTCCCCTTTCATCACGTAGCCGCGGGCGCCGGCCCGAAAGGCGCGCTCGGCGTAATAGCGTTCGTCGTGCATCGACAGCACCACGACGGCGATCTGCGGCAGTTCGGTCGTGATCTTCTTGACAAGCGCAAGTCCCGATCCTTCGGCGAGCGCGAGGTCGACGATCGCGATGTCGGGCGAGGCCTTACGCATGCCGTCAAATGCCTGATCCGCACCCGCCGCCTCGCCGCAAACCCGCAAATCCGCAAGCTGATTGATGAGGTTTGTAAGCCATTCGCGCACCAAAGGATGGTCGTCGACGAGAAAAACGGTCGAGGTACGGGTGCTCATGAAGCCATCTTCTCCTCAATCGTGGCCGGCAGGCGGCACGTTACGACGGTTCCGCCGCCGGGAGGTGCCGTTATCTGGAAATCCGCGCCGATAGTTTGCGCCCGCTGGGCCATGATACGCAAGCCGAGACCGCCATTCGTCGGCAACACCGGTGGCAGGCCTCTGCCATCGTCCGCGATTCGCAATTCATGGCCTTCTTCCAGCGTGTTCAACTCGATGTCGATGTTGCGCGCGCCGCCATGTTGAATGGCATTGCGCGTCGCCTCCTGTGCAATACGGAAAAGATGTTCGGAGTCGGCCGCGGAATCCACGAGCACGGGCGATTCGCACAGGAACTGACAATTGACGTCGAACAGCTTGGTGGTGGTCAGCGCGAATTCGTCCAGCGCGAGCATCAGGCCTTCGGCATTCATGTCGACGGGATAGAGGCCCTTCGCCGACCGTCGGGTCAGCGACACGCCTTCTTCGATGAGCTGTACAACCTTTGCCGCGTCCCTCGCTTCGTCGAGGCTGCGCCGTTCCAGCTTCTCGCGCAAAACCTGGCCGGCGATCGCGGTTCCGGCGAGGTGCTGGCCCAGTCCGTCGTGCAAATCCTGCCCGATTCTCCGCTGTTCCTTTTCGGAGGCCTGCAGCAGAAGATTTTGCAGGCGTTCGCGTTCGGCAATTTCCTTGGTGAGCGCGGCTGCGCGCTCGCGCACGCGCCTTTCGAGATCGCGCGTGAGGTTGCGCAATTGGCCAAGAACCAGGACGACGACGGCAAACGAGGCGAGCTGAATGCTGCCGTTCCAGGCGATCAGGAACGGATTGGAAAAATTCACGTCGCCGGCGATAAGGTTTCCCAGCACCCAGACCGCGACGCAGAGCACGGAAATGAAGAGTCCAAATGGCGTCCCGACAAACCAGGCCGCGAGCGACACCGGCGCGAGGTAGAACGCGGAAAACGAAATGAGCGTACCGGTTACGTAATCCGTGAACCCGGTGACGAGCGCCAGAACGATACATCCCGTCGCGAGTACACCCCGTGATTGCCGTTCGACAAACCTGGACCACGCGTTCATGGCGGAATTATATCAATGACCGACCGCGCGCAAAATCATCCACGCCTTACGCACCGGCATCGTCGACAGGGCCGCACCAGCCGGGCAGATAGTCTGCCTCGGACTGCCGCGAGAGGCGCAACGCCGCGTCGAGCGCTTCGTCGAAGTCCTTTGTTACCACGCGGCGTTTGATGCGACGCCGCAGGAAATCCGCCCAGAGAAATTCGCTGAACGGCGTCGTTTCCTTGGAATAGCCTCCCACCCGGCGAAGCGCGCCGGCCAGCGATCGATAGGGGTCGTCGACGAGATCTTCGACGGCGCGCGGTATATCGGAATAGTCCCGGCGGCGCCCATCGGCATCGAACGGATGCATCCAGCCGCGATTGTCGAGGAAAATCCAGAACGCATCCTCCGAGAGCCGGTCGAGTTTGGCGACAACCGTTACAAGGACGTCCTTCACCTCTTCCTCGATCAGCGCACGGGCGAGGTGATGATGATCGATCACGTAGTGCCTGTCCTTCGGGCCAAGTACTACAGGGATCATGTGGCTCCCGAGAAAGGCGTCCTTCCTTTTTCCCTTCTTTTCCCGCCAGTGCTTTCGGCGCTCGGCCACTTCGCGAAGACCGATGGTAATCTGGGTCGGCCGCAATTCTTTCAGCGGCACCGGCTTCAGGACCGGTTCCCGTACTGCCGTCATGCGCTAATCTCCCGTTCGAGCATGGTGGAAAAAGCTAGCACTTCCGGAGCGACCTGGCCCATGACCGGGGGCTTCAGCCTCCCGTCCTGGCCGAACGATCTGCTGGCGGGGATAACTGTCGCCGCCATTGCCCTTCCGGAGCAGATGGCCACGGCCCGGCTGGGCCATTTCCCCCCGGAGATCGGTCTGCTTGCGTTTGTCGTGGCAAGCCTCGGCTTCTTCGTTTTTGGTGCGAGCCGCGCGCTTTCCGTCGGCGCCGACTCCACCATCACGCCCATCTTTGCCGGCGCGCTGATGCTCGCCACAGCGGGTGTGGCCGGTTCGTTTCAGAGTGCTGCGCTGCTCGCGCTCATGGTGGGCTCTCTGGTGTTGCTCGCGGGCGTTTTCCGCATGGGCTGGATTTCGAGCCTGCTGTCCCGGCCTGTAACCTGCGGCTTTCTTGCCGGGATCGCACTGCACATCGTTTCATCCCAGTTGCCGGGATTTCTCGGTCTGCCGCCCGTCGGGTCCAACGTTCTGTCGCGGTTCGCCGGCGTTGCACAAAATCTGCCGCGTACGAATCTGGCCACGTTGCTCCTCGGATGCGGCGTTCTCGTTGCCGTCGGCATCGCCGAGGCCGCCGATCGTCGCCTGCCCGCAGCCCTGATCGGCGTCGCAGCGGCGACCCTATGTACAGTCTTCTTCGGCCTGCAGCACCACGGGGTGCAGGTGCTTGGCGCCGTCCCGATGCCGCTGCCGCATTTTGTGCTGACATGGCCGACCTACGACGTATTGCGCCAGCTCGCGCCGCTCTCGGTCTTGCTCGCCTTCGTCGTGATGGTTCAGACGGCCGCGACGAGCCGGTCCGCATCGGAAGACAATCCCGTCGGCATCGACCGCGATTTCATCGGAGTCGGCGTTGCCAATATTCTGTCCGGCGTCGCCGGCGCCTTTCCGGTCAATGCGAGCCCGCCCCGATCCATCGTCGCGGCCCAGGCGGGAGCGCAGTCGAAGTGGGCCGGACTGGTTGCGGCGGGAGCGGTGGGGCTGGTTGCCACTGTCGGGATTCGTCTGCTCGGATTCGTGCCGAATGCGGCTCTCGCAGCGATCCTGTTGTTCGTTGCCTTTCGAATTGTGCAATTCCCGCTGGCTCTGCAGGTTTGGCGCGAGAGCAAGCCCGAATTCGCCCTCATCGTCGCAACGGCGTTGGCAATCGTGCTCCTGCCCATTCAGACCGGTGTGGCGCTCGGGATCGCGCTCTCGCTGCTGCATGGCATGTGGACCGCCACGCGGGCACAGGTGATCGTTCTGAAGCGCGTCCGCGGCACGTCGGTATGGTGGCCACCCGGCCCGGGCATGCCGCAGGAAGAGACCAAAGGCGTGCTTGTTCTTGGCTTTCAGGCGCCGCTCTCGTTTCTGAATGCCGATAGCTTTCGAAGCGGCGCAATGCGCTATCTGACCGACGCGCAGACACCCCTGCGGGTCGTCGTGCTTGAGGCAAGCAATATTGTCGAGATGGATTTCACCGCGGCGCACACGCTTGCCGAGGCGATAAACTTTTGCCGCAATCGGGGCATTCATTTCGCGGTGGCGCGGCTCGAGTCGGTGCGCGCGCAAGATTCGTTTACGCGTTTCGGGATCAGGAACTTGGTCGGGAACGAGCACTTCTACCATAGCGTTTACGAGGCCGTAGAAGCGCTTGCCCCAGGTGAGGCACGGCCGGAATGATTTCGCGTCGCCCGACACGCGCCCGCCCGGCCACAATTCTCAAACTAGCGGACCAGTCATGGCTGCGCGTGTGACGTACCGCTTCGACCTGTTCAACGACGGCGGCACGCGCGACTGTCTCTTCATTGCCGAGTGCTTCGGCGACGAGCACGCCGTGCTCCTCGCGCGGGCGCTGTTCGAAAGCTCCTTCGTCAAGATGAAATGCATCAAGGTCTGGCGCGAAGACGGCCGCGACGACGTCCTGGTGCACGAGGCGGAGAAGCAGCCCAAATCCAGGCGCAGCAAGAACGTCAACTGAGCGGCCTCTCCCTCACGCGAGCAGGTAGCGCTCGACCGCCTTGGCAAACCCTTCATCGTTGCAGGAGTCGGTGACCGCGGAAGCTTGCTTCTTCACGTCGTCCGACGCGTTCCCCATGGCGATGGAGAAACCGCTGTCGCGGAACATCAGCACGTCATTGGGCATGTCGCCGATCGTGGCAATTTCCTCCTGCGGTATCCCGAGCCGGGCCGCATGGTAACGAACAACGGCGGCCTTGTTCGCCACCGGATTTGTAATGTCGACATAGTAGGGCTGCGACAGCGATACCGACGCCGCATCTCCCAGCAGGTGCTGGAGCGCGTCGTTGGCCGCCCGCATCCGGCCGGCATCGTCGCTGATGCCCACCACCTTGACCGCCGATGCATAAAGGGAATCGAAATTGTCGACGACCCTGGCGGCAAAGGCCACGGTCCAGGCTTCGCGCGCGACATGAGGCGCTTCCGGATTGCGCAGATACCAGTCGTCGCCGGTGTACAGCCAGGCATCGAGCCCGTGTTGGAGCGCGCATTCGACGGCGCGCTTCGCCACGTCGGCGGACAGGACGTGGCTTTCCAGAAGCCGCAGATTGGGCTCGACATAGGCGCCGCCATTGAACCCGGCGATGGGTTGGGCGAGACCCAGAGGATCGACAAACATGCTCATGCCGCGCGGCGGCCGGCCGGAGGTGATGGCAAACAGAATGTTCTTTTCGCGCAGGCGCAACACCGCATTGCGGGCGCGCGCGGTCAGTACCTTTTCGGTCGTGACCAGCGATCCGTCCACGTCGGAGAGCAGGAGCGAAATCTTCCTTGTCGTCATGGGTTCGCACTCTGGCGTTGGTGGATCGAATCGAACACTTCAAACCGTAACGTCGCCACAAGACGTGTCATGCTGCCGCTTTGATCGGTTCGAAGTCACGATTGGCCTCAGCACTCGTGCGTCGGACTCAGTCACGAGAGCATTCCGTCGTCATTTCTCCCGCATGCCGTTGTGCATCACATCGCTGATCGGCTCAACCAGATATTCCAGCGCCGTGCGCGCGCCGGTTGGAATCTCGACGCGCACGGGCATTCCAGGAAGCATCCGGGCGGAGAAACCCGCGAGCGATACGCGGTCGAGGCTGAGACGGGCGAGAAAATAGATCTGTCCGCTCCGCGGATCCTGAAGGGCCTGCGGCGAAAACCAGGTTACGCGACCCGTCAGCATCGGAAGCCGGCGGTCCTTGCTGGCACTTACGTCCACCTTTGCCGTCATGCCGGGCCGCACCGCGTCGGCATATTCGGGTGCAACGCGCATCGCGATCGACACGCCGCCCGCACTGGCAGCGACAACGCCCGGGGCAACGATTGCGCTCTCGAGCGGCGCGAACGCGGCCCACCCCATGAACCCGACGAAGAACAGCACCACGATAGCGACGCCGGTGCGCACGACGCGATCCGCGTGAAGGAACGGCAGTACTTCGTCGCCTGCGGCGGTGCGCGCGCTCACGCCTGTTCTTCCCCGATTTCTGCGTGCGTCGCGCCGACGGCGGCCGGCTGGGTCAGCGGGACAACCTTGGCCTGCGCGGCGCCGGAGCTCTGCGCCGGCCGTTGCGTCATCGCGCGCGCGCCAAGCCGCGGCAGGATTTCGGCCCTCGGACCGAACGCTTCAACCACGCCGTTGCGCAGCACCAGAATTTTGTCCACCACCGACAGACTCATCGGACGATGCGACACGATCGCGAAGGTTACGCCCAGTTTCTTCAGTTCGAGAATGGTTTGCTGCAGCGCCTGTTCGCCGACCGTATCGAGATTCGAATTGGGCTCGTCGAGCACGACGAAGCGCGGGTTTCCGTACAACGCCCGCGCGATTCCGATGCGTTGCCGCTGGCCGCCCGAGAGCCTCTCTCCGGTCTCGCCGATTTCGGTGTCGTAGCCGTTCGGGAGAGCGAGAACCATTTCGTGCGCGCCCGCGAGCTTCGCGGCCGCAACGACCTTCCCGGGATCGCCTTCGCCGAGACGCGCGATGTTCTGACGGACGGAGCAGGCGAACAGCTCGACGTCCTGCGGCAGGTAGCCGATGTATTGCGAGAGTTCCGCCCGCGGCCAGTTGTACACGTCGGCGCCGTCGAGGCGAACATGGCCGGTCAGGCACGGCCAGGCGCCGACGAGCAGACGCGCGAGCGTGGACTTGCCGGAGCCGGAGGGTCCGATGATGCCGAGCGATTCGCCGGGCGCGAGCGAGAAACTCACGCCGGACAGAATCATGCGCATGGAGCCCGGCGCGCCGAAGGTCGCCCCCGTGACGTCGATGCGGCCTTGTGGAGCCGGAAGCGCCATGCCTTCGTCGCGCCTGGGCGCATTCTCGAGAAGATCGCGAACCCGATCCCAGGCGAGGCGGACATTCACGACATTTTTCCAGGCGGCGACGATGGCCTCGATCGGAGCCAGCGCGCGCGATCCGAGAATGGAGGCGGCGATCATGATGCCGCCCGACGCGTGGTACGAGAGAACGAGAACGGCGCCGGTGCCGAGCAGCGCAATCTGGATGATGAGGCGCAACGCCTTCGAGATGCCGGCAAGAAGCGTGTCCGTGTCGGAAGCGGTCAGGGCAGCCTTCAGCGATCCCACCCAGACGCCGTACCACCGCTCCACAAACGTCGCCGACATGCCGATGCCTTCGACAACATCGGCGTTCGTCACGCCGTCCTCGGCGAAGGCGTGCGCCTTGATGGACAGATTGATCGAGCGCGTGAGCAGGCGGCTTGTCAGCGCCTGATCGATCGCCGCGATCAGGGCCAGCAGCACGCCGCCGAAGCAGACGATGAAAAAATAGATCCAGTGCAGCCAAAGCATGATGGCGAGATAGAAGATCAGGAACGGCGAATCGCAGAGCTGGCCGGGCGTGGGGCTCGCGATGAAGGCGCGAATCGTTTCCAGGTCGCGCAATCCCTGCCGCGGCTCGAGGCCGCCGCTCCGGGATGACGTGGCGAGCATCGCACGCAGGATCTGCGGCGCGACCTTTGCCGTTGTACGCATGCCGGCGCGGACGAACAGCCGCGAGCGGAGCGAATCGAGCGCCGCGAAGGTCGCGATCGCCGCGACCGCGATCACGGTGAGAAGAATGAGTGTCTCTTCGCTGCGGCTGGTCAGGACCCGGTCGTACACTTCCAGCATGTAGAACGACGTCGTCAGTGTCAGCACGGCCATGGCGGTGCTGAAGAGCAACGCATAGGCGAACAGCTTCCCGCTCGCCGCGACGGCGTTGAGCAGGGGATTGGGTTCGGTTTCCCTGATGCGTCCTGGCGTCTTCAACGATCCGTCCGCTTCCCGGCAATACCCTGCGCTCAAGCAGCGCAGCGGTAGCGCATCAAAAACAACCCCGCGCTCAAGCAGCGCAGCGGTAGCGCATAAACACAACCCCGCGCTCAAGCAGCGCAGCGGTAGCGCATAAAACACAACCCTCGGGTTACCACGGCTCCTGTTGCGAAGCCATGAATTCGGGCCGGCGGGTGAGCTCTGGGCTGCAATAACAATCCATACTTCCTCACCATGGGCGGCCAAGAGCCGCCCATCCAGTCGGCGGTAACGATTTCCCTGGATGGCCGGGTCGTGCCCGGCCATGGTGAGGATTGGGAGGTGATTTCATTCGATCAGGTCACGCCGTAACCCTCGTCTGTGCCCCCCACGCGAAAACGGGCGTGAACATCGGGGAATTATCCCGTCGCCGCGGCAGCCGGCGCGGGCCGGTCGTACTGGCCCGAGCGGATCGCATCCAGGATCCGGGCTGCGTGCTCGTGCTGCCCGGCCTCGACAAGACGTATCAGCCGTCGTTTCAGCTCCTTTTTCGCCGGGCTCTCTGCCTCCTCGCCCTCTGGCTCCTCCACCGTCTCGCCGGCCGGCTCGGGCTCCGGCATGGTCTCCCACACGCCGTCGGGGCTCCAGTCCCGGTGCGCTTCGTCGGCCGTATCCCCGGCTTCCTCGTCTGTGTCCGGCTCCCAATCGATGAGCTGCATCAGTGTCTTGAGAGGCGTTGCCTTGCATTTCGCCGCCTCCAGGACCAGGCCGCAGACGAGCCTTCCGTAGGCCGTTTTCGGCTTGCACTTTTCGAGCACTTCCGGATTGGCGCGGAGCGCCGCCTCGACGCCCTCTTTCAGGATCGAGCGCGTGTGCCGGCGCTTCCCACGGATGCCCGGCTTTCCTGCAGTTCCGTTCGAATGCCCATTCGCACCGTTACGCATCCCGGCGATCCTCCACCATCTCCGGTCGGAATATGAACCAATAAGGTACTATTGTCAACCGTGCTGAAAAATAGCTCCCCGCACGCGTCTCGCGCCTTCCCGTTCGGGAATATTTATGTGGGGCAGCAAACCCCGCGGCGAACAGGACCCCGTGGTGCCAGTTAGGCACCAAGGAGTTGCCCCAAGGTGCTTCGCCATAAGCTCCATCGGCATCGTGGGCCGACTGGCGGATCCCGCTGCGATTGCGTTTGCATTATTTTATGTGCTACAATTAATGCTTGCCCCGACCTCGAGGAGGGAGGGACGTCAGGCGGTATGGGAAGGTCCAGGAAATTCGGCACGCCTGACGCGGATATTCCCGAGATGTCGTCGGAGGATTTCGCCCGTGCGAGGCCCGCGCGAAAGGCGGCGCCGAAAGTGATTGCCGCGCTGAAGCGTGCCCGCGGCCGGCCGAAGCTCGAACACCCCAAGCAGCATGTGACGCTCAGGCTCGACGCCGCCGTGGTCGATGCTTTCAAGGCCCAGGGGCCGGGTTGGCAGGCGCGCATCAACGAGGTGCTGGCACGGCTCGTCGCGCGCAAGCGGCGGAATGCAGCCTGACGCGACCCCGGGAGGCGGGTGGCTTCGTAGGAGCGTTGGCCGGCTGATGAAAAAGTTGAAGAAACGCACGCAACAGGCCGGACCCAGACCTCCGAGCGAAAAACAATGGCAGGCGTTCGAACGGGCGTACGCAATCGCAGAAACCGGCGACATGGCCAAGGCGAGGGTGGCCTACGAACGGGCGGCGCGAATGGGGAGCCCCCATGCGCAAATCAATTTGGCGCATTTGTACGATGGCGGAGCGTTTGGCTTTGTAGATCGCGCCCGGGCCAGGGCGCTCGGCAAGCGGGCATTCAGGCAGGGGTATGCGCAGGGAGCGTACAACCTTGCTCAAACCTACCGAATGGACAACAAGCGCCGCTGGTATTTTTACTGGCTTCGTAGGGCAGCCAACGCGGGAGATACCGACGCAAAGGAAGAACTGCGTTCCCTGGAAACTGCGGCGTCAAAAATCAAATAAACGCCCGCCTCCACGTCCGTACAACGCCGTCGTCAGGCAGGAGAGTCCGGCATGGATTACACATCGGCGCTCGCGGAGTTGCTGTCGCGTCACGGGTTCCGGCGCTTCATGATGTCCCGGTCTCCGGTTGGACACCTGAAGCTCGCCGGACACCTCGGCGACCGGCCGATCGACATCGTGCTCGACACCGGGGCGTCCAAGACCCTCATTGAACTGGGCTATTGTCGATCCGAAGGAATTGCCGTGAGCGACACCGGTCTGCCCGGGCATGGGGGTAATGTGTACACGTTGGACGGCGATGTCCGACTGACGCTCGAAGGGATGCCGCTGCGGTCCGATGGCATTTTCGCGCTCGATATGAGCAGCACCAACGAAAGGCTGGTAATGAAGGGCGTTGACCCCATCCGCGCCGTCATCGGGCAGGATGTCCTGCGCTATCATCAGGCGGTGATCGACTATGCGACCCTGGCTCTTTTCCTCAAAGAGGAACCGGCGCCTTAGTGATCAAAATCCGACAACGAATTCCGCAACCGTGAAAGGTCGACATCCTTCAACAATGAGACGGCGAGGTCGCGTACAACGTCCCGGGACCGCGGGCGTCCCCGCCCGCATCGGGCGGAGTAAGCGAAGCGCGCGACGCGCGACAAGTCATTGCCGCCTCGACGGCCATTGAGGCCGTCTCGCCGGATTGCGGGCGAGGACGCCCGCGGTCCCGGGACAACCTCACTGCTTTGTTTCAGGACCCTGGAACGAGTCCGCGTATCATGGACAAATTCCGGTATGGCTATGGGACCATTCCCGCCACGCCGCACCGCGTCTATGCAACGGTTCTGTTGTACGTGATCGTGGCCCCGACCTGGCACAGGATGCGATCAAGCTGATCGCGCAAGCGCCCTCATCCGGTCGGCGTCCGTTTGCTCGCCCGTTGTGTCTTGCCGTGACTGCGAAGAATCGCCTGACACCACGCTCCCCTAGTGTACCAAATCAGACACCTGGTACCGTATCCCTCGGGCAATACGGAAAGGCGTCAAGGGCCCCAAACAATGAGCCAGTGAGATGGCTGTTCCTCAGAAAGCGATAGTGCGCACCTGTCAACAGCAAGGACTGCGCGCTATGCGCGCAATAAAATCCAGAGGATGCACAATCCTGGCGAACGTAACGGCTATCTCACTGGTTCACCGCCTCATTGTTCATGGGCGCCGGAGCTTGGCCGGCCTTGGTGATTTGCTCGGGATTCATCTGTCGGAATTCGACCACTAGGCCCTACGTCCAGCTATCGCGCCCGGTGCGCACGCGACGAAAATCGCGCCAGCCCGCAGGAGAGTCCCGATAGTGCCCTTTGACCGGATTGATCCCCATGATGTCGGCACCGGCTGCCCTTGCTGCCAGCCGACACTTCTTGCCGCAGAACGACGGATCACGGCCGAGCTTTCCCGCCGCGGCATGCTCGCGGGCACAGCCGGCGCGATCGCGATGCTCGGCCTCGCGTCCGGATCGCCGGCGGCGTCGCCCCCGCCGATCGTGTTCACGAACGTCCGGCTGTTCGACGGCAAATCCTCCAGCCTGCGCAACGGCATGCATGTACTGATCGAGGGCGGTCTGATCAAAGACGTCGCCGGCGGCGCCCCGGGCGCACCCATGGGCGCGAAGGTGATCGATTGCGGCGGCCGCGCGCTGATGCCGGGGCTGATCGATGCGCATTGGCACACGACGTTCGCAGGCCTCGCCTTGACGGAGCTGATGACGTCCGACGTCGACCACATCGTACAGGCCGCGGGCGCGCAGGCCGCGCGTACATTGATGCGCGGCTTCACCACCGTCCGCGATCTGGGCGGGCCCGCCTTCCCGCTGAAAAAGGCCATCGATGCGGGACAGGCCGCCGGCCCGCGCATCTATCCAAGCGGCGCGATGATCACGACGACCGGCGGTCACGGCGATATGCGCCCCGTCACGGATATTCCAAGAAGCCCCGGCGGGCCGTTGAGCGATATCGAGAAGAGCGGCGGGGCGGCCATCGCCGACAGTGCCGACGAGGTCCGCCTGCGCGTGCGCGAGCAACTGCTGCTCGGCGCCTCACAGATCAAGCTGATTGGCGGCGGCGGCGTCGCCTCGCCGCGCACGACGCTCGACATGCTGACCTTCACCCTGCCCGAGCTTCACGCGGGCGTACAGGCCGCTGCCGACCGCAACACCTATGCGGCGGTGCACGCCTATCCGCCGGCCGCCATCCGCAGGGCGATCGAGGCGGGCGCCCAATGCATCGAGCACGGTCACCTGATGGACGAGGCGACCGCGAAGCTGATGGCGGACAGGGGCGTGTGGCTCAGCACCCAGCCATTCGTCAGTGAGGACGACGCCATGCCGCTGACCGGACAGAGCCACGCCAACTTCCTGAAAGTCCTTGCCGGGACCGGCAATCTGTACACGCTGGCCAAAAAGTACGGAATCAAGACCGCCTTCGGCTCCGACCTGCTGTTCTCCCCGAAGATCGTCGAGCGCCAGGGCGTGATGTTGACGCACCTGAAGCGCTGGTACGGCAATGCCGAGATCCTGAAGATGGCGACGTCCGGCAACGCCGAGCTGCTTGCGCTGTCGGGTCCGCGCAATCCCTATCCCGGAAAGCTCGGCGTCGTCGAAGCGGGCGCCCATGCCGACCTCCTCGTCGTGGCCGGCGATCCGCTGCAGGACATCGACCTTCTGGCCGCGCCAGACAGGAACCTCGTGGTCATCATGAAGGACGGGACAATCCACAAGGACATCCTCGCCGCCAGATGAACGGCAGCCATTTATGACCATCGTCGAGCCGGAATTGCGCTGTACCGAACTATTCCGCTTGTGGTTTCTTTGGCGTAATGGCATTTCGGGGAGCATGAGAAGGGCTGGAAACGATCATGCCCTTACTTCTGATCGCCAATCATCCCGCACCCTGCGGCTTCTGCAGCACCGCGGCGCAGGCTTCGACCGCACCGATGACGGCCTCGGCGACCGGCCGCGATTTTGCGGCGGCGAGGTAATCGGCGAGGATTCTTTCCCAGGCGGCAGCGCCGATCCGCGCATGCGTTTCGCGGTCGGCGAGGATCTCGGCGTAGCGCTCGCCGAGCGAAACGAAGAACAGCACCCCGCCTTTGCGTTCGCTGCTCGCGAGCACCCGCGCCGCGAATTCCGCTCGCGCCATCGCGCGCGCGCGATGCCGGCGAATTCTTTGCGGCACGAGCATCAACCGCAGTGGCCACCATTCGAACAGGATGCTGAGAACGACAAAAACGAGCGCCTGTACGACAAACGCTTCGCGCAGCAGAATATACGGCCAGCCGATCGCGAGAACGCCGCCGGCCACAAGCGCGGCGATGGCGCTCCAGGCGACGGGATAGAGCAGATAGCGGTCGCTGGCCGGAACGATCGACACCGCGACATGCACATGGGTGCGCGATTCCGCATCGGCCACCGCCCTGTGCAGGCGCGCCGTTTCATCGGGATTGAGGCGCGTTACCAACTTCCCGAAGCGCCCCCGCCGCCAAACGATCCACCGCCGCCGGAAAATCCGCCGCCGCCGAAGCCGCCGCCACCAAACCCGCCACCGCCGAATCCGCCGCCGTAGCCGCGTCCCCAGCCGCCGCCGAGAAACAGAAGCGGCCACAGAAACCGGCCGAACAAAATCCAGATCACGATGACGATGAAAACCCAGGGTATGCCGCTGGAGCCTCCCCGACCGTGGTCGGACGGCGGCGCAGTCTGTTCGGGCGCAAAACGAACACCACCGAGCACCTTGATGATGGCTTCTGTACCAGCGGTGACGCCCTGGTCGTAATCGCCGCGGCGAAAGGCCGGCAGCATGAACTGATCGATGATGATCTTGCTTTGTGCATCCGTCAGCACGTCTTCGAGGCCGTAGCCGATTTCGATGCGCACAGCGTGCTCGCTCGGCACGACGATCAGGAGCGCGCCGTTGTTCTTGCCCTTCTGCCCGATGCCCCAGGCGCGGCCGAGCTGATAGCCGTATTGCTCGATCGGATAGCCCTGCAGGGTCTTGAGCGTGGCGATGACGAGCTGATTGCCGGTCTCTTTCTCCTCTTCGGCGAGAAGCGCGGTCAGCTTCTCCTCGGTCTGGGAAGACAGGATGCCGGCATCGTCCACCACGCGGCCGGAGAGCGGCGGGAAGGTCGGCGCGGCGGGCGCGGCAACCGCCACGAGCGCGAACAAAGCGAGCGCGCAGCAGAAAAGCCGCGGAAGGAAGCGCCTCATCGGCGACTCAGAACTGGACCTTCGGCGCCTGCTGGGCCTGTTCGCTGATCGTGAAAGTCTGCTTCACCTTGGCGTCGGGGTAGAACATGGCCGCGGTCCAGCGATAGGGAATCGTGCGCAGCATGGTGTTGTAGGACTGTACGGCTTCGATGTAGTCGCGCCGCGCCACCGCGATGCGGTTCTCCGTTCCTTCCAGCTGCGACTGCAACGCGAGGAAGTTCTCGTTCGATTTGAGGTCGGGATAGCGTTCGCTCACAACCAAGAGCCGGCCGAGCGCGTTGCCGACATTGGCCTGGCTCTGCTCGAAGGCGTGGAAAGCCTGGGGATTGGAGAGCACGTCGGCCGGCAGATTGATCTGCGTCTGCGTCGCCTTTGCGCGCGCCTGGATCACTTCCGTGAGCACGGTCTGCTCCTGGTGCGCGTATCCCTTCACGGTGTTGACGAGGTTCGGGATGAGATCGCTGCGGCGCTGATACTCGTTCAGGACCTGGCTCCAGGCCGCCTTCACCGACTCGTCCTGTCGCGGTATCTCATTGATCCCGCAGCCGGAAAGCCCGAGCGCAAGAAGGAATACGGCGGACAGCGCCGCCAGCCGCGCGTGAATTCTGGTCATGTCACCCCGTCTCCGAATCTCGGTCCCGAATCGCACATATATGTACCTGCAAAGCCCTGCCAAGCCACTAGGCCCAAAGATCAGCGCGGAGTACGCAGAGGTTGCGCAGTGGTCGCAGAGGAAAGCTAACAATGAGCCGGTGAGGCAATGAGGGGGCCGTGGCGCGGGGAGCCCATGCCTGGTGGATTTTTTTGCGCGCGCAAGGCGCGCGCGATTCCTTCCTCACCGTTCCTCACCGTCTCACTGGCTCATTGTGAATCTTTTTTCCTCTGCGCCCTCTGCGCATCCTCCGCGACCTCTGCGTTAAGCCTTTCTTTTTTCTTTCAGCCGGCAAGGATCGCGGCGTAGCGCTCGAGATCGACATTGCCGCCCGACACGATCGCGACGGTGGTCCCTGGTTCGAGGCCGAGCGCGAGCGCGCCGGCCGCCGCGACCGCCCCGCTCGGTTCGGCGACGAGCCGTGCTTCCCGCGCGATCCGCCGCATCGCTTCGGCGATCTGCTCCTCGGACACGGTGACGATGTCCTCGACGAAGGCGCGAATCTGTGCGAAGGGCAGTACGCCCAGTTGCGGTACACGAAGCCCGTCCGCCATGGTGCGCATCGTCTGTTCGGGCTCGATGCGTACAATTTTCCCTTCGCGGAAACTCTCGCGCGCATCGGCGGCAAATTCCGGCTCGACGCCGATCACGCGAGTGGCGCGGCCGGATTGGCGGATCGCCGCCGCAAGGCCGCCGATCAGGCCGCCGCCCGAGACGGGAACGACAACGGCGCGCGCGCCGGGGACTTGCTCCAGGATTTCAAGGCCGATCGTTCCTGTACCGGCCATGATGGCAAGCGAATCGAAAGGCTCGATCACCGCGTAGCCGTGCTTCTGCGCAAGCGCTGCACAGGTTTGCGCGCGTTCGCGTCCCGCCGGATCGACAAGATGAACCTCCGCGCCCCAATGACGCGTCGCCTCCAGTTTGGTGCGCGAGACCGCGCCGGGCATGACGACGACGGATTTGATTGCGAGCACGTGCGCGGCGTACGCGACCGCCTGTGCGTGATTGCCGCTCGAATGGGCGATGACGCCGCGCCTGCGTTCCTCATTCGAGAGCGAAAGGAGCGCGTTGAACGCGCCGCGCAACTTGAACGCGCCGACCGGATGAAGGCTTTCCGCTTTCAGGAGAAGACCGGTCGGCGTCATCGCCACGATCGGCGTTTGCCGCACGTAAGGCGATATGCGTTCCCGCGCCTGCCGGATCAGCTCGAGGGAGAGGAGGGATGCGGGTTGCTGCGCTTCCTTTAACGTCACGGGATGCCACCCATCTGGGGTCTGCCGCGTTCTACCTTATGCTAACGGGCCTGGGTCAGGATGATTCGGTTTGAGGCTCGCCATGTCGAAATCGCTGCTTTCCGCCACGACCGCCGCAATTTTTCTTGCCGCGACGCTTTCCGCCTCGACGGCGCAGGAGACCACGCAACCGAACGTTGCCCCGGTTGCGGTCATGGCGGGCCAGAGCGGCGGAGCCGGCACCTCGGGCGGGGTTGCGTCCGGCGGTGCAACGGCAGAAGCACCCGCGCCACCCCCCGCCCAACCCGCCGAGCCTCTCCCGCCCGGGCCGCCCGCCGGTGAGCAGCAGGCCGCGTTCCTGGCCAACCCGGCGGTGATCGCCGGCGCGGCCGCGGTGACGGCGATCGTCGTCTGCGCGATCGTCTGCTTCAATCACTCGAGCAGCTCAACCACCTCGACCACCGCCACGCCGCACTGACGCTGGTACAGCGGCATGTACTCACCCTCCCCTTGAGGGAGGGGTTAACACGTTCTCTGACCGAATTCAGGTCTTCGCGCGGCGCGCCGCTTCTGTTTCCTCCCCCGTGCGAGCAGCGCGAGCATGGGGAGGGGGACCGCGAGCGTAGCGAAGCGGTGGAAGGGGCGAGGCACCGCGCTTACACACTTCGATACAGACTGGCGACAAGCAGCGGACAAATAGCTGCCAATCTCGCCGCCATCAGGCAAGAAGCAAAAGCCGCATGGCGTATATCAGGACCACCACACTCGTTCGCGCCCGTGCGCTTCGCCGGAGACTCACCAAAGCGGAAACAATACTCTGGTCGCGACTGCGCGGCGGCATCGGGGGAATGAGGTTTCGCAGGCAGCACCCCATCGGACCATACATCGCCGATTTCGCCTGCATCCGTGCACGCCTTGTGCTTGAACTTGACGGCGCGACGCACGGTACCGACGAGCAGGCGCATGATGCGCGTCGCGAAGCGTACCTGCGCTCTCAACACTGGCGAATAGTCCGCATCCGGAATGAGTTGGTGTACGATTCTCTCGAGCGCGTACTCGATGTGATTTATCAGCACACCCAGTCATGAGGCCCCTTCCACCGCCTCGCTACGCTCGCGGTCCCCCTCCCCCATGCTCGCGTTGCTCGCACGGGGGAGGAAAACAAGTACGCCTGCGCGCAGAACAAGTCACGCTGCCTGTTTTTCGAGGTCGGGACTCCATTCGCCCATCGTCGCGAGGCTGTTCATCCGCGCACGGTGCGCGAACGCCTGTTGCGCCGCAGGCACGTTCGCCGCTTTCCCGCTCCACGCCTTCTGCGGCGCCGCCTGCAACGCGCGGCCGTAGGAAAAGGTGAGATGCCAGGGAAGACCGGAGACTTTGTTCATCGCGTTCAGATGCGCGGTCGCGTCTTCGTCGGACTGTCCGCCGGACAGGAAGGCGATGCCGGGGACGGCCGGCGGCACGCAGGCCTTGAGGCATTGGATGGTGCGCTCCGCCACTTCCTCCACGCCCGCCTGTACAGGGCACTTCATGCCCGACACGATCATGTTGGGCTTGAGCACCATGCCTTCGAGATCGACGCGCTGGTTGAACAGCGCGTAGAAAACTTCCTTGAGCGTCCACTCGGTGACTGTCGCGCAGGTGTCGATGGTGTGATCGCCGTCCATCAGCACTTCCGGCTCGACGATCGGTACAAGGCCCTGTTCCTGGCAGAGCGCCGCGTAGCGCGCCAGCGCGTGCGCATTGGTGCTGATGGCGGTGAACGTCGGAATGCCCTTGCCGATGTCGATCACGGCGCGCCATTTGGCGAAGCGGGCGCCCAGCGCGCGATAGGCGATAAAGCGGTCCCGTAGTCCGTCAAGACCTTCGGTGATGGTTTCCCCCGGACACAGGGCAAGCGGCCTGGCACCGAGATCGACCTTGATCCCGGGAATGGATCCCGCCGCCTCGATCAGCTTGACCAGCGGCGTTCCGTCGGCGGCCTTCTGGCGGATGGTTTCGTCGTACAGGATGACACCCGAGATGCATTTCATCCCGTTCGCCGTGCGGAACAGGAATTCGCGGTAGTCGCGCCGGCTCGCCTCGGTGGATTCGACGCCGATTGCGTCGAAGCGCTTCTTGATCGTGCCCGTGCTTTCGTCGGCGGCGAGAATGCCGCGTCCTTTCTCGACCATGGCTCGCGCCGTACGCGCCAGTTCCGCCCTGTCCATCACGATTGTCCTTCCTGTTTCGACAATGCCGCCACGCCGGGCAGTTCGCATCCTTCCAGCCATTCGAGGAAGGCGCCGCCCGCCGTGGAAACATAAGAGAATTTGTCCACGACGCCCGCCATGTTGAACGCGGCGATGGTGTCGCCGCCGCCGGCGACGGAAAGAAGCTGCCCCGACTCGGTTCGCGCTGCCGCAAGCCTTGCCGCCTCGACCGTCCCGCGCTCGAAGGGGGGCGTCTCGAAAGCGCCCAGCGGCCCGTTCCAGACGAGCGTGCGTACAAAGGCGAGCCGCCTCGCGAACTCCTCGATCGACTGCGGCCCCACATCGAGGATCATTTCCCCGGGAGCGACATCCTTGACCGAAACGATCCGGCAATCCGCATTGGGTTTGAATTCCTTCGCCACGACGACGTCGAGGGGGAGAATGACGGCGGCGCCCCGGGCGGTGGCGGTGTGCATGATCTCCCGCGCGGTCTCGAGCTGGTCCTTCTCGCACAGCGACCTGCCGGTTTCGCAGCCCTGTGCGGCAAGAAAGGTGTTGGCCATCGCGCCGCCGATGACGATCACGTCGGCCTGCTTTACGAGATTGCCGACGAGCGCGATCTTGGTCGAGATCTTCGCGCCACCCACCACCGCCATCAGCGGGCGCTCGGCGCGGTAAAGGGCGCGATGGAGATGATCGAGTTCGCCCTGCATCGCCCGTCCCGCGGCGCACGGCAACAGATGTGCGATGCCTTCGGTCGTTGCATGCGCGCGATGCGCGGCCGAAAAAGCGTCGTTGACGAAGAGATCGCCGAGTCCGGCCACGGCGTGCGCGAAATCGGGATCGTTGGCTTCCTCGCCCGCGTGAAAGCGCGTGTTTTCGAGCAGCAGCACATCGCCGTTCCTGAGACCGGCCGCAGCCTCTTCCGCGGCTTTGCCGACGCAATCATCGGCGAAGGCAACCGGCCGGCCGATGGCCTCGGCCAGCGCGGTCGCGACCGGCGCGAGCGACATGGATTCGACGCGCTTTCCTTTCGGCCGGTCGAAATGCGACAGCACGATCACCCGCGCGCCCTTCTCCGCGAGCTCGCACACCGTCGGCGCCTGGCGTTCCAGTCTCAGCGAGTCCGCGACCTTGCCCTCCTTCATCGGTACGTTGAGGTCGAGGCGCACCAGCACGCGCCTGCCCTTCACATCGATGTCGTCGAGCGTACGGAAACCCGGTCCGGACATCAGAGCAGCGCGCCCATGGCGACCGCCACGTCCGCCATCCGGTTCGAGAAGCCCCATTCGTTGTCGTACCACGACATGACGCGCACGAACGTGCCGTCGATGACTTTCGTCTGATCGACCGCGAAGCTCGACGATGCCGGATTGTGATTGAAGTCGGAAGAAACGAGCGGCGCTTCCACGATGTCGAGAACGCCTTTCAGCGTGCCGGCGGCTGCGCTCCTGGCCGCCGCGTTGATTTCGTCCACGCTCGTCGCGCGCTTCGCGGTGAACTTGAAATCGACCAGCGAAACGTTCGGCGTCGGCACGCGCACTGCCACACCGTCCAGCTTGCCCTTCAGTTCCGGCAAGACGAGCCCGACCGCCTTCGCGGCGCCGGTCGAGGTCGGAATCATGGAGAGCGCGGCGGCGCGTCCGCGGTATAGATCCTTGTGCAGCTGATCGAGCACCGGCTGGTCGTTGGTGTAGCTGTGAATCGTGGTCATGAACCCTTGCGCAATGCCGACCGCCTCATGCATCACCCTGGCGACCGGTGCGAGGCAGTTCGTCGTACAGGAGGCGTTCGAGACCACGACGTGGTCGCGCGTGAGCCTGTCGTGATTGACGCCGTACACGACGGTGAGGTCGACGCCGTCGGCCGGCGCGGAGATGAGCACGCGTTTTGCGCCGGCGTTCAGATGCGCCGCCGCCTTTTCCTTCGAGGCGAAAATGCCCGTACATTCGAGCGCGATATCGACGCCCAGTTCCCGGTGCGGAAGCTCGGCCGGGCTCCGGATCGCGGTGACGCGGATCTTGTGGCCGTCGACGACCATGTGCTCGCCGTCGACCGTGACGGTCCCGGGAAAGCGTCCGTGTACCGAGTCGTAGCGCAGGAGGTGCGCGTTGGTGCCGACGGGCCCGAGGTCGTTCACGCCGACCACGACGATGTCGCGCCGCCCGGATTCCATGATCGCCCGCAGGACAAGCCTGCCGATGCGCCCGAAGCCATTGATCGCGACGCGGACGGTCATGCATTCCTCCTGAAATCGGGTCCGTACGGACCGGAGTTCCCGATGCCGCCGGGACGCCGCTGCCCTTACAGAGCCCAAAGCGCGGGCGTCAAGGCCAGCAAATCCGTTGCCGCGCTCGCCCCCTCGCCCTATGGTCGATCCCGCTTTCTGGAGCGAGCGGCATGGACGCATTCACGACCGCGGCCGAACGGCTTTCCGCCGCCATAGACCGGTTGGAAAACGCGTTCAGGCCCCAGGAGGAAGCGCAGAAGCGCCATGCGCGGGACGCAGCCGAGATCGCGTCCCTCACCCACGAACGCGAGACTCTGCTCGCCCGCATCGCGGATCTCGAGGAAGAGACCCGCTCGCTCGCCAGCGTCAACGAAGAAGTGGAAGGACGCCTCGACGGT
>DATGGN010000002.1:0-22562 GCA_035308485.1 Rhizomicrobium sp.
GCCCCCTCCACCGCTTCGCGGTCCCCCTCCCCCACGCTTTGCGCGGGGGAGGAAAGCAAAAATGCCCCGTTCGCGATTTTTTAGTCGCCCTAGCCCTCTCTATCTGTGCGCTCGTCTTTGTCGCTGCGACGCAAGCTGCCGCCCCGGCGACCGTCACCGTCTATCGCGGCGCGACGGTGATCGATGGCACGGGTGCTGCGCCGAAGCCGGACATGGCTATTGTCATCCGCGGCGAACGCATCGAGGCGATCGTGCCGGACGCGCGGGCGGCGACGTACGCAACGGGTGCAACGGAGATTGATGCGCGCGGGCTCTACGCCATTCCCGGGCTGATCGACAGCCATGTGCATCTGGCGACCGCGCCGAACCGCCGCTACGCGGAAGCGCTGCTCCGGCGCGATGTGTACAGCGGCGTGACCGCTGTCCGCGACATGGCAGGCGATGCACGGTTCCTTGCCGATCTCTCGCGGGCGGCGCTTCTGGGTGAAATCCCGGCGCCGGACATCGCCTATGCGGCGCTGATGGCCGGCCCGGAATTCTTCAAGGACCCGCGCACGATCGATTCGGCGCGTGGAGCGGTTGCAGGCGACGTGCCCTGGATGCGTGCGATCACGCCGGCAACCGATCTCACGCTCGCGGTCGCGGAAGCCAAGGGCACGGGCGCGTCAGCACTGAAGATCTATGCCGATCTGCCGGGGGACCTTGTCAGAGCGATCACGCAGGCAGCGCATCGACAGCATCTGCTCGTGTGGGCGCATGCGGCGGTATTCCCGGCGAGCCCGCATGAGGTGATCGATGCGGGCGTCGACGTGGTGTCGCATTCCTGTCTTTTGGCCTATCAGGCCTCATCCCAAATGCCGCGCGCCTACCACAATCGCGCTCCGGTGGAAGAAAAATTGTTTGCAGCCGACAACCATCTGCTTGATCCGCTGTTCGCGGATATGAAGCAGCGCGGCACGATCCTCGATGCCACTCTGTACGTTTATGACGTGATGTGGAAAGTGCCGAATGCGCAGCCACCGCCCTATTGTTCGCTTGCGTTGGCTGAGAAGATTGCAGACGAAGCCCATCGCGCCGATGTGATGGTTTCCACGGGAACCGATGCACCGGGCGATTGGAGCGATCCCTGGCCGTCGCTCTTTGATGAACTTTCCCTGCTCGTGCATCACGCCGGCTTCTCGCCCATGGATGCGCTCGCTGCTTCCTCCCGCGTCGGCGCCATGACGATCGGGAAATCCGGCGAGATGGGAACACTTGAACCGGGCAAGCTCGCGGATGTCGTTTTCGTTGCAAAGGATCCGCTGGCGGATATCGACAACCTGAAGAGCGTTGTCATGACGGTGAAACGTGGCCGGGTTTACCGACGGAGCGACTATAAGCGAATTACCAGGGACGAAGCCCGGGGCGAATTCTGAACGGAGAGGAAGGATGACCTCACGCGGCAGCATGACCAGGATGCGGATGAAAGACGGGGCCGAGATCGGTGTCTATCACGTCGATGCGGAAGGGGAGCGGCGCGGCGGACTCGTGCTCATCCAGGAGGTCTTCGGCGTGACCGGGCACATCCGCGAACAATGCGATCTCTATGCCCGGGAAGGTTACGACGTGCTGGGCCCATCCCTGTACGACCGCGAAGCGCCGGGCTTCGAAGTGAGCTACAGCCCGGAAGATATCCAGAAGGCGATCCGCATCGCGCGCGGCGAGCATCCGTTCGATCTGTCCATCGACGACACCCAGGTCTGCATCGATGCACTGAAGGGCAAGGGCCCGGTATTTATCACCGGCTATTGCTACGGGGGTTCCGTGACCTGGGCGGCCGCGTGCCGCTGTACCGGCCTGGCCGCGGCCTCGGGCTATTACGGCGGCAAGATCGGTGAGATGGTCGAGGAAAACCCCCGCTGCCCGACGATCCTGCATTTCGGCCGCCATGATCATGGGATACCGATGGAGGTGGTGGAAAGAGTCAGGCAGCTCCATTCCGACGTTGCCGTGTACGTGTACGATGCCGGACACGGGTTCAACTCCGACCGCCGTCCCGATTACAATGAAGAGGCCGCGAAGCTCGCGCGCCAGCGCACGCTCGACCTCTTCCGGGCGAATGGCGGGTAGGCTTGAGGTGCCATGTTCAGCCTTCGCACCCATGTGATCATCTGCGCGTCGCTCTTCGCCGCAATTCTGGTCATCGCCATCGGCGGCAACGCCCTGCAGGCGGCGGGCGTGATACGCAACCTTGGTTCTTTGCAGCTCCCTTTCCTTATCCTGATATTCGGTCTGTTCATCGCCTTCGGGTTTTCCGCGATTCCCGTCATGGTCCAGCTTGTGCTGGGGTTTCAGCGCCAGGTCGGAAACGAGAACGCGCCTGCGGTCGCCGCGACACTGCGCGCGGAGCGCTGGATCATTTATGCGATCTGGGGGATTCTTGCCGCTGGGCTGATTGTTGCCGTTCCCGCCGCGATCAAGGGAGGACTGTTCACGACCGCCGCCGGGAGCGGAACGGCGCCGCGAGATGAGCGCATCTCGATTGGGCCGTCTTCCGGTGTTCTGGTGGCCCGTCCCGGCATGCTGCTGTCGGACGTTGTACGGAATTCGACCCTGCACATTGATCCGGCCAACCAGACGAGCTGGACGGGTTCCGTCGCAGGTGGCGCAGTGTTCGACTTCAGAATTGCCGGCACGGGTATCGTCTTTCCCCGATGCCGATATTATTTTTTCTCCACATACACGCATGAGCCTGGACGAATCGAGTCAATCAATGTCGGCACGTCGTCAGCAACCATGAGCCGCTCAGAACTCGATGGCGCGAACGCTACGCTGCGCGGCCGGCTCGGGGCCGATGGCTGGCTCGCGGGCCACGAGGAATATCGTGACGAAGAAGACCGCGCGCTGCATTCCGGACAGACCCACGGGCCTGAAGGCACACTCTGGCTGAAGGATGGCATGGTTCTCGACATCGGGACGCGGCGCATGGACGACGAGGTTCTCGGAGAAGACAAGGCAAGCGCCGGCCGGTGGATTCAGTTCGTACAGCTATGGGCGCACGATGACTACCCGTTCATCGAGCGCTACGTTTTTGCACGCCCGGCCCGCTGACATCCTCGCTACCGCAAACTCGCTTCGATATTGCCGCCGTCAACCGTGAGGATCGCCGCTGTCGTTTTGTTGGCGGTGGCGAGAAAAACGAACGCGTCGGCCACGTCCCCGGCCGTCACTTCGCGCCCGAGCAGATTGGCGCCCATGTAATCCTTCTCCGACAGCCCGCGCGCCTGGCTGCGCGACGCGATCATGGAGTCGGTCAGGAGTCCCGTGCGAATGCGGTCGGCATTGACCGCATTCGATCGAATGCCGTCCCGGCCATGGTCGAGCGCATACTGTTTCATCAGGAACAAGGTTGAGGCTTTCGGCAGACCGTAAGGACCGAAATCGCGCCCCGGATTGATGGCCTGTTTCGAGACGTTGAACAGGAGGCAACCTCCGGTCCCTTGCGCCTTCATGATCGCAACTGCGGTTTGCGCTACCCTCTGATGTGCGAAGAAATTGAGTTCAAAGGATTGCCGCAACGTTTCTTCATCGACGCCGCCGATCGAGCCCTGCCAGGCCGCGCCGGCATTGGACACGACGATATCGACGCCGCCGAACGCCTTCACGACGTGACGGAACGCGTGCTGTACGTCCCCGGCTTTCGTAACATCGCAGGCGAGCGCAATGGCGGTCTTGCCGCATTCGCGGGCGACCGCACTCGCTGCCGCACGGTCGCGGTCGAGCACCGCCACTTCCGCACCGGCGCGCGCCATCGCTTTCGCTGTCGCCGCGCCAATCCCGGAGCCGCCGCCGGTGATCACAGCCACCTGTCGCGCCAGCGCCTTCTCCGCCGCCTTGCCGAGCTTGGCCTGTTCGAGCGACCAGTACTCGACATCGAACATGTCTGCTTCGGGGATCGGCTGATAATGGCCGATCGCCTCGGCATCCGTGATCACTTCGATCGTGTTTTCCGCGATATCCGCCGCAATCGCGGCGTCCTTTGCCGACGCGCCGAGGCCGAACAGGCCTTTGCCGGGCACGAGCACCACGCGCGGGAAGGGATCGAGTTCGGTCTTCCTGGGCTCGGCGCGTGCATTGTTGCGCGCGAAATAGTCGTGATAGTGCGCCACAAAATCCGCCACCGCTTTTTCGACCGCGTGTTTCCATTCGTCGAGCTTGCCCGCCTCCGGCGCAGGCACGAGAAGCGGCCAGTTCTTGGTACGGATGGTGTGATCGGGCGTAACCACGCCTGCCTGCGAGTAGCGCGAAAGTTCGGCGCCGTTCGCATATTCGAGGATGCTGGGCGAGGTACGGAAACAAAGAATCTGCCGCTTCACGGTGCCGGCTTTTTCGTCGCGTGCTATCGCACAGGCACCGCGCACGATCGGCGCTATTTCCGAAGTGCGCGCGAGCTCTTTCGACAGGGCTGCAGTGGCGAACGTCTTGCGGCCGATCGCCAGGCGCTGCTCGGCCAGCGTGACGAAGGCAATCATGCGTTCATAGGCTTCGCGCGCGTTCTCGCCGACGCTGAAAATGCCGTGCTGCAGCAGCACCAGGCCATCCACGTCGCGATTGCGATCGAACACGTCGGCGACGCTCTTCGCCAGCGCGAATCCCGGAATCGTGTACGGTACGTAGGCGACGCGGTCGCCGAACACATCGCGCGCGATGTTCTCGCCGTCCGGCTGGTCAGTGAGCGCGAGTACCGCGGTTGAATGCGTATGATCGACAAATTTGTGCGGCAGGAATGCATGCAGCAGTGTCTCGACCGACGGGTTGGGCGCGGTGGAATCGAGCAGGTTGATGCGCTGGTAATTCACCATGTCTTCGTCGGACAGGCGGTCGAGCGCGCGAAGGCGCCGAAGCGGCGCAAGCTTCACGGCCGGCAGCCCGGCGGGCTCGATGTTGCCCATGTCCCAGCCCGAACCCTTGACGCAGATCACGTCGAGCGTGTCGCCGAGAAGATCCGGCATCCGCGTCTTGACGGAGGTGTTGCCCCCGCCATGCAGCACGAGCCGCGGGTCGCTGCCGAGAAGCCGTGTGGTGTACACGCGCAGCGCCAGGTCCTCCGCGATATCCCGCGCGCCGTAGCGGTCGACGAATTCTCGCGCTTCCGAATCCGACCATCGGCTTTTCATGTTGGGTCCTTGCTCTTTTGCTCGGGATAGAGCGACAAAAGGCCATCGCGGCCGGCGGCGCAAGTTCCCCGTTCGGTGATGAGTCCCGTAACGAGCCGCGCCGGGGTCACGTCGAACGCCGGATTCGCGGCCGCGCTGCCGGGCGCGGTGATCTGCACTCTGGCAATGCCCCCGCTGGCGAGCCGTCCGGTCATATGCGTCAGCTCGTCCGCGGCGCGTTCCTCGATCGGAATGTCTCCTCCCTGTGCCGTGTTCCAATCGATGGTGGAGCCGGGGAGCGCGACGTAGAACGGCACGGCGTTGTCGCGGGCCGCGAGCGCCTTCAAATATGTGCCGATCTTGTTGGCAACATCGCCGTTGGCGGCGACGCGATCCGTGCCCACGATGCACACGTCAACCTCGCCGTTCCGCATGTAGTGGCCGCCGGCATTGTCGGCGATGATGGTGTGCGGCACGCCGTGGCTGCCGAGTTCGAAGGCGGTGAGCGATGCGCCCTGGTTTCGCGGCCGCGTTTCGTCGACCCAGACATGCACGGGCAGTCCGGCATCGTGCGCCATGTAAATCGGCGCGAGCGCCGTTCCCCAATCGACGCAGGCGAGCCAGCCCGCGTTGCAATGGGTAAGCACGTTGAGCCGCCCGCCGCTTTTCTCTTCCGCCAGCGCGCGGAATATCTTGAGCCCATGCTGGCCGATGCGGCGGCAGGTTTCGACGTCCTCGTCGCAGATCGCTGCCGCTTCGTTCCATGCGAGCGCGGCGCGCTCCGCGCGCGGCCGGTTGCGCAGGGCGCCGCGCATCCGTTCAAGCGCCCACCGAAGATTGACCGCCGTCGGCCGCGTTTCCATCAAAAGGTCCGATGCGTGGTCGAGATTCTCGTCGGACGCGTCGTCGCGCATGGCAAGCGCAATCCCGTACGCCGCCGTCGCGCCGATCAGCGGCGCTCCGCGCACGATCATCGTCTTGATGGCGTGGGCCGCATCTTCCGCCGTCTTGAGTTCGACCGTCGCAAATTCAAACGGAAGCCGCGTCTGATCGATGACGCCGACCCTGCCGTCTCCGACCGGCCAGATCGTCCTGTACGACTTTCCAGCTATTCGCATTCGCTCGTCGCCGACGCCGTTATTTGCATGATTCTTACCACAGAGACACAGAGGTCACAGAGAAAGCACCGGGGCTACAGCACGTACCGACGAAGTCCGTCCTTCAGAGCAACTGAGTTGAAATTAAGCAGCAATGCCACTTTCGAACCGCTCAACCGCAAATATGTGAGGACTTGCGCCTCATGTATGGGCATAACGCGCTCAACCGACTTGATTTCCACAATCACCTTGCGCTCGACGACGAGGTCGAGCCGGTAGCCGCAGTTCAAGCGAACGGCCTTGTATTGCACCAGCAATGCCACTTGCCGCTCAAAAGCAATATGCGCTTGCTGCAGCTCGAAACAGAGACATTCCTCATAAGCGGATTCCAGCAAGCCAGGTCCAAGGCCGCGATGAATTGCGCGGCCGATGATCCGCTCCGTTAGCAGTCGCTCGACGTATTCGGGAGCATCCTCGCGGAATCCCTCTGTGCTCTCTGTGTCTCTGTGGTGATGTTCTAATGTCGACAAATCAGTGCCCTTCGAAGGCGGCGAGGGTGATGACCTCTTTGCCCACGGCGCGGATTTTGTCGGCGCCGCCCAGCTCCGGAAGGTCGATCACGAACGAACAACCCACGACTTTTCCGCCCGCGCGTTCGAGCAGCTTGATGGCGGCGAAACAGGTACCGCCGGTGGCGATCAGATCGTCGATCAGCAAAATGTGGTCGCCCTCGTTAACCGCATCGGTGTGAATTTCCACGCGGTCAATTCCGTATTCGAGCGCATAATCTTCTCCGAGCACCTGCCAGGGCAGCTTCCCCTTCTTTCGTACCGGAATGAATCCGACCGACAGCTGGTGCGCGACGGCGCCGCCGAGGATGAACCCGCGCGCCTCGATGCCGGCCACCTTGTCGATGCGGACACCCGCGTATGGCTGTACAAGCTCGTCCACCGCACGGCGAAACGCGCGCGGATGCCCGAGCAAGGTCGTGATGTCGCGGAAGATGATCCCGGGTTTCGGATAGTCCGGAATCGAACGAATGACCTGTCTGAAATCCATTGTGTAACTCCCTCACCCTCCTCAAGGGGAGGGTGATTGCTGTGGCTGCTCTTACCCAACATTATTTCTCAATACCCGCCCGGCGACGGCGTCGAGTTTGGCGAAAAGTTCGGGATCGCGTTTGTCCGGCGCGGTGATGAACGCGGTGTCGAGGACATGCTCGATGCCGAGCGGCGAGGGCACACGTTCGGGCCCGAGCTTGGGCGCCAGCCGCGCGACAAGGCGGCGCGCCTTCTCGGCATTTGCGCTCAATACCGCAATGACCTGATCGACCGTGACGTGATCGTGACCGGGATGCCAGCAATCATAATCGGTCACCATCGCGGCGATGGCGTAGGGCATTTCCGCCTCGCGCGCGAGTTTCGCCTCGGGCATCGCGGTCATCCCGATTACGGCGCAGCCCCACGACCGGTACAAATTCGATTCTGCCAGCGTGGAGAATTGCGGGCCTTCCATAGCGAGATAGGTGCCGCCCTTCGCATGCGGGATTCCTTCTTCGGCGCAGGCCTCGTCGAGCGCGTCGGCGAGCTTCGGGCAAACGGGATGCGCCAGCGACACGTGCGCGACGAAGCCGCGGCCGAAGAAGCTCTTTTCGCGCGCATGGGTGCGGTCGATGAACTGGTCGGCGATGACGAAAGTGCCGGGCGGCAGATCCTCGCGCAGCGACCCGCAGGCCGAGACGGAAATCACATCAGTGGCGCCGGCGCGCTTCAGCGCATCGATATTGGCGCGATAGTTGATCGAGGTCGGCGAGTGCACATGGCCGCGGCCGTGGCGCGGCAAGAACACCATGTCGACGCCCTTGAGGCGGCCCGTCAGGAGCGCGTCCGAAGGCTCGCCCCACGGGCTCTTCACCATCTCCCAGCGCGCGTGTTCGAGCGCAGCAATCTCGTAGATGCCGCTGCCGCCGATAATGCCGAGTACGGTGTTGGTCATTTGGCGCTCTTACCACAAAGTAGAACGCCTCACCCTGAGCCTGTCGAAGGGTGAGGCCCCATGCTTCGACAAGCTCAGCATGAGCGTGGCGTTTCAGTGCGCGTCGCGCCAGATGCGGCGGTAGGACAGGAACAACAGGCCGGAGAAGACGATCAGGAACGCCATGACGCCAAGGCCGAGGCGCTTGCGCTCTTCCATCCTGGGGTCGGACGCCCAGGTGAGGAACGTCACCACGTCATGCGCTTCCTGGTCGAGATTGTCCGGCGTCCCGTCGGAGAACTTCACCGAGCCGTCTGCGAGCGGCGGCGGCATGGAGATGTTCCAGCCCGCGAAGTACGGGTTGTAGTACTTGTTCGGCAGGACCTTGAACCACGACGGCGGCTTCTGGTGGAAGCCGGTAACGATCGAATAGACATACTGGGGACCGCCGGCGCGCGCCTTCACGACCAGCGACAGGTCGGGCGGCAATGCGCCGCCATTCGCTGTCCGCGCCGCCTGTTCATTCGCGAAGGGCGGCGGGAAGTGGTCGGCAATCGTGCCCGGCCGCGTCAGCGGTCGGCCGCTCGAATCGACCGTCTCGCCCTGGTCGTTCGGCCCGGCGGCAACCCTGTACGAGGCCGCAATCGCCTTGGCCTGTTCGTCGGTAAAGCCCGGGCCGCCGTCTTCGCTGAGATTGTGGAAGGCGATGTGGTTCAGGCTGTGACAGGCCGAACAGACCTCCTTGTACACCTGGAAGCCGCGCTGCAGCGCGCCGCGATCATAGGTGCCGAACGGTCCCTCGAAGGAGAATGAGACGTGCTTCGGCGGCAGCGCGTCGGTCGAAGGCTGCGCGAAGGTAACGGTTGCCGCCAGCGACAGGCCAAGAACGAGAAGCGTTTTTCGCATGATCAGCGCCCTCATTCCGCCGGAGCCACGCCGGCAGCGCGTGGACCAAGCACCGACCGCGCGATGCTGTCCGGAATCGGCAGCGGCGTCTCGACGAGGCCGACGATCGGCAGGACCAGCCAGAAATAGGCGTAGTAGTAGATGGTGCCCAAGCGCGCGACCCAGATCAGCGGAATCGAGAACACGCCGAGATTCCATGCCGCGTCGACCGACTGCGAGCCGCAATAGCCGAGCAGCAGGCAGTCGATGAGGAAAAGAAAAAAGAACGGCCTGAAGAGCGGCCGGAAGTTGCCCGAGCGCACGCGCGATGTGTCGAGCCACGGCACGAAGAGGAGCGTCGCGATAGCGCCAAACAGGACAAGCACGCCGACGAGCTTCTGTGGCACCGACCGCAGCATCGCGTAGAACGGCATCAGGTACCAATCGGGCACGATGTCAGGGGGCGTCACCAGCGGATTGGCCTGCTGGTAATTGTCGGGGTTGCCCAGAACGTCCGGCGCGTAGAAGACGATGATCGCGAAGACGATAATGAACAACGACAGATAGAACGCGTCCTTTACCGTGTAGTACGGATGGAACGGCACGGTGTCCTGCGGTTCCTTGACCTCGATGCCGAGCGGATTGTTGTTGCCCGGCACGTGCAGTGCCCAGATGTGCAGGGCCACGACGCCCAGGATCACGAAGGGCAGAAGATAGTGCAGGCTGAAGAAGCGGTTGAGGGTTGCATTCGAGACGCCGAACCCGCCCCACAGCCAGGTCACGATCGTCGTGCCGAGATGCGGGATGACCTGATCAAGCGAACTGAAGAGGTTGGTGATGACCGTCGCCGCCCAGAAGGACATCTGTCCCCACGGCAGCACGTAGCCGAGGAACGCCGTGGCGATCATAAGGACGAAGATGATGACGCCGAGAATCCAGAGAATCTCGCGCGGCGCCTTGTACGAGCCGTAATACAGGCCGCGAAAAATGTGGAAGTAGACGGCGATGAAGAAAAACGAGGCGCCGTTCGCGTGCATGTAGCGGAGCAGCCAGCCGTAGTTCACGTCGCGCATGATGTCTTCGACGCTGTCGAAGGCGAGATCCGAATTGGGCACGTAGTGCATCGCGAGCACGATGCCGGTGACGATCTGGACGGCCAGGAAGAAGGTGAGAATGGCGCCGAATGTGTACCAGATGTTGAGGTTCCGCGGCGTCGGGAACGTCGTCATCGTGTCGTTGGCGAAGCGCAGGATCGGCAGCCGCGAATCCAGCCAGCGCGTGAAATTCGTGGTCGGTTTGTAGGTCGACGGGCCGGTCATCGCGCGCTCCTAACCCACTTTCACGCGTGTATCGGAGAGGAAGGCATATTTCGGGACCGCCAGGTTTTGCGGCGCCGGTCCGCGGCGCACGCGGCCGGCCGTATCATACTGCGAGCCGTGGCAGTGGCAGAGCCAGCCGCCGAAATTGCCCTCGAAGGCGGTGGGCGTGCAGCCAAGATGCGTGCACACGCCGACAAGGATGAGCCACTCCGCCTTGCTCTCGACCCGGTTCTTGTCCGTGGCCGGCGCATCGTCGGCCAGATTCGCGTTGCGCGCCAGGGGATCGATGAGCGCTGACACCGGCACCGCGCGCGATTCGGCGATCTCCTTCGGCGTGCGGCGGCGGACGAAGAGCGGGTGACTTCGCCAGGTGACCACCACCTGCTGGCCGGGCTTGATGGGCGAGAGATCGACCTCGATCGACGACATCGCGAGCACCGAGCCTGTCGGGTTCATCTGGTCGATGAACGGCCACGCGGCGAGCGCTACGCCGACGGCTCCCGCCGCGGTGGTCGCGACATAAATGAAGTCGCGCCGTGTGGGTTCGGGCGCAGTCGTATCGGCCACGGGGGATCACCCTCTTCTGGGAAACGAGGCGTTCCGGGACACACAACAAACACGCCGCCCCCGGAGATATCCGGCGCGTTCCTACAAAACGCGGGTAAAATAGTGAGTCGGGTATCTAGGGTCTTGCGGCACGATGCCTCACCCGTTGAGTCGCTCGGGCACCCGATCCATGCCCATCGGCCACGAACGGGAAATTCTTTCACGCATTGCCTTAATCGTCTCAAACCCGGTGAGGAACATGCCGCATTTCAGTTGGAAGGATTTTGCGGCTGCTTCGGTGCGCTTTTGCTCTCTCATCGGTTAGCAGATTTTGAGAACCGCTGGCGGTTCGAATGATGGTTATCGGATTTCGGACGTTGCGCTTAAGCCGATCCAATTCCTGGACGGCACCCTCCAGGGACAAAGAAGACCGATTCCGGACAAACATACCTCGTTAAAGAGTACAGCTTGTTCAGAGCACCATTTATCGAGCTGTCGTTCGTCCATTTTGTGAGTATCTTGGATCGGATTGATTTTCTTGGTCGCAAACTTAGAGCCAACCTCAACACGCCACGGCGTGCAAATACCCATCGTTCGCGTATTCGAGCAGTGCGCGGTCCCGGGTCACAACTGCAAGGCCAAATTCGCGCGCGGTGGCGATGATGATCCTGTCTGCCGGATCGCGTGGTGGCGATCCCGGCAGGAACGACGACTCGAGAAGGATTTGCGGCGTCAATTCGGCCAGCTTCATATTTGGAGTGCGGAGCAGTTCCTCCAGCCAGCGCTGCGGCGTAAGGATGGATTTGAATCGACCCTTCGCCGCCTGCAAACCAATTTCCCAAGCTGTAATGGGCGAGGCATAGACTGCCTCGCCCCGGTCGTACGCCTCGTCGATGTACTGAACCGCCGTGGGACTGAGATCGGCGTTGTTCATGATCCGGATGAGCGCGCATGTATCGAGGAGAAGAGCCGGCCTCATTTCTTCGGGTCCGGTCCGTATTTCTCATCCCATTCCGGCATCGCCGGCTGGGTCAAATCCCACGCGGGATCAATTGTGAACGTGCCTTTCAGTCGGCCGAAAAGCGGGTGGCGCCGCGGCTCCTTTTCGACGTTGTCGCGAGGTGGAGTTGGCCCTGCATAGGCCGGAGGCGCAGCCTCGCCAAAACTTCGCTCGTGGATGCGACGGAAGACGAGTTTTTGTCCGGCCATATCCACGCGTTCCGTTCGAAACCCAGCGTCCAGCCAGACCCTCGTCATCGCACTATTGGAAGGATTGTTGCTCCACCAGGGGCGGTGGACATAGGCGGAGCGGGGCAGTTTTTCCCCAATGACATTTTCAACCTCCGAGAACGTTACCGGAACTTCCCCGGTGGACTGCCCTTTCAAAAAGGGGCCCAAAGCGTCATATTTTGCCATGGAATACTCCCAAATGCTCTAATAGAAACGTTTCCATAACTTAGAACGTTCCAGTGGTCAACTCTCCCTTTGGAAAGAAACGGCTAGCGATGCGCCTTGCGCTGTTTGAACCCGATATTCCGCAAAACACGGGCGCGTTGATCCGGCTCGGCGCGTGCATGGGCGTGCCGGTCGACATCATCGAGCCCTGCGGATTTCTGCTCCATGATGCGCGGCTCAGGCGCGCCGGTATGGATTATCTGAAACTCGCAACAGTCGTACGGCACGTTTCGTGGAATGCTTTTGCGCACGCCACCGACGGCCGCATGATCCTGCTCACGACGAAGGCGAGCCGAAGCTACGTCGATTTCGAATTTGCGCCCGGCGATATTCTCATCCTCGGCCGCGAAAGCGCAGGCGTACCGGAGCATGTGCATGCGGCAGCAGCTGCACGATTGCGCGTTCCAATGAGAGAAGGCCTGCGCTCGCTCAATGTTGCGTTAGCCGGTGCGATGGTATTGGGCGAGGCGCTCCGGCAGACGAAAGGGTTTCCGTGATCGACAAAACGCTCGAGGACAGGAAGGAAACCGCAAAGGTCTGGTTCGAGGCTTTGCGCGACGACATCTGCAAGGAATGCGAGCACATCGAGCGCGAACCCGGCGGTCCGCTTTCCGAGCGGCCGCCCGGTACTTTTGAGCGTACGGAATGGTCACGCCCTGCGGCGCATGACGCGGACGGCGGTGGCGGAACGATGTCGATCCTGCGCGGGCGCGTGTTCGAGAAAATGGGTGTGAACGTCTCGACCGTATACGGACGGTTCTCGCCGGAATTCGCGCGCGAGATTCCGGGCGCGGAAGACGACCCGCGCTTCTGGGCGTCCGGCATTTCCCTTGTCGCCCACCCATGGAATCCGCACGTGCCGTCGGTGCACATGAACACGCGTTTTATCGTGACGACGCGCGCCTGGTTCGGGGGTGGCAGCGATCTGACGCCGATGCTGCCGGAAAAAGAGAACCGCCGCGATTTCCACGCCGCGCTGAAACGCGCCTGCGATCGCCATGACGGCGATTACTACGCCCGCTTCACGAAATGGTGCGACGAGTATTTCTTCCTGCCGCATCGGGGTGAAGCCCGCGGCGCAGGCGGAATCTTCTTCGACGGGCTTGCGTCGGGCGACTGGGATGCCGATTTCGCTTTTGTGCGCGACGTGGGTCTCGCTTTCCTCGAAATTTATCCGCAGATTGTGCGGCGGTGCATGAATCGGCCGTGGACGGACGATGAGCGGGGGCGCCAGCTCGTCCGGCGAGGCCGTTACGCCGAGTTCAATCTGCTCTACGACCGCGGCACGCGGTTCGGGCTCAAGACAGGGGGAAATGTGGACGCGATTCTGATGTCGCTGCCGCCGGAGGCGCGCTGGCCCTGATCCGGCCGGCGCTCTCCCAACGGTATGCAGGCGCTCCACGTGTTTTCGCCCGCGCTCGCAGCACTCCTCCAGGTCATCCTGATCGACATAACGCTCGCGGGCGACAACGCGATCGTGATCGGTGCCGCCGCGGCGCGCACGCCGCTGGCGGAGCGCCGCCGCGTCATGCTGTGGGGTCTCGTTGCCGCGGTCATTCTTCGCCTCATCGTCGCCTACATCATTATTTTCGTGTTGCTGAAGACGTCGTTCTTCCTCGTCATCGCCGGCGGCTTTCTTCTCCTGTGGGTGACCTGGCGGCTCTATCGCGACGTCCGCCGCAGCAACGAGGAAGCCGTCGGCGCACAGACGATTGCGGGCGTTCGAGAACGCGAAGCGATTCCGGATCTCCCCTCCGAACCTGGCGCGTTCGGGCGCGCCATCATGCAGATTGCGGTCGCCGATCTTTCCATGTCGCTCGACAACGTGCTTGCGGTGGCCGGCGCCGCGATGAACCACGTCTGGGTGCTGGCGATCGGGCTGCTCCTGTCGATCGCGCTGATGGGCGCGGCAGCATCGCTGATCGCGCGCATCCTCCATCGTTATCCCTGGATCGGCTATGCCGGCGTGATCATCGTTTTCTACGTCGCCTGCCGCATGATCTTGACGGGCGGCATGGCGCTGCTGCACGCGCGTTGATCAATTCGCGTTCTTTGTGTCGCTATGCGCCAGTGCTTCGAAGCGAGCGTCGCCGCGCAGGCGGTCGTAATCGGGATCAAGGCGCAGAATCGCCGGTGTCGGCCCTCCAGGAGTCCGCAAGCGGCGTGCAATCAGGGCGATGGCCTCTGATGGATTACCGAAACGAACCTTCAGTTGTACGTACGTGTCTTCGGCACCCTGAAGCTCCAGTGCGTCGTGCGATGCCCGCAATCTGCCGATGTTCGACTTGGCGATTTCCTCGGCTTTGGTGTATTGCCCAAGGCCGGCATAAACGGGCGGCAGCGAGCCGAGAAACTCGCTGTCGTCGGGGTGCTTCTTCAATTCGTTCTGGATGGACACAAGCGCGGCCGAATAATTCTCGCGGGCGCCGGCTGCATCGCCCGCCATGCGTAGATACTCTGCTATCACCAGGTGGAGCGTGCAGGTAACACTGTCGCGGTTTTCTCCCTGCTGTTCGATGGCGAGAAGTCCACGGAAAAAACCCGCGCCTTTGGCAAACTGCCGTGTCAGCCAGAAGTAGTATCCGATCGCATTAAACGCATTGTCGTCATCCGGTCCCGGATGGACGTTTTTCAGAACATCTCCCGCAGCGTCAAGTTCTCCCAGTTGCAGAAGATCGCCGGCTTTCATGGCGAGCAGCCAACCGTCGTCGGGCCACATCGGCAATGCAGCGTTGACGACCGCAATGCTCCGTTTGTAGTCGCCCTCGAATGCGAGTCCGCCTGCCAGCAGGATCCGGTGATGCTCCGACAACGGATCGAGCCGTACAAGTTTTTCTAGAACGTCTACGCTGTCCTTCCACTTCCCCTGGCGACGGAGAATCAGGGCCAGGGCTTCCATCGCTTCGGCGTTGTTCGGCCAACGGGCATTGACGAATCGCAGTTGGCGCTCCGCAGCCGGATAGTCCATCTCGCCGTAGTACAGGTAGAAACCCTTGGCGACCTGTGCCTCGGCGAGATCGGGCTGCAATGACAGTGCTTTCGCAAGCGCCGCGCGAGCAGTGCCTTTGCGAACGGTGGCAAGGTCGTCGCCGAAGTGTCTGTACGCCTCGTTTCGGGCGAGCCGCGACCAGGCAAGTGCGAATTTCGGGTCGAGGCGCGTGGCTTCCGTCAAAAGTTGCGTGGCGGTCTCCAGACTGGTGTGGTCATTCTTGTTCGCGAACACCAGAGCGCGGAGATAGAGATTGTACGCCTGCGAATTTTCCGTCGGCTTTGCGGCGATCTCCGCGCGCTCGTGCGGCGTCACCTTTGCCGCCAGCACGCGGGCGATCGCCCCCGCCACATCGCTCTCGACCGACAGCACGTCGTCAAGGCTGCGGTCGTAATCCTCCGCCCATAGGTGACTGTCGGTCGCCGCGCGAATGAGCTGCACGTTGATCCGGATTCTGTTGCCCGATTTCTGAACGTTACCTTCCAGTACGTTTGCGACACCGAGCTTCCCTGCGATTTCGCGGACGCCTGGAGCGCGACTGGCGAATTCCTCCGTCGAGGTGCGCGAAATGACGGTCAACGACCCGATCTTGGCGAGTCGGGTGAGAATTTCGTCCTGTACCCCCTCGGCGAGATAGCCGGCGTCCTTGTCGGAGCTCAGATTCCTGAATGGCAGAACCGCAATCGACGTCTGCGCAGGACCTGCGGATGGTCCCCGTGGCGCGGTCAGGTGTTGGCGCGCTTCATAGATCGCCAGTGAAAGGGCGCCAGCGATGAGCACAGCGAGCGCGCCCCAGAGGTAAAGCGCCTTGCCGCGAAGGTGTCGTGCCGGGGCGATCACGGACGGCGGCGGGGTTCCGCTCGCTTCCTTCTTGACCATGGTTGCCAGATCAACCGCGCGTGCCTCCGAGGCGGAGGGCAACAGGCGGTACCCAACGCGCGGAACCGTCTCGATCGTGAACGCGCCGCTCGTTTCGGCGAGGGTTCTCAGGATGGAGATGCAGCGGTTGATCGCCGCCTCTCCGACGATGCGGCCTTCCCAGCAGCGCGCAATGAGGTCGTCGCGCGAGACGACTGCTCCCTCGGTTGCCGCGAGGGCAACGAGCACCTGCATCACGCGGGGTTCGAGCTGTTCTCTCGAGCCGCCGCGTTCGACTTCCCTGAGCGACGGCCGGACACGAAGTTCGCCCAGCGAAAAATCGCCGATCTCGGAGAGTCGGATCGGCTCCCGCCCCCGCGCGGACGCGAAAACATCGTTCATGCGCAAATCATCATCGATCCATCATGCATCGATAACGCCGCCTGTATTTCGCCAACAGGCACGCGCCACTCCAATGGGTCTTGCGCGCCGGCACTCCCGGCACGGTCTGACGCAGGCGGAAAAGCAGCCCCGCAGCCATGAGTGGATACCGGACTCGCCCCTTCGGTCTCGGTCGGCATCCTACATCGGCCCGGGGATGCAAGAAACTTCATGCCCTTCGCCAGACCCGTACCGGGCGCCAGTGCGGCGGCACCGATGGTCGGAGCCGCGCAACAAAAGACAGGAGTACTTGGTGATGTATCGTTCCATTCTCGTATCCGCTGCAGCCATCGTCTGGATGGCCGGCAGCATTTCGGCCCAGGCGTCGTGCGGCGCTCCCCTGGACGGCAAGGCCGCGGTGGTCAACAAACTTCCGCTCCCCAAAGTGTCGCGCGCGTTGGCGGCTCCGATGGGCTACGGTTCGATCGTGGGCATGTGGACGAACTCGATCGTCGTCGGCGGCAACGTTGTCGCCACCAGCATTTCCACCTGGCACAGCGATGGCACGGAGTACGACAACATCGACGCACCACCGATCAACGGCAACGTCTGCCAGGGCGTGTGGGAAAGCAAAGGTCCCGGCAAGGTCGAGGAACATCATTTCGGCTGGACCTTCGACCAGAACAGCAATCCGAGCGGGTATTTCACGCTGGTGCAGACCGTGAAGCTGACCGACCATGGCAAGAGCTATAGCGGTCCGTTCGACCAGAAATACTACGATCTCAGCGGCAACCTCTTGACCGAGGTTACCGGCGACATGTCGGCAGTACGGTTCACGGGCGAATAAGCACCGGTCTTCGCCCGCCCTCACCAGGCCGGCGCAAGAGGGGATCGCTGGGGTTGAATTCAAACGGCTCCGGCGATCCCACGCTTGACCGGTTATCGACCGTTGTTCAGGAACGTGCCCGCTGTACAGCACCACTGAGGCGCTCGGCGAGCGCGAGAGCGTCGTCGGTGAAGTCGTTTTCCATCCACCAGGCTTCGACTTCGGAGAGAACATTCCCGACCAGCGGCCCCTCCGGGATGCCGGCTTCGAGGACGTCGCGCCCGCTGAGCGGAAAGCGCGGGCGTTCCCAGGCATCGGCGAGCGCGAGCAGCGCGCGCCAGGGGATCGTGTTGGATTGGTCCGCATCATCTGCCCAGGCGAGCAGCACGCGGTCGCGGAAACGCTGCCTGCCCAAACGATAAAGCATCTGTCGCACCTTTCGCACCGGCATGTATGGCGCGAGTTCCTGTCTGTCGTCGATGAGATCCAGCAAACGGTCGCGTTCGTCACCGGAAAGCTTCAGCCGCTCGGGCAGCCGCCGCGCCGACGGGTCATTTCGCGAGACAAGCGCGATCAGTCGCAACATCGGATCGGGTTTGAAGAAGTTGCCGGAATCGATCGCGACCAGCCGCTCGAAACGTTTGGGATATGTCTCCGCGGGAAGCATTTCGGCCAGGATTTTATGGCGCTGCATCGACAGCACTGCGGAAACGGGATTGTCGGCTTCCAGGAGCCTCAAGAATTCCTTGCGGATGCGTTCGCCGGACAATGCGCCCAGTCCTCTGCGTTCGGTTGTGGCGCCCTGGAGGGCGTCATCGTCAACTTCGCCCTTTCCGTACCACGCGTGCATGCGGAAAAGACGCAGGATACGCAGATAATCTTCGCGGATGCGCTGGACCGGATCTCCGATGAATCGTACATGACCGGCGGCAAGGTCTTGCAGACCGCCGCCATAGTCGAACAGCTCGCCATCGAACGATGCGTACAACGCGTTGAAGGTAAAATCGCGGCGGGATGCATCTTCCTCCCAGCTTGTGGAGAACGCGACCACCGCACGCCGTCCGTCGGTCGACACATCGCGCCGCAGCGTGGTCACTTCCAAAGCGTGTCCGTCCAAAACGGCCGTCACTGTGCCATGTTCGATTCCCGTCGGCAGCGCTGCAATGTGTGCATGCTGAAGGCGACGCGTAACCTCTTCCGGCACAAGGGGCGTCGCTATATCGATGTTGTCGACGGGTCGGCCGAGGAGCGCATCACGTACAGCACCACCGACAAACCGCGCTTCGCCGCCCTCGGCGAGCAGGGCATTCATCACCGCGCACACTTCCTTCGTGCGCATCCATGCTTCGCGCGCAGGATCGAGTTGGCTTTTCATCCGGCCGAATCGGAGACGGAAAGACGCTCGCGCAAGTTTACCAGAATGGCGGCGGTCGCGCCCCAGATCGTGTGGCCGCGCCAGGCAAAAGTGTAGAACGCACGTTGATGCCCGCGCCACTCGCGACTCCCCTTCCCGCAATTCGACGGATCGAGCAGAAATGTCAGCGGCACTTCGAAAATCTCCGCCACCTCCTCCGTGTTGGGCCGAAGCGAGAATCCCTCATCTATCAGCGCCACGACAGGCAGAATGGCAAAACCGGTGCCCGTTTCGTAAGCATCGAGAAATCCCGTGACGGCGAGCCTAGTGCTTTCTATGCCGGTTTCTTCCTCGGTTTCGCGAAGCGCCGTTCCGGTGAGCGATGAATCGTCGGGATGCCATCGCCCGCCGGGGAAACTGACCTGGCCGGCGTGGCGGGCGAGATGGTCGGTACGGCGCGTGAACAGGAGGGTTGGATCACGGCGCCGGATAATTGGCAGCAGCACCGCCGCGGCCACGAGTTCCTGCGACACGTGTTCGTAATGGGGATTGAGATCGTAGTCGCTTCGCAACGGCTTGAGCGGCAACTCCGGGGGAGTCTGGGGCAGGCGAGCACGCAAACCCTCCGGTCCGCGTTCGGTTATCATTCGCGTAATATTTTCGGGATCGTCCAGGTTCATTCCGGGTTCACGGGCTTGTGCGGTTCCGGTTAATGGCACAAGCATTTGTGCCGTTGCACACGGGCCCCCGGAATGCAACAAACCCGGCCATGTCGGATCGCATGCCGCGACATATGCGCAGTTTTTGTTGCCTCCCCCGTCGAGCAATCGCGGAGCGGGGGAGGTGGCGAGTGGACGCGAGACGGCGGGGGCGCCGATTCGCGAAGCAGCAATTGCCCGCTCCGGTGCTTCGCGCGACCTTCTCCGCTCGCGCTCCGCTCGTGGGGGAGGCAAAGCAGAAGCGAACTGTACCAACCAGATTGATAGCATGAACGACGTACCTTTGAATCTCAAAGAAGACGCGACGCCGGGATCACCAGTGGCGCAGGCGGAAATGTATGCCGAGATTTTCGGCAGGGTGCGCGAGGCCACGTCGCGCGTTATTTTCGGCCAGGCCGACGTGATCGATCAGGTGCTGGTGACATTGCTCGCCGGCGGTCACGGGCTTCTCATCGGTGTGCCCGGTCTTGCCAAAACGCGGCTCGTGGAGACGCTCGGCATTGTCCTCGGGCTCGACTGGAAGCGAATTCAATTCACGCCCGACCTGATGCCGGCCGACATCATCGGTTCGGAGATTCTCGAAGAGAGCGACAGCGGCCGGCGCTTTTTCCGCTTTCTTCGCGGGCCGGTGTTCACGCAGCTGTTGATGGCCGACGAGATCAACCGTGCGAGCCCGCGTACGCAGTCGGCGCTCCTTCAGTCGATGCAGGAAAAGCATGTGACGGTTGCCGGCGAGCGTCACGATCTGCCGCATCCCTTCCATGTGCTTGCGACGCAGAATCCGCTCGAACAGGAGGGCACCTACCCGCTCCCCGAAGCGCAACTCGATCGCTTCTTGCTGCAGGTCGACATCGGTTATCCCGATGCGGATTCCGAGCGCAAAATGTTGCTCGCCACCACTTTTGGAGAAGAAACGCCGCTTCAACCCATCTGTGGGCCGGATGCGCTGATCGGCGCGCAGCGGATCGTGCGCCATCTGCCGGTTGGCGAGAAAGTCGTCGAAGCGATCCTCCGCCTTGTACGTGCCGCGCGACCGGATTCGGGCGGCGATCCCGCCGTACGCGGAAAAATCGCCTGGGGACCCGGCCCGCGCGCGAGCCAGGCGTTCATGCTGGCAGCCCGCGCACGGGCTCTCCTCGAAGGCCGATTTGCGCCATCGAGCGATGACGTCGCAGCCCTCGCGCAACCGGTGTTGCGCCACCGCATGGCGCTCAGCTTCTCCGCGCGCGCCGAGGGCGCGACCATACCGGACGTGATCGACCGTCTTTGCCGAACGCATCTGTGAACGAGAGTCTTCCGGCGACTGACGGGAACAAAGCCGCCGTTCTCGGCGCCGAGGCCGACGCACTTGGTGCGGCACTCCCGCCGCTCCTGGTCGCGGCGGAACGACTGGCTTCGACAGTCGCCCTCGGCGTACACGGCCGGCGCAGGTCGGGCCGGGGCGAAACCTTCTGGCAGTTTCGCCGCTATGCGCAAGGCGACGCGCGAAGCGCGATCGATTGGCGCCAATCGGCCAAATCGCAGCACCTGTTCGTGCGCGAACGCGAATGGGAAGCGGCGGAAACGGTCTGGTTCTGGCGCGACGGTTCGTCGAGCATGGATTTTTCGTCGGATTCGACTCTCTGTACAAAGCGTGCGCGCGCGAATCTCCTTGCACTGGCGCTTGCATCCCTGCTCGTGCGGGGCGGCGAGCGCATCGCCCTGTTCGGCGACCGCGACGGGCCGGCGGGCGGCCGCGCCGCGGTGAGGCACATGGCGCAGGCGCTTGCGAACCAGCGTACAAACAACGGCGCCATGCCGCCGGACCTCTCTTCCGAAAAGCGTGCGCAGGTGATCTGGTTGTCGGATTTTCTGGCGCCGATGGAGGCGATCGAACAGGCGCTCGGAAGAATGGCGGGCGCAGGCCTCGGCGGTTACCTTGTGCAGGTCGTCGATCCGGCCGAGCAGGATTTTCCCTTCAGCGGGCGCACGCGATTTGAGTGGCGCAACAGGCGCGACAGCGAAATTTTCGGGCGCGCGGAAACGGCACGCGAGAACTACCGTCGCCGTTTCGATGCCCAGAGCGAAGGCGTCCAGAGGCTCGCGAGAAAATTCGGCTGGAGCTTTCTCCTGCACCGGACCGACGCGCGCCCTGAGCCGGCATTGATTGCGCTGCATGCCCAGATTGGCGCGCGCGACCCAGGACACGCCACGACGCCATTCACATGAATCTGTTTTCCAATCTGACGTTTGGGACACCCTGGATACTCGCCGCGCTGGCGGCGCTTCCCGTGATCTGGTGGTTGTTGCGGGTCACGCCGCCGTCACCGCGGCGCGTGGTCTTTCCGCCGTTGCGCCTGCTCCAGGGATTGACAAATCGCGAAGAAACGCCGGCGCGCACGCCACCGTGGCTGCTCCTGCTCCGGCTCTTTGCGGCAGCACTCGTCATCGTCGCGCTCGCGGAGCCGGAATGGGGCGGACAGAAATCGGTGGCGAGCAATGGCCCGCTGGTTCTCTTTGTCGACAATGGCTGGACGGCAGCGCAGAACTGGAATGCGCGGCGTGCCGCGATTTCCGATGCACTGGAGACGGCAGCGCGCGCAGGACGGGCCGTTGCGATCCTGCCGACGGCTTCGCCGCGGCCGGATGCGACACTTCTTTCCGCTGGTGCGGCCGAGCGACAGGCAGGAGGCCTTGATCCGGCGCCGTGGTTGCCGGACCGCAGGCGCGCAGTGGCTGCACTTCGGCAAATGAAATCGTTCGGCACGCCGGAGATCCTGTGGCTCAGCGACGGTATCGATTACGGGGACAGTGCCGAAATCGAGCGCGCGCTTACCGGCATCGGGCGTCTCCATGTCTTTGCCGATCCGCCCGGCAAGGCGCCGCTCGTGCTTCGATCGCTCGATAATGAAACGGACGGCTTTGTGGCGCACGTGGCGCGACCGGCAGGAATCGGTGCACAGGAGGGCGATGTCGCCGCCCTCGGTGCGCAGGGCGAGATGCTGGCAACCGCGCATTTTCGCTTCGCGCCGGATGCACGGGATA
>DATGGN010000003.1:0-2435 GCA_035308485.1 Rhizomicrobium sp.
CCAGCGCCTCCCAGCTCTCCGCCGATTGCGCCTCGCAGTAAATTGACGGCGGCCGAGCGTCTGGTTTGCATTGCACGTAGCCGATGCCCGCTTCGAAAATCGCAAAAACGTGTCGATCGATGTTCACGCGCAAACGCTGGACCTCGTTTGTTACTTTGACCCCGTAGAAATCGATCAATTCCTCTGTCGATCCGAGCGGGAGATTTGGCCCCGCATTTTGCTTGGGCTTGTAGGCGCACGCATAAACCGCCGTCGCCGCCATTGACGGCGCGTCGTTGACCATGCCGGCAAGGTTCTGCGTCGGCCCGTTGCGCGGCGGACACAATTCGCTCTTCACCCAGCGGCTTTGAACTTCCAGGTTGCCGGTGTCGGCATCGTACGCCATGGCGAGGACTTGCAGGATCCTGTCGGCTACTGCGCCGGTCGTAATGCCGGCGGGAAACGTCTGCACGTAATTTCCGAAGCTCGGATCGAGACGCCAACCGAGCGCCGCGAGCTGACCCACCCGTTCGGGCGTGAGGACACGCTCAAGGGACGGCTGCATCAGCGCTCCTGCCGCTTCGCAACGCAGGCCGCGATCGGGCAACCGTTTGCATTGGACGTATTTGTTGCCATCCCAAATGGTGGCGTAACCGTCCTGACCGGGACGATCCAGATTCAAAATGTTCTGTAGGGTCGCTTCGACGCGGGCTTTGCTGGTTTGGGCGGGCTGAGCGAAAGCGACAGCCGACGGAGCAAACAACGCCAGGGCGACGGCGACCTGCAATTCGAACAAACGCATTGTTATCCCCCATTTGGAGGCCCCGAAACGCCCTTCTGCGTGTGGCTGCCTCTCGTCTCGTTCACTTTATGTTCTAGATGAGGCGGCTGAGCGTTGCAAGGCCGTTTTCGCTCATGGCGTTCAGTTGACCTTGATATTCGCCGCCGCGATCACCGGCGCCCAGCGCGCGAGATCGGCATCGATGTGGGCGCGGAATTGCGCCGGCGTGTCGGGGATCGGCTCCATCAATTGCGCGGTGAGCTTTTCGCGGATGGCGCGCGAGGTGATGGCGCCGGCCACTTCGTGATTGATGCGTTCGATCATCGCCGCCGCCACGCCGGCCGGTGCGAATCCTACCCGGTGCGCCACGCCCCAATTCCGGAATAGATTAGCCGGGAATCATGCACGATCTATTCCTTAGTATGATAACCCACTTCCCGTAGGAGGATCGGATGGATCGGCTCGAAGGCATGAAGACATTCGTGCGCGTCGTCGAAAGTGGGAGCTTTTCAGCGGTTGCGCGTGAGCTTGGGACAGGGCAGCCGGCGATCAGCAAACAGGTTGCCGCGCTCGAAGAACATCTCGGTGCGCAGCTTCTTATGCGCACCTCCCGCAGCCTAAGCCTGACCGAGGCCGGGCGCGACTTTTACGAATCTGCCGTGCGACTCATCAGCGATCTCGAGGCCGCGGAATCCCGCATCGGTTCGGGACAGGCCTCGCCGTCCGGCGTGGTCCGCGTCAGCGCCGCGCCCGCCTTCTCTCGACTCTATGTCGTGCCGCAACTCCCTACGTTCCGCGTTCGCTATCCCAAGGTCGTTGTCGAGTCGCTCGTCTCCGAGCGGACGATCAATCTCGTTGAAGAGGGCATCGACCTCGCCATTCGCAATGGCGCCCTTGCGGACTCTAGCCTTATCGCGCGCAAGATCGGCGAGTTCGCCGTCATCGCTGTTGCATCCGCAGACTATCTGGAACGTAAGGGAGAGCCCACGCGCCTCAGCGATCTGGACCGCCACGACGGCGTGATCTTCGTCTCACAGAATGAACCGCGACCCTGGACCTTCGCTAGCCGCACCGGGGTCACATCCTATCAGGCGGTGGCATCGTTTCGCAGCAATGATGGCGAACAGCAACGCGCCGCGGTCCTTGCCGGCCTCGGTATCACCCAGGCGCCTTACTGGCTTTTCGCGGCCGATATACGCGCCGGAACCGTGCGGCGAATCCTGCGCGATCGTGAGCCGGCCAGAATTCCGATCAGCGCCGTGCGACCCGCGTCCCGCCGTCAGCCCAGCAAAGTCGCCGTGTTTGTTGACTTTCTGGCTGAGCTGCTCGCCGAAACGGACGACTGATCCATTCCTCAATGGGATCGATGCTATCCAAAATGAACGTCTAATACCCGTTTGATGGAATTGATAGATTTACATCACCGACAAACGAGGTGATGCCATGAAACGGTTCGACAATAAGGTTGCGATAGTGACGGGCGCTTCAAAAGGAATCGGAGCGGGCATTGCAAAAGCCTTCGGCGCGGAAGGCGCGGCGGTGGTCGTGAACTATGCGCGCGATCATGAAGGCGCGGAACGGGTGGTGCGCGAAATCACCGGCAAAGGCGGGCGAGCCATCGCCGTGCAAGGCGACGTGGCGCAGAGGTCCGACGCGCAACGCCTCGTCGCGGAGG
>DATGGN010000004.1:0-43887 GCA_035308485.1 Rhizomicrobium sp.
ATCGCTTGTGCTGCCGGCCAGAACGGTTTCACGGTGCTCCATCAATTTCAGGGGTCGGACGGCTACGTTCCCAACGCCCTGCTGCTGGACAAACACGGAAATCTCTACGGCACGACCAACCTCGGCGGCCCGGCCGACGACGAAGGGGTTGCTTTCAAGATTGCGCCGGACGGCAAGGAGAAGGTGCTGCATGCGTTCACCGGAGGAAGCGACGGCGAGGATCCGTCCTCCGGGCTGATCGCGGACAAGTCGGGAAATCTCTACGGCGTGACGGAATTCGGCGGCGTAACCTGCAACGGTCAGTCCGGTTGCGGCGCGGTCTTCGAGATACTTCCGGGAGACCGCGACAAGGTTCTGTACGGTTTCGCCGACGAAAACGACGGTGGATTTCCCGTCGGCAATCTGCTTGGCGACGGGCAGGGAAATTTCTACGGCACGACCGCGTATGGCGGTATCGGATATGGCGTCGCCTACAAACTGGCGCGCGGCGGTACGCAATCCACGCTCTATGTCTTTCAGGGGAGCGATGGCGCCTTTCCGAATGGCAGTCTGATTGCCGACAAGGCGGGCAATCTTTACGGCACGACCCTGTTCGGCGGCAATCAGGGATGCGGCGAATTAAATGAGGGTTGCGGCACGGTCTTCAAACTCGCGCCGGACGGCACCGAAACGACGCTGATGAAGTTTTCAAGCACGACCGATGTGGGCACCAATCCGGTCGGAGGCTTGATCGCCGACGCGAACGGCAATCTTTACGGCACGACCGAGCTGGGAGGATACATGCCGGGCTGCGGAGGCCAGGGCTGCGGCGTCGTGTTCGAAATAACGGCAGGCGGCAATTACGATCTCCTGTACACCTTCCAGGGCGGAACCGACGGCGCAAGCCCGGCCGGCGGCCTGATCGCCGATGGGCAGGGTAACCTCTACGGCACCACATTCGACGGTGGTGCGGATAACAAGGGCGTCGTCTTCAAGTTGACGCCGAAGGGAAAGGAAATCGTACTTCACGCCTTCACCGGCGGCAGCGACGGCGCAAATCCGGGCGCCACGCTGATCACGGATGGCGAAGGCAATCTCTACGGAACCGCGGAATATGGCGGGAACCCGGTTTGCGGTGGCGTCTTCCCGGGCTGCGGCACCGTTTTCAAACTGAAGGAGTAGAGTAACAGTCGCACGCGTTGCCAACGTATCCGGAGTTCGAAACCAACGGAGCGGAGCGAAATCCGTTGAGATCGAATCCGTGATGATTGTCGGGTCCGCCCGGCGCGCTCATGGAGCCGCGCTGGCGATGCGATCAGCTCTCGATGATCTGACTAACCTTGCTGGTGAGATCGGCCACAAGGAAGGGCTTGGTCATCACCGCCATTCCGCGTGGCAGGTGACCGTTGCCGATGGCCGCGTTCTCCGCGAAGCCCGTGACGAACAAAACCTTGAGATTCGGCCGGGTCACCCGCCCTGCATCAGCCACTTGCCGTCCATTCATTCCGGGCAGGCCCACGTCGGTGATCAAGAGATCAATCCGCGCATCCGATTGGAGAATCCGCATGCCTGAAGGCCCATCCTGGGCCTCCAGTACCGCGTACCCTGCCTCGGAAAGAACATCCGATATGAGCATGCGGACAGTCGGTTCGTCGTCGATGACCAGTACCGTTTCGCCCGACCCGACGGACGGAACGGCCATATCCGCTTCGGCGTCCGCACCGACATCACCCGTGTGCCTCGGGAAATAGAGGCACATAGTCGTGCCTTTTCCGGGTTCTGTATAGACCCGCACCTGGCCGCCCGATTGGCGGACGAAGCCATGTACCATGGAAAGGCCGAGGCCCGTTCCCTCGCCGATCGGCTTAGTGGTGAAAAAGGGATCGAAAATCTTGTCGATGATGTCGTTGGGTATGCCCAGTCCTGTATCGCTGACGCAGATCGACAGGTACTGACCGGGATTCAGCTCCCGTTCCCTGGCGCCCCGGTCGTCCAGCCATTTGTTGGCGGTCTCGATGGTAATCCGGCCACCGTCTGGCATGGCGTCTCTGGCATTTATTGCCAGATTAAGGAGCGTGCTTTCGAGTTGCGCGCCGTCAATGAGGGCCGGCCACAGGCCCGCCTGCCCAACCACTTCAACTTCGATGGAAGGACCGACGGTGCGCCGGATCAGATCTTCCATGCCGTAAATAAGCCGGTTGACGTCGGTTGGCTTGGGATCCAGGGTTTGGCGGCGGGAGAAGGCGAGGAGCCGCTGAGTGAGGGCCGCCGCCTTCCTGGTCGACGACTGGGCGCCCTGAAGGTACCGTTCCAAACCTTCGACGCCTCGGCGAGCCAAGCCCCGTTCGACCAGTTCCAGACCGCCGCTGATTCCCATCAGAAGGTTGTTGAAGTCGTGGGCAATGCCGCCGGTCAACTGGCCGACGGCCTCCATCTTTTGCGCTTGCCGCAGCGCCTCGTGCGCCTCGGTCAATTCCCGCGTCCGCTCCGCCACGCGCTGCTCCAGGGTTTCGTTCGCGGACTGTACAGCTTGGAACAGGCGGGCATTGTCGAAGGCGATGGCCGCCTGGCCGGCCAGCCCGACCAGCCGCCGCTCATGGTCTTCCGTGAACCGGCCCTTGGCCGAGTGACCAAAGAAGAGCCCTCCCAGCACTTCACCGCTGCGAGAGATCACGGGCACGGCGAGATAACTGGTGACCAGAAGATGGCCTTCCAGCACGCCGTTTCGGGGCGCGTTCTTGCCATATCTGGGGTCGAGTTTGATGTCGTCCGAACGAACGATCCTCTCGCCGCGAAAGGTCGGTGCGAACACCGCGGCGTTGCGCGGCATCGGGAAGTTGGCGAAGGCGTCTTTGGGTACGCCGGAGAGGGTGTAGGGCGTACAGCTTTCCTCCGCCGGCTCGACAACGTTGTAAAGGAACGCGCCGAATTCAGCGCCGCAGAGCTCTACGCCCGCATCGGTCACCGCTTGAACGACGCGGTCCAGGTCCTTTTCAATCGCCGTCGTGGCGGCGGTGCGGTTGAGCGCCTCGAGCGCGACAGTCTGTTCGCGCAACGCCAATTCCGCCTTCTTCCTCTCCGTAATGTCGACGACAAATTTGAAGCCCATGCCATCGGGAAGCCGCTTGGAGGCGAACAGGCCCCACCAGCGCGAACCATCTGCGCGCAAATACTCCTTCTCGATCGGCGTGGTTTCGCCTTGTTCCTGGAGTTCGGCGAGCGTTTTTTCGACGGTCGCGCGCCACTCGGGGGCCGTGAGACACTGCAAGCTCAGGTGACCGGCCTCAAGGTCGCGGCGCGCGTAGCCGCTCATCGAGAGAAAGGCGTCGTTGGCGTCGATCAGCCTGCCCTGGGGATCGAAGGTAATAGCCCCCACGGTACGGATTTCGAGCGCCGTGCGAAAGCGCGCTTCGCTTTGGCGCAGCGAATGTACAAGCAGCGCGTTGGTAAGCCCGGTCGTCGCCTGGGTTGCGCTGACATTGAGCAAGAGGTGGTGCAACGCTGACGGCGAGTCGTCGCCGGAAAAGCCGACCGCGACCACTCCGAATTCCGCATTGTGGCCGAGCTGGCGGCAGGTCACCCGCACCGTTCCATCGAAGCGCGCGTCTTCGTGAAGGAATAGCTCGTGCGGATCGCGCTGGCGCGCCCATGTCAGCAGTGCCGGTCCGAGCTCCTCGGCAAGTTGCGGGTCGGTCTGGTAGAGCTCCGTCTGCGCAACGTTTGCAAGGGCGCCGCTTTGCGGGTCGTGCAGCGCGACATAGACGAATTCCGCGTCGAGCATGGTGTACAGCGCTGCCGCAAGACTTTCAGCGATGCGCAGCGGTTTTGCCCCCGCCCAAACCGAGGGCATCGTGGAGAGCGCCACGACATCGCCCAGGCACCGTCCAATCGTCGCCGCGTCGGCGTGAGCGAGATCAGGCAGCACGGACTATTCGTTCACAGCTGCGGTCAGGCGGCCGGAGCGGTCGCTTCCGTTGCGCCTTGCTCTTTGCCAACCTTGCGCTGGCGCAAATGTTCCATGAACTCGTCGGGCGGAACGTAAAGCGGGTTCTCCTGCAGCACGCCGGCGATGATCACCATGGGGTGCGTGCGCAAAATATCCATGACGACGCTGCCGCTGTGACGGTTGAGATCATACACGCATACGAAGGCATCCGCATATCTGGGCAGCATGTAATTGAGCTTGGCCTCGTATTCGATGACGTCTTTGACGCCCGGCGCGGTTTCGAGCGCCCATTCCATGTTCCCAGTCACGCGGACGCGCGGAAACCGGTCGCGGCTGCTTGCCAGGGTATCCTCGAGGGTACGAATCATGCGGTCGACATCAAAATAGCCATCCCGAAGGTAGGTGCTCTCCCAATCGTTGAGCAGGAGCTGGCCGGATGCCTCCGCAGCGTCGACATCGATACCGCCCTGCTGGCAGGCGCAGCGATGATCCTTATGCAGACGCGAATCCACGACGTGAAACAGCATTTCGCCCTGGTCATAACCGTCTTTGAAGAACGGCATCAGGACCTTGTACTGCTCTTCCGGTGAGTTGAAGAAGGCGCAAATGTGATTGGTATTTGATAACGTACGCCCCGCCAGCCGAACCGGATCAAGCTTTGCAGACACGAGAAATCTCCCTGGCCGGGAATGGGTTGGCCCCGTGCCTGAGGGACACCGGCCAGTCCCCTCGCACGCAGTGGGTCGCAGCGACCCCGATCGCTTACCCGCCGCCAGCCTGCGGACAGACTATATCACCCGATGGACCTTGAAAACCTCGGCGTCGCGGCCCGGTCACGTGGCGCGGCACGCAGAAGCCCCTGACGATGGAGAAATTGCGAGGGCTATCTGCTTGAATTCGGGCACGGAAACGTCCGCTGCCATTTCCGGACGGGAAAGGCCGGGCGAACGGTGACGGTCGGGTGGTCGGACATCAACACACTATCGGAAGAAGCCATGGCACGCGCAACAAAGGGCGTTGCCTGCGGACGCGCAGCAGTTCCTGCCGGACTACGCCGGTTCCAAAGCGTTGCGCGCGAGCACGGATTCCACGAGTCCCGGCGCGCTCATGTACAATGCGTGCGGCGGAGTTCCACGCGCCGGTTCTTGAACCGGTTGGCATCCGTGTCGTTGGGCGCCAGCGGGTGCGTGTCGCCGTAGCCGCGCGAGGTTACGCGATCGGCCGGCACCCCTTGCGCGACCAGCCAGGTCTTGACCGCCGCCGCGCGCGCCTCCGACAGCTTCATGTTGTAATCGGGCTTACCGATATTGTCGGTATGGCCGCCAACCTCGGCGCTGAATGCGGGCGCGGCGTTGAAAAGCTGCAGGACTGCGCGCAGCACGGGCCCGGAATCGGGCCGCAGCGTCGCTTTGTTGAAATCGAAGTTCACGCCGTAGACCTCGATCGTACAGGTCTTCGGCGGCGGCCCGCCGGGTTTGAGTTCCGCGGTCTGCAACGGCTTCATGGCGACGACGAGATGCGGCTGCCCGGCGATCGCGACGTTGCGCAGCGTCCCTTCGGCGCCCGGAATCGTGGCGGCGAGGTCGTAATGGCCGCTCTCGAGGTCGGCGGCTTCGCCGCCCTGAATCGCGCCGATTTCGTCGCCCTTCCCTGTCGGCGTTATTCCGATGCGCGCCTTGGCGCCCACATCCGCGCCATTCAGCGTGGCCGACACCGTCGGGTGGGCGAGATCGAGCGCGAGATCGGTTGTACGGTCGACCCTGCCGTTCAGGCTCTGATGATCGAGCCACACGATCCTGTTGAACATCCCCTTCGTGTAAACGATGTCGATGTCATAGGTGCCGGCAGCGAGCCGCGACGGGTCGCCCGACGCGCCCTCCGCGATGACATCGCCCTGGTGGTTTCCGTCGGGACGGATCTGATACCTGGCGTCCTTGCCGAGGTCCCGGCCATGGTTGAGGATGTGCCAGGTCACGTCGGCGAGCGACGCGCCCATCTCGACGGTCTTTTCGACCCTGCCCGACAGCGCCAGTCCATCGAGCCATAGGGTCTTGTTGGCGGCGCCATCGCCGAATCGTACATCGACGGCGTAGGTGCCGGCGGGCACCCGCACGGTGCCGCCCGAATGTTCGGAGGCGATGACGTCGGCGTCGTGTTGCCCGTTGGGGCGGACTTCGAACATTCCGTTCCCGGCCACGTCCTTGCCGCCGTTGGTTATCACGATGCGCAGGTCGGCGAGTTTCATGCCGATCTCGACGGACTTTTCGACCTTGCCGCTCAGGGCCAGGCCATCGAGCCAGACGGTCTTGCCGGCGTTGCCGTCGCTGAATCGTACATCCATCGAGTAGGTGCCGGCGGGAAGCCGGACGGTCCCGCCGGAGCGTTCGGAGACGATGACGTCGGCGTCGTGTTTTCCGTTCGGACGAACGTCGAATGTACCGTTCCCCGCAACATCTGTACCACTGTTCGTTATCACCACCCGCAGCGAAGCCACGGGCATGCCCATATCGACCGCCTTTACGACGCGGCCGGAGAGCGCGAGCCTGTCGAACCAGACGATCTTGTTGGCGGCGCCGTCGTTGTAGGAGACTTCGACGTCGTAGGTTCCGGCCGGCACCTTGATGTCGTCGCCCGACCCGCCGCTCACGATCACGTCGCCATTGTGCTGGCCGGCGGGCCGCACCTGGATCGAGGCCTCGCCCTGCCTGTCGGCGCCGTTCGTTACCGTGACCTTGAGGTCGGCATCGGCGGCGGCCGCGGGCTGCCCGCCAAACGCGTACACGAGCACAAGGGCGGCGCCGGCCGCCCGCAACACGTTCCACATATCGAGAATCTCCCAGCTCTGCCGGTAATTCAGCGGAATTCCGGAACCGAGACAAGCCGGCCGGGCAACACATTCCCTCTCCCGCGCAGCAGCAGCGGAGCGGGGGAGGGAACAAAAGAACGCGCCGCTTTTTTCCAGGGCCCATTGACACAACCAAAATGGTTGTATATACAACCGTCATGATGTTGGCGCCGGAGGCGGCGTTTTCCAATGAGAGAGGTTCGTTGCCATGCCTGCCACACAGCATCCGTTGCCTGTCCGTTTCGCACGGGGGGCGGATTTTTTTGCCGCCGGCGCGTGCCGCCACGTCGCGAGGGCAAAATTCCCTCAGTGAGGGAATTTCTGAGGGAGTTTCCTGAAAAAATGGGGTCCAAAAATTGGAAAGCCAGTGATGTCAACGACTTACGCCAGCGCCCGGCTGGACACCAGGGAAATTCTGAGGGAATTCACGAAAACCGGCGTGTACAGAATCCGGGGATGGGAAATGCACGTTTCCGGTCGCGCTTTGGACTCATTCCCTTCAAGCGGCAGCAGCCGCCGGACGCGCCTTCAGGCGGCGGCAGGCCGCGCACGCGATGGACGCGGGGGACGCGGCTCCGTCCATCACGCGTCAGCCATGTTCGTCTCAACCGGAAATTTCCGGCTGAGGAACGGCGAGTCTTTCAGGCCGAAGCGACGGATGAAATCCGGCGCCCTGGTAATCCCGATCCGCGTGCCGGTCACGACCCGCGGCCGGTTCCGCGGCGCGGTCAGCGAAACCGGCGCGCGCACCAGGGATGCGCCGTCAAAGGTTCTGGTTATGCCAAGCGCCTCGCACAAACGTCCGGGTCCCGAACACAGCAGCGGCAGCCTGTCCGTCCCGCGCCGGCGAATCATCTGTTCGATGCCATGTGTCGGTTCGATCGCGCGAATGAGCACGGCCGATGCCACGCGGCAGACAAAGTTGAGACACCAGTGCGCACCGTACACTCTGTACACGTAAGCGTGGCCGGGCGGTCCGAACATGGTCCTGGTGCGTTCCGCGCGCCGCATCCCGAAACTGTGCGACGCCGGATCGTCCGGGCTGTAGCTTTCCGTTTCGACGATCACCCCGCCGACACCGTCGACCAGAAACGTGGTCCCGATCAGCGCCCGCGCGACCACGTCGACGTCGCGGTCGAAGAACGATTCTCCGATTCTGGTCATGGTCGAAAGGCTCCGCCCGGACTGTGTTCCCGGGGGCGAACTATGGCAAGATGGGCCCGCCCCCTCATTGTGGACGCCGATCGTGCCCAGGAACGTTCTGCTCTTCTACGGTTCATACCGCGAGCCGAGAAACGGCATACGTCTTGTGAAATACCTGCTGTCGCGGATGCCGGCGCGCGGGCTCGCTGTCGAGTTCATCGACGCGCGGGAGGTCGGACTGCCGATGTTGAACAGGATGTACAAGGAGTATCCGAAAGGCACCGCGCCGAAAGCGATGGAAGTTCTCGCGGAGAAGATAAGGGCGGCGGACGGCTTCGTCTTCGTCTGCGGCGAGTATAATTGGGGCATCCAGCCCGGCCTGAAAAACCTGACCGACCATTTCCTCGAAGAGTGGTACTGGCGGCCGGCGGCGATCGCCAGTTATTCGCTGCAGCAGACAGGCGGCGCGCGCGCCGCCTACAACTGGCATGCCACGCTGAACGAAATGGGCATGATCGTCGTGTCGAGTTCGCTGACCATCAGCCCGATCACGGGAGCCCTGAACGAGGACGGCGAGCCGACCGGCGCGTCCGGCGCATATCTCGAGAAGAAGTTTCCGCGCTTCGTCGACGATCTCAAATGGTGGATCGAAGCGGCAGCCGCACAGCGACTGCGCACGCCGCCGCCGTATTGATCTCAACCGGCCTCGCGGGGAGGCCGGGCTGCGCCATCGAGAAGCCGCGCGACCAAATTCGGCAGTTCGGCAAAATTGTCCGCGATGGCGTCCGCGCCGAGCGTCTCCACGGGATCCGGCGTGTAGCCGTACGTAAGAAGGATCACCGGTACGTCGGCGGCACGCGCCGTCTTCGCATCGGTCGTCGAGTCGCCGATCATCAGCGCGCCCGCGCCACCGCCCCCCATTTCGTCCACCACGTGGTGGAAGACGCGCGCGTCGGGCTTCGACCAGGAGAAGCGGCCGGCGCCGTGAATCGCGGCGAAATATTGCGCGAGGCCCAGCGTCTCGAGCAGCGGCACCGCGAGTTCCTGCGGCTTGTTGGTGAGGACGCCGAGCCGCGCGCCTGTCTGTACAAAGTGCGCGAGCGTTTCCGGGACGCCCGGAAACGGGCGGCTCTCGTCGGCGATGTGGGCGCGGTAATGGGCGATGTAGTCGTCGATGAGCGTGACGACGCGCTCTTCCGGCAGCGGACCCCCGGTGATGGCGAGCGCCTCGGCGAACATCGTGCGCGCGCCATGCCCCACGAGGTGGCGGAGATCGGCGCGGGTGACGGGCCGGCGACCCTCGCGCTGAAGCACGAAATTGAGGGCGCCCAGAATGTCGGGCGCGGTGTCGACGAGCGTGCCGTCCAGGTCGAAGACGAGGGCGGGGGTGTGAATCATCCAGGGTCATTAGCATGCCCGGCCACAAACCCGCCTCTAAACCAAGCCGGGAATTTAATGTTCTGTTCCGGTTTGACAGGCGTATTTGTTCCTGATACGTTCCTGCCTGGAGAGTTGAGGAAAGGAACGTCCCGACGATGACGGAAATCTGGTTTCGTGAAAGCGCTCGAATGTGGCGACATGGCGCGCGCACAAGTCGCAACGCTGCTCATGCAGATACAGGAACCCCCGGAACCGGATGCAGAGCCTCTCGCGAAGGCTGAGTTGTACGAATCCGCCTTACGGCTTCGTGCAAGCAACATGCTGAAAGCGGTTTGAGAAAGGGAGCACTAATGAAGCAGCCGTCCACACCTCAAGAGATTCGCGATTTCGGCAAAATCCTGAGGGCCGATCCACAAAAGTATCTTCGAATCGTCAACGAATGGATCGCTCAGAATCCCAGCGACGCGACAGCGTTGTTCGAGCGGCACTACGCATGGCTTGCTCTGGGTGAACCGCAGAAAGCGCTGGCAGATCTTGACAGTGCGATCGCGCTAGAGCCGGACAACCCGGCGGATTATTTTGTCCGTGGCCGTACGAAACACCAACTCGGCGACTATCAGCACGCGCTGGAGGATTTTGACCGGGGAGAAGCGATAAATCCCGACGAATGGCATGAGCACGCAATAGGGCTGCTGTTCCAGGCGCACTGCCATGCGCGGCTTGGCGATGAATCCGCGGCTCTATCGTATTGCTCGCGCCTGCCGGATTATCTCTGGACTCCCGGGTTGTTCGGCGTACCGCCGGGGGGGCGGGAGGAAGTCGCCGGGCAATTGCGCCAGATCGCACGAAAGATACGAAGTGGCGGGTCCGCCGCCTCGCCGCAAACGGAATGAGTTGATCTTCGTTGGGACGGTCCTCGCCCGCATCGCCGAAGGCGAAAGAAACAGCGGTCGAGTCGGCCGCGATCCCGGGAAATACGCCCGGACCGATTCGCCGGGCAACCGAACGTCGCAATTCGTGTTTTTGTGAGGTTTCCGGGGCAGGATAGGGGGAAGTAGTCTTTGCCTCATCCTGAGCTTGTCGAAGGATGAGCCCGAAACGGCGATCCACCCTCACCCTTCGACGGGCTCGGGGTGAGGGTTACAGTGTAGGCATGGCGAATCTGGCAGGCATCATCCTGGCGGCGGGGCAGGGGACGCGGATGAAATCCGCGAAGCCCAAGGTCATGCACACCGTCGCCGGACGGCCGATCCTCGGCCACGTGATGGCGGCGATGCGCGCGGCGGGAATCGATCGCCTCGTGGTGATCACCGCGGCCGATGCGCGGGACGTGCGCGATTACGCGGCCGCCGAAGGCGCCGAATCCGTCATCCAGGAGCCGCAGCTCGGCACCGGCCATGCCGCCAATGCGGCGCGCGAACAGCTCAAGGATTTCGAAGGCACCGTCGTCACCACCTATGGCGACATGCCGCTGGTCACGCGTGAATGCTTCGAAGCTTCGCTCGCCGCGCGCGAGAAGACTGAGTTGTCGCTTGCCGCGTTCCGCGCGGATGATCCCGCCGCCTACGGCCGCGTGATCCTGGACAGTGACGGATTGCTCGACCGCATCGTCGAGTACAAGGACGCAAACGAAAGGGAACGCGCGTGCGATCTCTGCAACGCGGGCATTTTTGCAGCGGACGCGAGGAAGTTTTTCCGCTGGACGGCAGCACTCAGGAATGACAACGCCCAGGGCGAATATTATCTGACCGACGTACCGACCCTCGCGCGCCGCGACGGCATCCGCTGCGCCGTGGCCGTCGTCGATGAGATGGATGTGACCGGCGTCAACAGCCGCGCCGAACTGGCGCGCGCGGAACGCGAAATGCAGTCACGGCTGCGCGACGCTGCGCTCGCGGGCGGTGTCGGCATGCGCGCTCCCGACACCGTCTATCTTTCCTGGGATACCCTACTCGAGCCGGACGTACAGATAGAGCCCTTCGTCGTCTTCGGTCCCGGCGTCATCGTGCGGAGCGGCGCCGCCATCCGCGCGTTCTCGCATCTCGAAGGCGCCGAAGTCGGGCGGAACACCATCGTCGGTCCCTATGCGCGGCTCCGCGCGGGCGCGGTGCTGGGCGAAGACGTGCATATCGGCAATTTCGTGGAGATCAAGAATTCGCGCGTGGAGAACACCGCCAAGGTCAACCATCTGAGCTATATCGGCGACGCCTCGCTGGGCGCCGCTACGAACATCGGCGCGGGTACCATCACCTGCAACTATGACGGCTTCGACAAGCACCGGACCGAAATCGGCGCGGGCGCGTTCATAGGGTCCAACACGGCGCTGGTCGCGCCGGTTAAGGTGGGCGACGGCGCCTATATCGGCGCGGGAAGCACCATCGCGAAGGACGTAGCGCCGGATGCCCTTGCCGTGGTGCGCGCGGAGCAGGCGGAAAAACCCGGCTGGGCGAAGGATTTCCGCGCGCGGAAGAAAGCCGGGAAGGCGATGAAGGGAACAAAATAGATGTGCGGCATTGTCGGCATTGCCAACGGCGACGACGCGGCGCCGGCGCTGCTCGAAGCGCTGAAGCGGCTCGAATATCGCGGCTACGATTCCGCCGGCCTGGCCACGCTCGTCGACGGCCATATCGAGCGGCGCCGCGCGGCGGGCAAGCTCGGCAATCTCGCGGCGGAGCTTGCGAAACATCCGCTTTCCGGACGTACAGGGATCGGCCACACCCGCTGGGCCACGCATGGCGCGCCGACGACGGAGAACGCCCATCCGCACGCGACCTCCCGTGTGGCGCTGGTGCATAACGGCATCATCGAGAATTTCCGGGAACTGCGTGACGAACTGGCCGCGAAAGGCCACAGATTCGACTCCGAAACCGATACCGAAGTCGCGGTGCATCTCGTCACCGATCATCTCGAATCCGGCATGGATGCGCCGCACGCCGCGATGGCGGCGGTGAAGCGGCTGACCGGCGCCTATGCGCTCGCGATGATCTTCGACGGCGAGCAATCGCTCGTCGTCGGCGCGCGCAAGGGAAGCCCGCTCGCGGTCGGTTACGGCGCGAAAGAATCGTATCTCGGCTCCGACGCCTTCGCGCTCGCGCCTTTCACCAACCGCATCACCTATCTCGAAGATGGCGACGTCGCCGTGCTGCAGGGCGCAAACGTACGGATTTTCGACGCCGAGGGGCGGATCGCGAACCGCGAAACGCGCATGGTCAGCGGCGCCGAAGGCATGATCGACAAGGGCGGCTTTCGCCACTTCATGGCGAAAGAGATTCACGAGCAGCCGGAAGTGATCGCGCACACGCTCGCCCACTATCTCGACGCCGCGGGTCCGCACGCCAGGGTCGAGCCGCGCGCGCTGGAAGCGCTTGCCAAAGCAGAGCGGTTGACGGTCTGCGCCTGCGGCACCGCTTTTTATGCAGGGCTCGTCGGCAAATACTGGTTCGAGCAGCTGGCGCGGCTCGGCTGCGACGTCGATGTGGCCTCGGAACTGCGCTATCGCGAGCCGGTGTACGCGAAAGGCGGCGCCGCGCTGTTCATCTCGCAATCGGGCGAGACGGCCGACACCCTGGCGGCGCTCCGCCATGCGAAGGAGCACGGGCAGACGACGCTTGCGATCGTCAACGTGCCCGAGAGTTCGATCGCGCGCGAAGCCGATATCGTGCTTCCGACCTTCGCGGGTCCGGAGATCGGCGTCGCCTCGACCAAGGCCTTTACCTGCCAGCTCGCGGTGCTGGCGGCGCTGGCGATCGCGGCGGGTCGCGCGCGCAATGTACTCGACGCGAAGAAAGAAAAGCGACTCTGCGTGGCCCTCCTCGAGACGCCGCGGCACATCGTCGAATTCCTGAAGCAGGAGCGCGCGGTCAAGGCGCTGGGCGAGAAGATCGTCGATGCCCGCGACGTGCTCTATCTCGGACGCGGGCTCAATTACCCCCTGGCGCTCGAAGGCGCGCTCAAGCTCAAGGAAATTTCGTACATCCACGCCGAAGGCTACGCCGCAGGCGAGATGAAGCACGGGCCGATCGCGCTGATCGACGATGCAGTCCCGGTGATCGTCATCGCCCCCAGCGACGCGCTCTTCGACAAGACGGCATCCAACATGCAGGAGGTGATGGCGCGCGGCGGCAAGGTGATCATGATCTCGGATGAAGCGGGACTGGAAAAGGCAGGCGCCGGCGCGTGGGCGAAAATCGCGCTGCCGCGCGTCGACCCGATGCTGGTGCCGCTCCTCGCCGCGCTGCCGGTGCAGCTCCTCGCCTATCACACGGCTGTCGCCAAAGGGACCGACGTCGACCAGCCCCGCAACCTCGCCAAGTCGGTCACCGTGGAATGAACGCAGATTTGTACAAGCGCGCGGCGGCGGAACGGGCGCTTGACTTCATCGAATCCGGCATGCGGCTCGGCCTCGGCACGGGCACGACGGCCGAGATCTTCCTCGAACTGCTCGCCGAACGAATCCATGGCGGCCTGGCGGTTACCGGCGCGGCGACATCGCGGCGCACGGAAGAGAAGGCGCGTGCGCTCGGCATCCTGCTTGGGGATATCGACGAGATCGCCCCGCTCGATCTCGCTGTCGATGGCGCCGACGAGGCGGATCGCGATCTGAACCTCATCAAGGGCGGCGGGGGCGCGCTGTTGCGCGAGAAGATCGTTGCCTCCTCCGCACGCCGCATGGTCGTCATTGCCGACTCGTCCAAGCTGGTCGAGCGGCTCGGGCGTTTCCCGCTGCCGGTGGAAGTGCTCCCGTTCGGCCATGTGACAACCGCGCGGCGCATCCGGAATGCTGCCGCGGCGCTCGGCTACGACAATCCGCCCATTCATCTCCGGGACGGCTTCGTCACCGACAGCGGCAACGTCATCTACGACTGCGCGTTCGGGTCGATCGGCGATGTGCGCCTGCTGGCGCTTGCGCTCGCGGTCATTCCAGGCGTGGTCGATCATGGCCTCTTCCTGAACCTCGCCTCCACTCTCGTCGTCGCCGGCCCTGACGGAGTAGAGGTGATAGAGAGGAAATGAACAAAACAGGTTGTCATTCCCGCTTGCGCAGGAATGACAGTTTGTTTGGAACGGAAATTCTGTGCAGGCTTGAGGAATGGCATCCAAATACGATTTTGATCTGTTCGTTATCGGCGCCGGTTCAGGCGGCGTGCGCGCGAGCCGGATGGCCGCGAAGGCGGGCGCGCGCGTCGCCATTGCCGAAGAACACGGTTTCGGCGGCACCTGTGTGATCCGCGGCTGCATCCCGAAAAAGCTGTTCGTGTACGCAAGTCATTTCGGCGAGGCGTTCGAGGACTGTGCCGGCTTCGGCTGGACCCTGCCCGAGCGCCATTTCGACTGGAACAAGCTCGTCGCCAACAAGAACAAGGAAGTGGCGCGGCTCGAAGGCATTTATCGCGAGAATGTCGAGAAAGAAGGCGTCGAGGCGATCGTCGACCGCGCGGAATTCGAAGACGCGCACACCGTACAGCTCAAGAAGAGCGGCCGGCGCGTCACCGCCGAGCGGTTTCTCATCGCCACGGGCGGCCAGCCTTCGCGCGACACAGGCGGCGCTCCCGGCGCGGAACACTGCATCACCTCCGACGAAGCGTTTTACCTCGCGAAATTTCCACGCCGCATCGTCATCGCCGGCGGCGGCTATATCGCGGTCGAGTTTGCGCACATCTTCCACGGTCTTGGAGCCGAGGTGACGCTCGTCTATCGCGGACCGAAGATCCTCCGCGGTTTCGACGACGACATGCGCGATGCGGTGACGCGGTCGTCGGAAGCGCGCGGCATCCGCGTGGTGCTCGACCGCGTGTTCTCCAAGATCGAGAAGCGCGGCGATGAGGTGTTCGCCTTCAGCGACAAGCATGAGATGATCGAGGCCGACCAGGTGATGCTCGCGATCGGGCGCAAGCCGAACACGCACGGGCTCAATCTCGACCGGATCGGCGTCGCTGTCGGCAGGAAAGGCGAGGTCAGGGTCGATGAATTCTCGCAGTCGAGCGTGCCCCATATCTGGGCGATCGGCGACGTCACCGACCGGTTGCCGCTCACGCCCGTCGCCATTCACGAGGCGATGGCATTCGTGAAAACGGTGTTCGAGAACGACCCGACACCCGTCGATTATCATTGGGTACCCACGGCCGTGTTCAGCCAGCCGGAAATCGGCACGGTCGGTTTTTCGGAAAGCGAAGCGCTCAGGCGCGGCTACACGATCGATGTGTACAAATCGAGCTTCCGTCCGCTCAAGAACACGCTCTCCGGCCGCGCCGAGCGGTCCGTCTTCAAGCTCGTCGTGGATGCGAAGACCGATCGCGTGCTCGGCTGCCACCTGTTCAGCCCGGAAGCGGCCGAGATCATCCAGATGACGGCGGTCACCCTGAAGATGGGCGCGACGAAAGCGCAATTCGACGCGACGGTCGCCCTCCACCCGAGCCTCGCCGAAGAGCTGGTGACGATGCGCGGGAAATCCTATTCGCGATCGCCGGAGGAGACTCGGTAACGCCTCTGCTCGCCATGGTGAGTCAAACTCACATCATCGCGGCGAAGGGCGCCAGCGCGGTTTCCACGTCTTCAAGATCGTGGGTGTTGTTCTCTTCGTCCTGGTCCTGCGCGTAGCGCTCTGCCGTTTTCAGCGCATCCTCCGCGACCGACAGGCGCTTGCTCGCATACTCGGCGTAAGTGAGCTGACCATTGTACAGCGCGACGCGCAGTTTTGCGCCTTCGATCCAGGCATCGGTGATGTAGCCTTTGAGCTTCTCGACTTCGGACGCCGTCGCGTCCGGCGGGACGGGCGCACTGTCGAGGAGCGGCCGGGCTTCGGTCTGGCACTGTTCGATGAGCTTCGCCCAGACGCCGATCGCCTCCTGCTCGGCGCCGGCCGGCGTGTTGCCGTTGGTCAGAATGGTGAAGGGCACCGGGCCATCGGGCGGGTCCTTCCCAAGCTCGACTTTGTTGCGGATCGGGTCGAGCTCTGACGCCTTCATCCGCGCCGCGCAGGCATTGGCCATGGCGGCGCTCTTGCCCGCGAAGCTGCTGGAATCGAAGTCGTAGCGGATATTGCCGACGGTATCGCAGGCGGTAAGGGCAAGCGCCAGCGCCGGAACTATCAATCTCTTCATGGATCCGCATGGTTAACAAAACACTGCCGGACGGGTTTTAGGGCAGGAATGGCGTGCGTGCCAGCAGGCAGCCCCCTACCTGGCCGCCCGAAATATGTCGCGAGCCCCGCGTAACCCGCTTATATCGGGGCCCAGACAAGGAGATGCGTGTGGCGCTGCCCTGGAATCCGTCGAGTTGGCGCGGAAAGCCGATCCGCCAGGTGCCGGAATATCCGGACCCGGCGGCGCTGGCGGCTGTCGAGCAGCGCCTCAAGACCCACCCGCCGCTTGTCTTCGCCGGCGAGGCGCGGAGCCTGAAGGCGCGTCTGGCGCAGGTGGTCGAAGGCAAGGCTTTCCTCCTCCAGGGCGGCGATTGCGCCGAGAGCTTTGCCGAATTCCATCCCGACAACATCCGCGACACCTTTCGCGTCCTCCTGCAGATGTCGGTGATCCTCACCTTTGCCGCGGCGATGCCGGTGGTGAAAGTCGGCCGCATCGCGGGACAGTTCGCGAAGCCCCGCACGGCCGATTTCGAAACCCGCGGCGACCTCACGCTTCCTTCCTATCGGGGCGACAACATCAACGCGATGGAGTTCGATGCCGAGAGCCGCAGGCCCGACCCGCAGCGCCTGATGCAGGCCTATGCGCAGTCGGCGGCGACGCTCAATCTCCTGCGCGCTTTCGCGCAGGGCGGTTATGCCGATCTGCACAATGTCCATCGCTGGACACTGGGCTTCATTGCGGGCTCGCCGTCGGGCGAAAGGTATCGCGCGTTGGCGCAACGCATCTCCGAGACGCTGGAATTCATGGAGGCGTGCGGCATCACGCCCGATTCGACGCCCCAGCTCCGGATCACCGAATTCTACACCAGCCACGAGGCGCTGATGCTCGGTTACGAGCAGGCGCTGACGCGCATCGATTCGACGAGCGGCGACTGGTACGACACGTCGGCGCATTTCCTCTGGATCGGCGATCGCACCCGCGATCCGGCGGGCGCGCATGTCGAGTTCTGTCGCGGCGTGAAAAATCCGATCGGGCTCAAATGCGGGCCGTCGCTCGACGAAAGCGATCTGTTGAAGCTCATCGCGCTTCTCAATCCGGAGAACGAGCCCGGGCGCATTACGCTCATCTGCCGTTTCGGCGCGGATCGGGTCGGCGAGCGCTTGCCGCGCCTCCTTCGCGCCCTGCGCCGCGAAGGCGTCGCCGTCGTCTGGTCCTGCGATCCCATGCACGGCAACACGATCACGTCCCACACCGGGCTCAAGACGCGTTCGTTCGAGCGCATCCTCAAGGAGGTGAAGACCTTCTTCGACGTGCATCGGGCCGAGGGGACCCATGCGGGTGGCGTGCATTTCGAAATGACGGGGCAGAATGTCACCGAGTGCCTGGGCGGCGCCCAGGCGATCTCCGAGGAGGATCTGTCGCGGCGCTACCACACGCATTGCGATCCCCGGCTCAACGCCAATCAGGCGCTTGAGCTTGCTTTCCTCATGGCCGAAAGTCTCCGGGCCGAGCGCATGAAGGACGCGCGTTTCGCAGCCTCGGCGTGAACCTGCCATGCAGCGGCAGGCGAGGACCGAGGGCGATTGATGGGTGCGGCGCGGCTGCTTGCGAAAGGCTGGATCGCGTTCTGCCTGTATACGGGCGCGCTCGCGCTTGGCGGAGCGAACGGCGCGGTGCCGCCGGGCGAGGGCTGGATGGTCGTCGTCTGCCTGCTCCTGTTCGGCGCAATGGGAATACTCTTCATCGCCGGCTACGGCCTGTCGGCCGGCCATGTGCAGCGGCCGATGCCGACCGCACTCAAGCTTAAGAACCTGCTCCCGCGATTCTCGGAACTTGTGTTCATCGCCTTCGCGCTGGTTCTTCTGATCGTGCAGCTCCTCTATGCGCCGGCCTATCGCGAGGGGCCTGCCGTCGACGGCCTCGAGAGCGCGGTCCGTTTTGCCGTGTTCGGCGAAAGCCGGCTCGAATACGCCCTCCTCGCATGCCATGCGGATGGCGGCCGTCTGTTCATCTCCGCGCTCGCCTGGACGCTGGCGCTCATCTTTTTCGGCTCGGCGCTGTCACGGCTGCGGCTCGGCGCGACGATTGTGCGCTTCGAGCGCAAGCGCCGTCCCGAAGCGCTGGGCGCGCAGCCGCTCGCCTTTGCGCTCGGTCTCGTGGCCGTCGCGGGGTTCCAGCTTCTGTACATGGGCACAGCCTATGTGCTGCTGCCGTGCCGTGCGCTCGGCGGGCTTTTCGGGGATTCCATCATCGCAATCGGCCCCCTGATGCTTGCCTACCTCATCATCGCCGCGCTGACCAATCTTCTGGCGCTGGGACCGGATGGCTAGCTTCCCGGATGACAACCCCCGAGGGGGATGGCATAAAGCGGCCCAACGGGACGTTCGAAGGCGCGCCCCGCGCCCCCTTTAAGTAGCTGGAAAAATGGCCGTTCAGACCCCGCAGCCGCTTGCCCGCCGCCAGGCCCGAAATGGGATCGCGCGCGGACTCGTTGCCGTCTTCGCCGCCGCCTTCCTGCTCTCGGGCTGTTCGTGGCTCGGTCTCGGCGACAGCTCCAGTGACGACCAAAGCGCCGAGTATGTCGAGCGCCCGGTCGAGCAGATCTACAACGACGCCTGGAAGCTGATCGCGGACCACAGCTGGGAAAAGGCGGCCAAGCAGTTCGACGAGGTGGAGCGCCAGCACCCGTATTCGGTGTGGGCGCGCCGCGCCATGCTGATGAGCGCCTTCTGCTACTATCAGGCCAACAAATACCCCGATGCCATCAGCACCGCCGATTCGTACATCGAGCTTCATCCCGGCAGTCACGAAGTGGCGTATGCGTTCTACCTGAAGGCGATGTCGCTCTATGAACAGATCACCGACACCGGCCGCGACCAGACGAATACCGAAGCCGCGCTCACCGCGCTGCAGGACGTCGTGCAGCGTTTCCCCGACACCGAATATGCCCGCGACGCCAGCCTGAAGGTCGACCTCACGCTTGATCACCTTGCCGGCAAGGAGATGGAGGTCGGGCGGTATTATCTGGTGCGCGGCGATTACATCGGCGCGATCAACCGCTTCCGCGTCGTGGTCGAGCGTTACCAGCGAACCGCGCAGATCGCCGAAGCGCTGGAGCGCCTGACCGAAGCCTATTATGCGCTTGGCGTGTACGACGAGGCCAAGGAAGCCGCCGCTGTCCTCGGCGCCAATTACCCCGGCAGTCCCTGGTACCAGGACGCCTACGATCTCCTCGTCACCCACAACATGAAGCCCGAGGTCAAGAAGGGCTCATGGATCGAACGGGCCTTCCAAAGCCCGCTATAGGGAATACTCGGCCCGGGTAGCGGGCTCGGCCGCAATATCAAATGGTAATGCGCCACCGCGCCAAAGCCGCGGCCCGGAAATGAAGCGTGTTTGCGATTTCGCCTTTCCACGACGAATCAGCAGGCGTAGCATCCGTTCGGACGGTGAAGGCGTCCTGGCCGTGTCGAATTCCGGGGGCAGAAATCCATGATCGCACTGAGGAATGCCGCGCGCATCTGCGCGGCTGCAGCAGTTCTTTGCGCTGGTCCGGCGGCAGCAGGTACCGCACCAATGCCCTCGATAGCGGCATTTGCGGAATTGGCGCCGCGGGCGCCGCAAATCTCTCCCGACGGTACGCGGTTTGCCGTCATTCGCGGGGTCAACGGCAGGCCGTCGGTGGCGGTCTACAAGGTCGACGCGCCCTCGGAACCTCCGCAGATCGTCACCTCGGGGGACTGGATCATCGACGATGTGCGTTGGGTGAAGAACGATGTTCTGATGATGTACAGCAAGAAGAACATGAAGCTGGGTGTCTACGATCGCTACCAGCAGGACATGTTGCGCCCGATTGGCGATGCCGCCGCCGTTTTGCTCAAGGAAAACAAATTTGTGGAATTGGCCCCGGTCTATATCGTCGATGTGGCCCTTGACGATCCGGACACGGTCTACATCCGGTTTCAGAATTCCGTGTACACGATGAACATACGCACCGGCGGAAAGCCGAAGCCGGTTTACAAGAAATACCTGGGTCCGCAGAGGGAAGGAACCGACAAGTGGTTTCTGGATGGACATGGCGAGGTGCTCGCGCGCGTCGATACCGTCCGCGATCAGAAATCCTACGACAATCCGCTGTGGCACAACACATTGAAGGTGCTCGACAAGGACGGTTCATGGCGCGCACTCGGTACGTATGATCAGACGGTCGACACGGATGACGGCGTGGCCGGCGTTTCGGAAGACGGAAAGTCCATTTACCGGCTTGCCCCCGACAGCAAGGGGACGGTGTCGTTGAATCGGATCGACATCGCCACCGGCACCGAGACCAAATTGTTTCAGGACCCGACCTATGACGTCGCCGCCCCGTTGAGGAATGAATGGACGGGACGGGTTGTCGGATATGTCATCGATGAGGATATGCCCGTCTTTCGCTATTTTGACGAGCAGCGGGAAGCGTTGCAGAAAGGGCTGGAGCAGGCTTTTCCCGGTTTGTCCGTGCATGCGGTTTCGACCGACGTGGCGGGCGACAAGATGATCATCGAAACCGTCGGACCGCGAACTCCCGCGAGCTACTACCTGTTCGACCGCAATACCCATCACGCCACCGCCATCGTCGCGAGCTATCCTGATCTCGACACTGCCACGCTCGGCGAGGTCAGGTCGTATGGCTACGCAGCGCGCGACGGGTTGCACATTCCGGCGTACCTCACGCTGCCGCCGGGACGCGACGCGCACAATCTTCCTTTCGTCGTGATGCCTCACGGCGGTCCGGATGCGCGGGACGACATGACGTTCGATTTTTTTAGTCAGTTCCTGGCCAGCCGTGGCTATGCGGTTCTGCGGCCTCAATTCCGCGGCTCACGAGGCTTCGGGCGTCCGTTTACCGCCGCGGGTCTGCACCAGTGGGGGCTTAAGATGCAGGACGACATCTCGGATGGAGTGAAGAAGGTGATTGCGGACGGCATAGCGGATCCGAAGCGCGTCTGCATTTTCGGCGCGAGCTACGGCGGTTACGCCGCTCTCGCCGGTGCGACCCTGACACCGGACCTGTACGCCTGCGTGATCAGCTTCGAAGGAGTGTCCAACCTGCCGGATTTGATGGGCTACGACAAACGCGAGTACCATGTCGACATTACGAACGGGAGCTTCACCGCCACCCGGATGGGCGACATTTTCATGGATTCGGCACAGCTGGACGCGGCCTCTCCGGCGCTCCACGCCGATCGGGTCACCGCACCGGTTCTGTTGCTGCACTCCGAGCTCGATGTCACGGTTCCGATCGCGCAGAGCGAGATGATGGAAGCCGCGCTCGAGAAGGCCGGCAAGAACGTGCAGTTCGTGCGGATTCCCGGCGATGACCACTACATGTCCCTCGAATCGACGCGGTCCCGCGTGCTCGAAGAGGTGGGAAAGTTTCTCGCCGCGTCGATCGGCACCTGATCGCAAAAAGCCCAAGAACGCGCCGTCAACCTTCGCGCGAACGATTATTCCCAGGGCCCGTGGTGCCGGGAGTGGGCGAATCGCCCCAAGGCCCCGGCGCGGGAGATGGCTCGGGCTCTGGAGCAACCGGAGAGTCGAGAAGAGCCCGCCGAAAACGAAGGCCGAAGGGAAAATAGTCTGTACGTTTGTAGTCCCTGCCGCGCGTCCCCGGGACCGGTAGCGCCGGTGGCCCGACTTGATCGGGCCATCCTCGCCCGCCTGCGCGACCGAAGCCGCTTCGTCGCGGCGATGGCCCGCACATCGCCGTCGGGCGAAAAAAGACGGGCCGGGGTTGTGATTCGGGTTGATCGGAGCGTTTTCGCGATAATTCCGGTATTATGGCGCAGACGCCCCAGGCAATCGGACACGCCCGCGCCTCGATTTTCGGCATGTCCGACCATGCCATTGTTGCCCTTCGAAAGCGGCGAGAGGAAATCCGAGGCCAGGTACACTGAGAAGCGGGTAGCGACTCTCCGCAAGGTGCTCGCCAATCTGGACGCGGCCATTGCGATCCTGACGCCAGATCATCCCAACTACGTCGCCCCACGGCGGAGCTGCAAGCGCACGGCTTACTTCCCGGCGGGGTGAACTCTCCCGGCTTGTGCGGGACCGTATGCGCGAAGCTGCAAAGCCTCTGGCGGCTGGCGAGATCGCAGCCGGTATCATCGCGGCCAAAGGCTTCCCCGATACCGCACCTTGCCGTCACGAAGATGATCGTGGCGCGGCTTGGTGTGCTGGCAAAGCGCGGCGAAATCGCCAAGACCGGAAACACGCGGGATGCGCGATGGGCCGCCGGGAATTTTCAGAATTTTTGAGAAATTTTTATGCGCCTTTTTAGGACTGCGGGCCGGCTGGCGCCCAGGATCAGGCTCCATCCAAAGAGGGAGAACCTCCAATGAAACGCTTGCAAAGAGTCTTGCTTACGGCAACCGCATTCACCTTGTCCTTGGCGGCTGCCGCCAACGCGGCCGAGGCACCAAAGGCCGGCGACGTGCTCGCCGGTGGGCCGATTTTTTCGGGCAGTCAAAGCTACTTCTATTGTGAGTTTATCAATTTGGGGACCAGCAATATTACACCGACCGCGCAGCAGGTTTTTGTGGATTTTTCGACAACCGCGGTAAGCACGGGCACCAGCTGCGCGAATGGCACTGCAGTTCCACCGAATCAGACCTGTTTCATATATCCAAGCAGCTCTCTCCCTACTGATTCGTTGTCGTGCAAGGTTAGCTTCAGCGGGCCAGTCACGAACGTCCGCGGCGCATTTGAACTATACGACAGCAACTACGACACGCTTGCAACCGTCGAACTGCGGTAGTGGTCGCGCTGACTGAGGGAATTTTGGGCCTGTACAACTGTATTCTTCCCCGGGACTGGGCGCCTGTGGCCCGACGTGATCGGCCGTCCTCGCCCGCCTGCGTCGAAGCCGCTTCGTCGCGGCGAGGGCCCGCATCGCCGCCAGGCGAAACAGGGATGGCCCGGGTTTGTGATCCCGGTTTGATCGGAGCGTTTTTTGCGACAACTCCCTGAGAAATTCCCTGAAGGTCGAGGTTCAGAACCGAATATGCTCCTGTAATCATTGGTTTTTCGATTCTTGCGGCTCCAACTTTTGCAGAAACTCCCTCAGGAATTCCCTGACTGAGGGAATTTTGGGCCTGTACAACTGTAGTCTTCGCCGGGACCGGGCGCGTGTGGCCCGACTGGATCGGGCCATCCTCACCCGCCTGCGCGGCCGAAGCCGCTTCGTCGCGGGCAGTGGCCCGCATCGCCCGGCACGCGCGACATGGAAGGTAACCGCTCGACGGCCATTTGAAGCCGCCTTGCCGGGTGCAGAGCCTCCGGGTCCCCGGGAAGAAGGGGCAGTCGCACTCTTGCCGTCCCGGGACGCCGGTGCGGGGGAGTTTCGCTTACGAACTTTTCAAAGAGCCAAACCTGGCTTCACTATACCACATCGGTATTCATGTCAACCGGAATAGAAGGAGGCTTGGAAGGGGCGACGTTACACTTCCCATACTCTTGACCAAGGGCTAGTGTCCCATGACTAGCCCGATTCTCGACTCCGCCCATGGGGGGCTTCAGCCGGGACGGCTCCGAAGCGTCCTAGCCATGTTCAAGTTTGATGCTGTGAAGTTCCACAACGTCATCGCGTCCATGCAGCACACACAGACTATGATCACCGCCCACAAAAGGAAGAGCGTTGAGGAAAAGCCGGATGGGAGTGTGACGGTCACTCCAATTTCGGACCCTATATTCCTCCAAAGCATGTTTGACCGTGCGCATGAATTAAAGGAACTGCTCGGAGAGTTGGGCGCACCAATTACAAAAATGGCCGTGGACGACATGCTCTCGGGCTTCTCAAAGCGTGGATTTACGTACGAACGAATAGACCACGCTTATACGGATATACAGACTACTCTGAATCGCGAACTGCAACGGGCAACAATTCTGGCGCTCACACCAGATGAGGGCAAATTATACAAACCAGAGCGACCGTTGTTCGGCCCCAATTTCGCGGACAGATTTCAGACTCAGGGTCTTTTTGAATTGGACGAGGCTGCGAAATGTCGCGCGCTTGGTCGCCCAACCGCGGCAGTGTTTCATCTTATGCGGATAATGGAGATAGGGATTCGTGCGGTAGCTAAGTGTCTGGATATTCCTGACCCCACCAAGCCCGTTGAAAAGAATTGGGGGGCGATTCTTAAGGCGGTAAAGGCTGGAATAGACAAGAAGTGGCCAAACGGCGCTGGCAGAATGAAGGGTGACGGTGCCCTTTTTGAGGATCTTTTTGCGTCCCTGGATGCAGTCAAGAATCCTTGGCGCAATCCCACGATGCACGTTGAAAACAAGTACACCGACGAGGAAGCTGACTACATTTTTTCCGCCGTTCGCGGATTTATGAGCCGCGTCGCCCACCGGCTGGACGAGAACGGGGAACCGAAGGCCTGACTACTTTGGCAAACGCGCGGTCAAAATCCTTCTGGTCATCTGAAGCGCCAACCTTGTGCGCGGTCTCGTGGAACATGCGCACTTGGATTTCCGCCATGCGCTTCTCTGATCGGACAAGCAACGCTTTACTGCCGGATTTCTTCGCGCGGTCGCGCGCTTCTCGCGCTTCGTTGTACTCTGTTTCAAGCGCGGATTTGCTTCGTTTATTGCTTTTTGTCACTGTCCGTTCCGCTAAGTTTGTCACGATATATGCCAGCGACGATCGCGACCAAAATTCCCCACGGCGCAATGGTGAAGAGCGCAATCGCTATCCTGTCGCTGGGCCAATTGAGTTTAGGGTAGCTCGGCCATCCGTGCTGGGAAAACCACCAAATTCCAACACAGCAAGCCGCAGAAGCCAGCAGACAAAGCATCACTCTAGCGGGCCATGGGAGCTTCGCGAGAAGTGTTCCGATTATGAGACCAATGCCGCTCATCTCAGGACGCAAAGGATTGGCATAAACACAGGATAGCAGCGATTTGCTGAAAACGAAACGGGCCGGAATTGCCGTTCCAGCCCGTCCACAATTTCAACCGCCAAAGCAGCGCGGCCAAGAGAAATCTAGGCGCATGGTGCTGCTTTGGCAAAGGAAAAAAGACGCATTCGGACCCGGCATTCACTTGTTCTTGTGGAGTGGGTGGATTCGAGCCGACTAACGAGCGGGGAATGGATGGACTTGAACGACGTACAAGCGCCCGATCCTCACCGCTGTTTGTCTGTTGGGTTTATCGCTTCTGAGAATGCGGCTGGGGTTATTCTTGTGCCGACAATAGCGGACGTGGACCACTCGGATAACAGCCACGTTTACGGTGGCATTATGATTCCGCGTGTGCCATCGTCCGCAGGGAGTCATTACGTTGAGGACTGCAATCTCAACGCTTCGATTTTGGCTTGCCGTAACGCTTGTCGGCCTTGGCGACTTCCGAGAGCACACGTCCCGCAGACGGGTGCCCCTTGCGAAGTTGCTTTCCGGCGTCGCTAGCTTCCCGTTTTGTAGGAACGGGCACGCTTTCTCTCTTTCTTACCATGACAGTCTCCTAGCTAGGTTGAAGGCGAATCGATTCGCCTTCCCAATTTTACCAGCCGAGGAATTAGCAAGGGGCCGAATCAGCCGTCATTTACAGGAACCTGTGGATTGTTCGCGCCTTGCGAACGCCGCGACCCAATACGCGACCAGCGCTTCAAACGAGCGCAGCCTACTTAGCGGCTTTTACGAACGAGTCGTTTCGTAGGTGAGGCGGCGGCCTTTTGCGCCCTGCAAGGCAATCTCTGCGCGCAGGGTGTCATCAAATCCGCGCGCTTCGCGATTGGAGTACCTGAAATCAAATTCGGTCAGGTAGCGTTGAAGGTGCGCCTCAGAAACGTGCTGATAGGTGCCGTAAACTCCGCGCTTCAAAATGCTGACGCACGTATTCGTCAAGCGAGTGATTGACGCTTTCATGGGTCGCGAAGGTCGGGCCGATAATGTCGTAGGTGCGCGCTTCGTCAGTCCGCAGATGCGAGCGGCGAGACACTTCCGCCGCATTGATGGCCTTGTGCAGGGTGTGCGCTTGCACGTTCGGAACATGAAACGAGCGCACGCGCCCGTCGCGTTCTACCAGCGCGAAAACCGCGTTCATCGGGGTTTTGGCAGGACCAAGCTTGCGACCCGCTTTGCGCCCAACGTAGGTGCTATCGGCTTCGATAACCGCGCCTTTGCCGCCCATGTCGAAAATCTGCGGCTTCATCATCTCGCGAATACGATGGGTCAGGTGCCATGCGGTTTTCATGGAGCATTGCAGGGTCCGCTGCATCTGGCGGGTGCTGATACCCTTCTTCGACGCGCACATCAGGTGGATCGCCTGAAGCCACATATGCAGCGGCAGATGCGAGGACTCGAAAATGGTCCCCATCCGCACGGTAAAGGGCTTCTGGCACGCGTAGCATTTGCAGAGACCCTGACGGGTGGTCTTGCCGTTCATGCGCCCTACGCGGTCGGTCTCGCGGCAGAACGGGCAAACCGGATTGCCACCGGGCCACAAGTGCGCCTCGACGTACGCGAAAGCGGCGGCTTCATCTTGGAAATGGGGGGCGGAAAGAACGGATTTAGCCATGGCAGGTCTCCTATGCCCGCCATTCTACCTATTGCGGCAAGTATGTCAAGTGTAACGTGGCCTTGGAAGGACCGGGCGGCCGCGTATCCCTGTGTTAGCGGCTCGCTCCGACTTCCCTGAGAAGCGCTGCAACGGTGTCGCTTGGCCGGCAGAGACGGACGGTGGTGTTCCCGCCGTTCTGCACGACGACGATCGGCCGGTTGAGAAGGATCGGATGCGCGGCCATCGCCTCGAGCAATTCATCCTCGCCCACGTCGTCCGCGTCCAATCCCAATTCGCGGAACAGTGGCTCCTTCGTCCGTACGACGTCGCGTACGTCGACGTTCATGCGCGTGACGAGAGCAGCCAGTGCGCCGCGTGACAACGGCGTCTTCAGATATTCGAAGATGCGCGGCTCGTGGCCCGCGGCGCGGATGGCCGCGAGCACGTTGCGCGACGTACTGCAATCGGGATTGTGATAGATGGTAATCTGCATGCGGCTCAGCCCCACGGACCGTGGTGTGTTGGAGTGGGGGAATCGTCCCAGGGCCCAGGTCCCGAAGTCGGCTCGGCTTCGGTCGCGACCGACGCTGATGGCGCGCTCGGGGCTGTCGGCAAACGCCCGCCAAGCCCCTGGAGAATCTGCACGCGCTTTTCGATCGAAGGATGAGTCGAAAAGAGTCCGCCGAAGTCGAAAGCCGAAGGCGGATTCTCGAACATCATCTGCTTCACTTCGCTCGGGACGTGCGGCACCTCTGCGTTTTGCGAGATCTTCAGGAGCGCCGCGATCAGCGCATCCGGATTCTTCGTCAGTTCGACGGAGCCTGCGTCGGCCAGAAGTTCGCGCCGGCGCGACAGCGCGAACCGCAACAGCAGCGCGAGCAGATAGCCGACGAACATGACGACGGCGGCGATCATCACCATCAGGATCGCGCCGCCGCCGCCGCGGCGCCGGCCGCCTGTGAACGCGGCGATGCGGATGCCGCGCCACAGAAGCTGCGCGAGGAACGAGATCATGCCGACGAAGACGACCGTGATGATCAGAAGGCGCGTGTCGCGGTCGAGGATGTGCGTCAGTTCGTGCGCGAGCACCGCCTCGAGTTCGTCGCGGTTGAGCGTCTGGAGCAGGCCGCTGGTAACGGTGATCGCGTAGCTTTTCTGGTCGATGCCGCTCGCATAGGCGTTCATCACATCGGTGTCGATGATGTAGAGCTTCGGCATCGGCAGCCCGCGGCTGATGCAGAGGTTTTCGAGGATGTTGTACAGTTGGGGCTGTTCGGTGCGGCTGACGGGCTGCGCGCCCGTCGCCATGTGAATGATGGAATCGTTGAACACGTAACCGATCATCAGCCAGACTGCGGCGATGCCGAGCACGACGGGCCACCAGGTGGCTACGACGGAAAGCGCGAAATCGAGCGGCGTGCCCGTGTCCAGGACCGAATGGAGCCCAAGCGACTGCCATGGGCCATAGCCGTATTCGTAGCTATACCGTCCGCCCTCCATCATTCCCGCCCAGATGAAGCTCATGACGCCCAGAAGCAGCAGCAGCAGCAGCGGGAAGGCGGCGAGAAGCAGGATCGATTTGGTGTTGTTGCTCGACCGCCAGGCGGTGAGGCCGAGCGTCGCGACGGGCTCCGTCGTGGACATCAGGTGCCGAAGGAGACTTTCGGCGGCGTCATCGCCTCGGCTTTTTCCGTCTCGCTCAGCTGGAACATGTCGGCAGGCGTGAAGCCCATCGCGCCGGCGAACAGGCCGGCCGGAAACTTCTGGATGGCCGCGTTGTACTCGGCCACGGCGTTGTTCAGGAAGCGGCGGGCGGCGGCGATCTTGTTTTCGAGATCGCCCAGTTCGTCCTGCAGCTGCATGAAGTTCTGGTTCGCCTTGAGCTGCGGATAGTTCTCGGCGACGGCCATCAGGTTGCCGATGGCGCTCGTCAGTGCGCCTTCCGCAGCGCTCCGTTCGCCGACGGTCCGCGCACCCATCGCGCTCGCGCGCGCCTGCGTCACCGCGGTGAAGACGCCGCTTTCATGCGAGGCGTAGCCCTTAACGGTCTCGACGAGGTTGGGGATGAGGTCGTGCCGCTGGCGGAGCTGCACGTCGATATCGGCATAGGCCTGCTTCCAGGCCTGCCGGAGCGTCACCAGCCGATTGTAGGTAGCAATGGCAAAGACCACGAGGATCGCGATGATCGCGAGAATGATCCAGGTCATGGACGTCTCTTTTCGGTACGCGGTGGCCAGCCTACCGCATTTTGCCTTCCCCATGGAAATAGGGGTGGTTTGTTGCTTTTCCAGTCAGGAGGCTAGGGGAGCCAAGAATTTTTCCAAGGGTGGTTGGAACTCGCAGCGCTTTGTTCCGCACTGCGTTATACGCTTGACGTGTAGGAAGATGCCGAAGTAGCGTGTCCCATGATTCGGTCGTTCCGGGATCGCGCGACGGAGCGCCTGTGGATGGGCGATTTCGTGAGGCCGTTCAGCGGCATCGAGAAGCAGGCGTTGCGCAAGCTCGACATGCTGCATCAGGCAAAAGATCTGCGCGACCTTCGTGCGCCGCCCGCCAATCGCCTTGAGTCGCTTTCGGGGTCTCGAAAAGGGCAACACTCGATACGGATCAACGACCAATGGCGAATTTGTTTTGTTTGGACCAAGGAGGGTCCTGCGGATGTCGAGATCGTCGACTACCATCAAAGGCGTAGGTACGCCCAACCGTGTGACTACCCATCCGGGTGAGGTGCTCAATGAGGAGTTCCTGGAGCCGCTCAGCATGTCGGTCAATGCCTTGGCGATGGCGCTGCGCGTGCCTACGACTCGAATGGCTGCGATTGTGAAGTGTGAGCGCTCAGTCACGGCGGACACGGCGCTCCGGCTTGCGCGGTTTTTTGGAACGAGCCCTGAATTCTGGATAAACTTGCAGGCGATGCACGACCTTACGAAGGCACGGCAGGAGATCGGCGTGACCATCGAACACGACGTGCACCCCCGCGCCGCCTGAATTCCGGCTCGAGCGCCTGCATGCTTTCCACGCTCAAAATCCGCGATCTCGTGCTCATCGAGGATGTGGCGCTCGATTTCGCCAGCGGATTGAACGTGCTGACCGGGGAAACCGGCGCCGGCAAATCGATCCTGTTGGACGCGCTGGGGCTGGCGACAGGAGCGCGGGCGGGCGGACGGTCCAGCGTCCGGACAGGCGCCGCCCAAGGCTCCGCGACCGCGATCTTCGATCTCCCGCGGAAGCATGCCGCGCGGGCTCGTATTGCGGAGAACGGCCTCGCCGCAAACGACGAGATCATTCTGCGCCGGACGCTCGCGGGCGACGGGCGTACACGCGCCTTTGTGAACGACGAACCGATCGGCGTCGCGCTGCTGCGCGACCTGGGCAGCGATCTTGTCGAAATCCATGGACAGGCGGACGATCGCGGGCTGTTCGACAGCGCCACGCATCGGAAGCTGCTTGACGCCTTTGGCGGGCACGAGACAATCGCCATCGATGTCGCCGCACGCTGGCGGAGACTGGAGCAGCTCCGTGGCGAGGCCGAAGACCTTCGGCGTACAGCCGAAGCCGCGTCGCGCGAAGCCGAATTCCTGCGTCACGCGGTCGAAGAGCTCTCGGCTCTCGCGCCGCAGGAGGGCGAAGAAGAACGGCTCGCCGGCGAACGTACGCTGCTGATGAACGCGAGCCGGATCGCGGAAGATGTTTCGGCTGCGGTCGACTCGCTCTCGGGAGACCGCGGCGCCGAAACCGCGATTGCAGCCGCGCTCAAGCGCCTGTCGCGGCTCCATCCGGAGGCCCGCGCCCGCGCGAAAGAGGCGGAGACGGCGCTCGATCAGGCGTTTGCACTGACGGAGGAAGCGCGCCGCGAACTGGACGGGCTGCTTGCGCAATTGGATGTGGACAGCGGGCTGCTCGAGAAGAAAGAGGAGCGGCTGTTCGGATTGCGTGCCGCCGCACGAAAGTACGCCGTACAACCAGCTGCGTTGCCTAGACTTCTCCGTGAATATGAAGCGAAACTCGAAACGATTTCCGGTGGCGACGAAAGGCTGAAGCATCTCGCGGCGGAGGTTCGGCGCGCGCGCGATGATTATCTTTCGGGCGCGCGTACGCTCAGCGAGGCGCGGAAAGCGGCCGCCGCCCGGCTCGAAGCCGCCGTGGCGCGCGAGCTTGCCCCGTTGAAGCTGGGAAACGCCAGATTTCGCGCGGAGCTTGAGGCGCTTGGCGACGAAGGCAATGCAAACGGCCTGGAACGCGTGAGCTTCGAAGTTGCCACGGTCGAAGGGGCAGGGTTTGGTGCACTGGTGAAGATTGCCTCAGGGGGCGAGCTTGCGCGCATCTCACTCGCGCTCAAGGTGGCGCTTGCCGAAACAAGCCCGCCGGCGGCGCTCGTCTTCGACGAAGTCGATCGCGGTGTTGGCGGCGCAGTGGCCGATGCGGTCGGCGAGCGCTTGCAACGCCTGGCGCGCAACACGCAGGTGCTGCTCGTCACGCATTCGCCGCAGGTCGCAGCGCGCGCCGAGCGGCATTTCCGCATTACCCGCGATCGGGACCGTACACGCGTCGAACTGCTGTCGGACGATGCGCGGGTGGAAGAGATCGCCCGCATGCTCGCCGGCGCATCCGTGACGGAGGAAGCGCGTGCCGCCGCCCGCCGCCTGCTTGCTGAAGCGCAGGAACCGAAAAAGGCTCGCAAACGTGCATAAACAAAGGGAGGGCTTGACGCAGTGGAACGCGGCGGATGCGTTTTGGACGAGGGGTTCTCAACGCCAAGACGCCAAGGTCGCCAAGAAATTGGTTGCGCGGCGCGCGGAGCGCGCCAACAATTCTTCTTGGCGTCTCTGCGCCTTGGCGGTTCGCTTTTCTACTCTCACCCCGCACCCTCTCCGCGGCCACTGCGAATCCTTCGCGTTCTCTGCGTTGAGCCTTTGTATGCTGCACGCATGAAGTCTGTCGAGAAACTGACGCTTGCGGAAGCGAAACGCGAGTTGGAACGGCTGGCGGAGGAAATCGCGGGCCACGACCGGCGCTACTATCAGGAAGACGCGCCTTCCATTTCGGATGCCGCGTATGACGAGCTCAGAAAACGCAACACCGCAATCGAAGCGCGCTACCCCGAACTCATCCGCGCCGATTCGCCGTCACTTCGTGTCGGCGCAAAACCGTCCGAGAAATTCGCCAAGGTCGTGCACCGCGTGCCGATGCTGTCGCTGGACAATGCCTTCGACGACGGGGATGTCATCGATTTTTCCAATCGCGTGCGGCGCTTTCTCGGCCTCAAGCCGGACGACGAACTGGCCTTTGTCGCCGAGCCGAAGATCGACGGCCTGTCGGCGAGCCTCCGTTACGAAGAGGGTATCTTCGTGCAGGGCGCCACGCGCGGCGACGGCATCGAAGGCGAGGATGTGAGCGCGAACCTGCGCACCCTGCGCGACGTTCCGCTCCGCCTGCACGGCAAGCCGCCGGACGTGCTGGAAATCCGCGGCGAAGTGTACATGCTGCACAGGGATTTCGCGGCGCTGAACGAGCGCCAGGCGAAGGCCGGAAAACCGTTGTTCGCGAATCCCCGCAATTCGGCGGCGGGCTCGCTTCGCCAGCTTGATCCCGCGGTCACCGCACGCCGGCCTTTGCGCTTCTTCGCCTATTCGTGGGGCGAGGCGAGCAAACTGCCGGACGACACGCAATCGGGGATGCTCGAGGCTTTCAAATCCTTCGGGTTTCGCGTCAATCCGCTGACGAAACGCTGCCGTACGACGGAGGAAATGCTCGCCTTTTATCGCGACATTGAAACCAGGCGCGCAAACCTCGACTACGACATCGACGGCGTCGTGTACAAGGTTGATCGCCTCGACCTGCAGGAACGGCTGGGGTTTGTTTCGCGCTCGCCGCGCTGGGCGGTCGCCCACAAATTCGCGGCCGAGCAGGCCGAGACCGTCCTTCTCGATATCGACATCCAGGTCGGTCGCACGGGGACGCTCACGCCCGTTGCCAAGCTGAAGCCGGTGACCGTGGGCGGCGTCGTGGTGCAGAACGCGACGCTGCATAACGAAGACGAGATTGCGCGCAAGGACGTGCGCATCGGCGATACGGTGGTGGTGCAGCGTGCCGGCGACGTCATTCCGCAGGTCGTGCGCGTTATTCTCGAGAAGCGCCCGCGCGACTCAGAGCCCTATGTATTTCCGAAGAGGTGTCCGGTTTGCGACAGCCAAGCCGTGCGCGAGGTGGACGAAAAAACCGGTGAGCCGGAGGCGGCGCGGCGCTGCACCGGCGGTCTCATCTGCGCAGCGCAGGCCGTCGAGCGGCTGAAACACTTCGTTTCCCGGAACGCTTTCGACATCGAGGGCCTGGGCGAGAAGCACATTGCCGCTTTCTACGAAGACGGCCTGCTCCGCGAACCCGCGGACATTTTCCGGCTGGAAAAGCGCTACGTCTCCGGCGAAAAGGCGATCGCCAAACGCGAAGGCTGGGGCGAACAGAGCGCGTCGAAACTGTTCGACGCGATCAACCGTCGTCGCAAAATCCCGCTCGACCGCTTCATCAACGCGCTCGGCATCCGCCACGTCGGCGAGACGACGGCGAAACTGCTTGCACGGAATTTTCACACGCTGGATAGCTTTCTGGCCGCAATGGAAGGTGAGAACGCGCTTGCCGAACTGGATGAGATCGGCGGGATCGGCGAGACCGTCGCGGAAGCGATCCGCGATTTCTTCTGCGAGCCGCACAACCGCAAAGCGATCGATCGCCTGTTGCCAGAACTCAAGGTCGAACCGGTGGCCGCGCCGAAGACCGCGCATTCGGCGGTCGCCGGAAAAACCGTCGTCTTCACCGGTACGCTCGAGAAGATGACGCGGCCGGAAGCGAAAGCCCGCGCGGAATCGCTCGGTGCCAAAGTCTCGGGCTCCGTATCGAAGAAGACGGATATCGTCATTGCCGGCCCGGGTGCGGGATCAAAACTTTCCGAGGCCGAGAAGCTCGGTGTGCGCGTTATCGATGAAGACGCGTGGCTCAAGCTGATCGGGGAAAGTTAGGCACAAATCGGGCGTTCGGGATCGTGACAGGCTCAAAACGGCTTGCTATCATGCTGATAGCAGAGGAGTCAAGGATGGGTCAGGTCTTGATACGCAACGTGGATGATCGCGTGCTTGAACGTCTGAAGAAGCAGGCGGCCACGCAGGGGATATCGCTCGAGGAGTCGCTGCGACGTGCCCTGTCGCAACTGGCGCGACCGTCGCGCGAAGAAGTGGTTGCGGAACAAGACCGTATCCGAGCGATGGGTCCCCGAATCACGAAACGACCATTCTCCGAAGAGCTGATCCGCGAGGACCGCGACTTACGATGACGCTGGTTGTTGATGCCAGCGTCGCGACGAAATGGTACGTGGACGAACAGGGTAGTTCCGAGGCACGGGCGATTTCCGCCGCTGAATATCCAATCGCACCGGATCTCATTGTTCCCGAGGTTCTCAACGCAATCTGGAAAAACGTCAGGCTAAAGAGGTCTACGGTCGAGCAACTGAAGTTTGCGGCCGAAGCACTCCCGCGCCACCTCGCCGCCATTGTGCCATGTCAGCTTCTTGCTGAACGGGCGAGCGAATTTGCGCTGATGCTGGACCACCCTGTGTATGATTGTTTCTATATCGCCCTGGCCGAACGGGAAAAGTGCCCCTTGGTAACCGCGGACCAAAGGCTCTACCGAAGCATAAAGGGAACCAAATTCGCGAAATCCGTTCGACCGCTGTTGAAGACGATTACCTGACCATGTGGCGCGGTCGGTGGCGGAACACATTGGCCAAATGATTGTTTTCGGGAAAAGTGGTGATGACAACAACGGCCGATACGCTGGTGATCTTTGGTGTGACGGGCGATCTTGCCCGCCGCATGCTGTTGCCGTCTCTGTACTTTCTCGAACGCGACGGACTGCTCGACCCGAAACTTCGCATTGTCGGGGCCGCCCGCTCACCGCTGGACGACGATCAGCTCCGCGCCATTGCCCACGAGGCGTTGGTCGAACGCAAGGAAGGCGTGGATGCCTCCGTCTGGGAGCGGCTGTCATCGCGACTCTCTTATTGCAGGATCGACGCGGAGAACGCCCCGGATTACATGGCGCTCGGGACGAAAATCGGCCGGGCGAACGTCTATTATCTTTCGGTTTCGCCTCAGCACTACAGCCGCATCTGCTGCAATCTCGAGAGCGCGGGTCTTGCGACGCCGCAAAGCCGGATCGTGGTGGAAAAACCGGTCGGCCACGATCTCGGAACTGCCCGCGCAATCAACGAATGCCTTGTACACGCCTTCGGCGAATCGCGCGTGTTCCGCATCGATCACTATCTCGGCAAGGAGACGGTGCAGAACCTTCTCGCGTTGCGCTTTGCGAACGTGCTGTTCGAGCCTTTGTGGAATCGCATCTGCATCGATCATGTGCAGATAACGGTTGCCGAATCGGTTGGCGTGGAAGGACGCTGGGCCTATTATGACGCCTACGGGGCGCTCCGCGATATGGTACAGAATCACGTGCTCCAGCTTCTGTGTCTCGTCGCGATGGAGCCGCCGTCCAAACTCGATCCCGATGCGGTTCGCGATGAAAAAACGAAAGTCTTGCGGTCGCTGAGGCCGATCGGACGGCGCGATGCGGGCGCGAAGACCGTGCGCGGCCAGTATGGCGAAGGCGAAATCGACGGCGCTGCCGTTCCCGGCTATGCGGCCGAAAAGGGCGGCAGCAACAGCGGCACGGAAACCTTCGTGGCGCTCGAAGCAGAAGTCGAAAACTGGAGATGGGCTGGCGTGCCGTTCTACCTGCGCACCGGCAAGCGCCTCGGCGCGCGTCACACGGAGATCGTCATCCAGTTTCTCGGCGTGCCGCATTCCGCATTCGGCGGCGGCGATCTCATTCCCAACCGTCTGACAATCACGCTGCAGCCGGAAGAACGGATTTCGCTTGTGCTCATGAACAAGACACCGGGTCTCACCACCGAGGGGATGCGCCTGAGCCCCCTGTCGCTCGATCTCAGCCTGACGGACGCCTTTCGCTCGCAACGGCGGCGCATCGCTTACGAACGCCTCCTGCTCGACGCGCTCGCCGGCAATGCAACCCTGTTCGTGCGCGGCGATGAGGTGGAAGCCGCCTGGACCTGGATTGACGGCATCGAACGGGCGTGGCGCGAGGCCGAAACCCCGGTAGAATATTATCCGGCCGGATCGCTCGGGCCGCCCGCGGCCGACGCTCTCATCGCGAGTCGCGGCTATAGCTGGGCCGGCTAGTTTCGCCCGAAAGGACAGGCAATGGAATCGGTCAATCCGTACACCGGCAAGACGGTGGCGCGTTATGACGAAATGGCGCCCGAAGCGGTCGCCGCTGCGATCGAGGCTGCCCATCGCGCACATCTCGCCTGGCGCGAAACATCCTTTGCCGAGCGTGCACGCCCGATGAAACGGGCGGCGGAACTGCTGCGCGAGCGCGCCGAAGACTATGCGCGCCTCATGGCGACCGAAATGGGCAAGCCGGTTCGCGACGGGATTGGCGAAGCCAAGAAATGCGCGGTGGGCTGCGATTTCTATGCCGAACACGCGGAGCGGTTTCTCACACCCCAGCCGGTCAGCCTCGACGGACGAACCGGAAAGGTCGTGTTCCGGCCGCTCGGCGTATTGCTCGCCATCATGCCGTGGAATTTTCCATTCTGGCAGGTTGTCCGCTTTGCCGCGCCGGCGTTGATGGCCGGAAACGGCGCGGTGCTGAAGCACGCCGCGAACGTACAAGGCTGCGCACTTGCTCTGGAGCGCCTGTTCCGCGACGCCGGCTTTCCGGAGCACCTGTTCCGGACATTGCTCATCGGCAACAAGGCCGTCGGAGCGGTCATCGAACACCCCCATGTTCGCGCCGTGTCGCTGACCGGCAGCTCCGGCGCGGGCCGCGCGGTCGCGGGGCATGCCGGCCGGTGCCTCAAGAAATGCGTGCTCGAACTGGGCGGCAGCGATGCGTATCTCGTGCTCGACGATGCCGATATCGCGTTCGCCGCCGCGCAAAGCGCCAAAGGGCGGCTCGTGAACGGCGGCCAGAGTTGTATCGCTGCGAAGCGATTCATCGTCATCGATACCGTCCGCGCGGAATTCGAGAAGCGCCTTGTGAACGAGATGGCGAAGTGGCGCATGGGCGATCCGCTCGACGAAGCAACCACGCTTGGTCCGATGGCGCGGCATGACCTGCGCGACTCGTTGCACGAGCAGGTGCGGAAGAGCGTGGACATGGGTGCGCGCTGCCTGTTGGGTGGATCAATTCCCGCAGGCGACGGCGCCTTCTACCCGCCGACGGTGCTGAGCGATGTGCGCAAGGGGATGCCCGCTTATGACGAGGAGATGTTCGGGCCCGTGGCTGCGGTGATCGCGGCGCGCGACGAAAACGATGCCGTTCGGCTCGCCAATGATTCCGAATTCGGGCTCGGCGGAGGTGTGTTTACACGCGACCTGAAGCACGGCGAGGCTCTCGCGTCCGACGCCATCGACGCCGGGCTCGTCTTTGTCAATGCGCCCGTCGAATCGAATCCTGTACTGCCATTCGGCGGCATCAAGGACAGTGGTTACGGCCGGGAACTCTCCAGCTTCGGCATCCACGAATTCGTCAATATCAAGACCGTGGTCGTCGCCCCGCACGGCACGTCGTCGTCGAAGGCCCCGCATTCGGAATAAATGGATGCCTCCGCACTGTACGACGAGGTGAAACAATTGCTTTCCCCGCGGAGCGACAGCGAAGCGGGGAGCAAAGCGACACTACGCATAGGGATTCTTCGTCGTACGCAGAAGAAAGCGGAGCGGAGTGCCGCCGAAGTCGAAATTGGCCCGGAGTTCGTTCTGCAGGTAGCGCAGCCACGCTTCCGGCAGCGCCTTCAGCTGGTTCCCGAACAGCGCAAAGGTCGGCGGCCGCGCCTTGGCCTGCGTCATGTAGCGAACCCGGATGCGGCGGCCTTTGATGGCGGGTGGAGGATGCCGTTCGAGTGCCCCCTCCAGGAGACGATTCAGGTCGGCGGTTGCGACACGCCTGTTCCACGCGCTTTCGGCGGAAAAAACGGCAGGAAGAAGCCGCGGCAGCCCTTCGCCGCTCTCGGCCGAAAGAACGACGAGGGGTGCGCCGGCAATCTGCGGCAGGAGACGGTCGCGCTCCTCGCGAAGTGCGCGGATCGCACCCAGCTGTGCAGCGACCAGATCCCATTTGTTGACGGCGAAAACAACGGCGCGGCCTTCGCGTACAATGAGATCGGCAATGGTGAGGTCCTGCTTTTCGAAGGCCTGCGTCGCGTCGACCAGGATCACCACGCATTCGGCGAAGCGGATGGCGTTCAGGGCGCTCGCGACCGACATCTCTTCCAGCGTCTGGCCCGCTACGCGCGCCTGTTTGCGGAGGCCCGCCGTATCGTGCAGCAGAATTTGTCGGCCGTTCCAATCGAGTTTTGCCGCGATCGAATCGCGCGTGATTCCCGCCTGGGGTCCCGTGAGCGATCGTTCGCTGCCGAGCAGCCGGTTGAACAGCGTCGATTTGCCGACATTGGGGCGTCCGACGATGGCGAGTTTCAGCGGCTTTGCCGCATCGTGTGCGGGTATTGCCTCCGAGGTCCGCTCTGCGAGCAAAGGCGCGAGCGCTTCGAACAAATCGGCCATGCCGGTGCCGTGTTCGGCGGAAACCGCAATCGGCTCACCCAATCCCCAGCGCCACGCATCGTTGACGTCAGCTGTACGCCCCTCGCTCTTGTTGGCGATGAGGACGACCGGCTTGCCCGAACGCTGCAGCGTTCGCGCCAGCGTCTCATCGTCGGCGGTTACGCCGGTTCGGGCGTCGATGACGAAGAGGCAGATGTCGGTTTCTCCGATCGCGGAGCGCGTTTGGTCCGCCATGCGTTGAGAAAGATCGTCTTTCGTTTCCGTAACAAATCCCGCCGTGTCGACGAGCCGGAAGGCGAGATCGCCCGATGACACTTCGGCTTCGTTGCGGTCACGCGTTACGCCGGGCGTGTCATGTACGATGGCCGCCCGTCGGCCTGCCAGCCGATTGAACAGAGTCGATTTGCCGACGTTGGGGCGTCCGACAATGGCGACCGCAGGAAGCATGATAGGGTCGCAGCCGCGAGCGCTCCGCTCAGCGCAGAGCCACAACCTGGGCGCTGTTGGTAAGCAGATAAAGCGTCCCGTTCGCCACAACCGGCGGAATGTACGTGCCGTCCGGTATGTCGGTGCGGCCGAGCAGGTCTCCCGAGTAAGGCGACAATGAAACGGCCTTGCCCTCCGAGGAAACGAGGATCAACCGATCGGACACGAGGACCGGCCCGGACCAGACGATGGGATCGTCCTTGGTGTTGGGTTCCTCCCACCGCGGAAGCTGATGAATCCATTTCACCTTGCCGTCTTTCCGCTCGAGGCAGAGCACCTGCCCTTCGGTCGACAGCACGTAGACGAAATCGCCTGCCGCCCACGGCGTCTGTATGCCTCCGACGTCGCGCGACCAGACGCGTTCACCGGTATTGATGTTGATCGCTGCCATCACGCCGGAATGGCTGATGACAAACACCATGTCGCGATCGACGACGGGCCGGCCGGCAATATCGTCGAGTTCCGACAGCGCGGTGACATTGCCGGACTTTGTCAACATGTCGTTCCATTCGGGGCGGCCGTTGTCGACGCGCAGGGCGTACAGTTCGCCGGATGTGTAGGGAACAATGACCGTGTCGCCGGCGACCGCAGCGCTCGTGCTGGTGAGAATGCCCGCGGATTCCGAAATCCCCTGATGATCCCAGAGGACGTGTCCGTCCGCTTCCGACAGGGTCACGAAGTGGTTGTCTTCCGAGGAGATGAAGACGCGGCCGCTGCTCGCGACCGGCGCGTTCACGGCAGGCACACCCAGGTCCGCTTTCCACAGTTGCTTGCCGGTCGCGGCGTCGAGGGCAAACACACTTCCGAAACCCGTACTCGCGAAAATCTTTCCGTCATCGAAGGCAACACCGCCGCCGAAGCCCTTCGACGGATCGATCGACGCATCCGAGCCGAACAGGCCGAACGCGTTGAAAATATCGTCGTCGTCGGGGCCCTTCGGCGCCAGGTTCACATCCCACAGCCGATTGCCGGAACGCGAGTCGAGCGCGAACACATGAGCTTCCGAATCGAGGACATAGATGCGCCCGTCGACGACGATCGGCGGAGCGGTCAGGCGCGACTCGCTGTCGGATCCCTTGCCCGTATCGCTTTGCCAGAGTTGTTGGAGCGGGCCGGGCGCCTCGAGATGGTACATCGCGTTTGCCGGATAACCGCCGGGGTCCGGCCACGCCTTGTTCACATAGGGCCGCGGCAAGACGACAGCCGTTTTTTCAAGGTCGGGATCAGGCTTCAGCGATGTGTCCATCGCCATCACCGAAATGCGCTCGCCTTTGAGCTTCGATTTTGAGGTCGAGGTGAACCAGCCGGAAACCGTGTCGCCGACGCCGCCGAACGCGTCGCAACCGCCAAGCGCGAGAAGGCAAGCAAGACACAAAAGCCTGCGGACAAGAGTGTGGTTCATCGAACCGGCGCTCCTCCATGTTGTTTGGACACTGCCGGAGCCGCAGCAGGCTTCGCTTCGGGAACGGTGCCGTAGTTTGCGTCGCCGCCGGCGTTGATGAATCGCGCCATGGCCTCGGCGCGGCTTTTCAGGCCGCCTGGTGCGTCGGGGTCGGCCGCGATATCCCTGTACGCCTGGAGAGCGGCGGCCGTGTTTCCGCTGCGCAGATCCTCGTAGGCGATGATTTCCCGGGCCAGTTGGTGCCACGCGCTGGACTTGTCCAGCAACGGCGCGAGCATCGCATCCACGTCCGATCGCGGCGCCGAATCGGCTATGGCCCAGGCGGCATGCAATCGCGCAGCAGCGCCGAGATAAGGATCGCCTCCGTTTGCGATCTGCTGGTAGATGCGAATTGCGTCCGCCTTTTGGCCTTCCGAGAAAAGCGCGTCGGCTTCCGCGAGCTTCGCCACCGCCGCATAACCGCCGGGCGCGGTTTTGGCGAGCGCCGCCAGTTGCGGCGCGGCTGCAGCCGATTGGCCGCGATCGAGCATCTCGGTGGCGGCGGCGTAGGCCACGGACGCTTTCTGCTCTTCGCGCTGTTCATAGACGCGGTACAACTGGTAACCCGCCACGCCGATGATGATCAGCGCCCCCGCCGCGGTAATGTGATCGCGGTACTTCTTCCAAAGCCGCTCATACCGCTCGCGGCGTACTTCCTCCTCAACTTCCCGAAAAATATCAGCCAACGGATCAATCCTTTCCGAGGGACAGGGCGGCCGGCCCTTCGTTGCTCGAGACCGCCCCCGAAACGATATCGCGATGATTCATCGGCCCAGCCTGAGGCCGGCCTGCGAAGTTTCGCCCAAGGCCTGTGCGCGCCAAAGGATTAGCCCGCCCTTCGCTGGCTGACAACTCGCCAATGGGGCGGCGGTGCGCTCAGCCCGCCCGTTTCATGCGGTATACGTTGTCCTCGCCGGGGAATCGGCGAGATCGCACATCGGCCGCGTAGTTCTTCACCGCGGCCGCGATGTCGGACGCCATGCTTCCATACTGGCGGACGAACTTGGGCGGACGCGGATTGAGGCCGAGCATATCTTCGAGAACGAGAATCTGCCCGTCGCATTCCGCCGAAGCCCCGATGCCGATGGTAGGAATGGGCACGGTTCGCGTAATCTTCGCGGCCAGCGGCTCCGCCATGCCTTCGAGAACCACCGCGAAGGCTCCTGCCTCCGCCACTGCCAGAGCATCCGCTTCGATCGCCGGCCATTCGGCTTCCGTCCGGCCCTGGGTTTTGAAACCGCCCAGCACCTGGATCATCTGCGGGGTCAGCCCGATATGCGCGATAACGGGAATCCCTCGCTGCGAAAGATAGTGGATCGTTTCCGCCATCCGCGCGCCGCCTTCGAGCTTGATGGCACCGCAGCCGGTCTCCTGGATGACGCGCGCTGCGTTGCGGAATGCGATCTGCGGGCTTTCCTCGTATGAGCCGAAAGGCATGTCGATCACGACCATCGCATGGCGGGACCCGCGCATGACCGCCTTTCCGTGCAGGATCATCATGTCGAGCGTGACGCCGAGCGTCGTTTCCAGGCCGTGCATGACCATGCCGAGCGAGTCGCCCACAAGCATCAGGTCGACATGCTCGTCCAGCAGCCGGGCCGTGTGTGCGTGGTAGCAGGTCAGGCAGACGATCGGATCGGCGTTCTTGCGACCGCGAATTTCCGGCACGCTCACGCGCTTCGATTCAGTCAAGGCGGACATGATGGTTGCTCCGGTACGACCCGAACCATCCTAACGCATATCCTATGCGGTTGTCGCTTCGTCGGCGGCCGGACCGGCTCCCTCTTCGAACATCTCCGCGGCGGTCTCCGCGGCCTCCTCCTCGGGAGCCCGTTCGGCAAGCACGTCCTCGCCTCGCGCCTGCCGCTCCGCCTCATCCTCCGTACGCGCAACGTTGATGGTCACGTGCACGCGAACTTCGGGATGAAGCACGATCGAAACCGGAAAAAGACCGATTGTCTTGATGGCCTTGTCGAGCGGCACCTGGGAGCGGCTGATGGTGAAGCCACCGGCGCTGACGATATCGGCGATATCGCGGGGCGAAACCGAGCCATAGAGCTGGCCGCGGTCGCCCGCCTGACGCAGCAATACGAAGCTCTTGCCCTCGAGCTTGCCGGCGACTCCCTGCGCTTCGGTTTTGCGCTCAAGATTGCGCGCCTCAAGCTGCACCCGCTGCGTCTCGAAATAATCGCGGTTCTGCTTCGTCGCCCGCAGCGCTTTTTTCTTCGGCAAAAGGTAATTGCGGGCGAACCCGTCTTTCACCTTAACGACGTCGCCGATCTGTCCGAGTTTCTCGACCCGCTCAAGAAGGATAACCTGCATCGGCTGCTCCTATTTCACGACGTAGGGCAAGAGCGCCATGTAGCGCGCCCGCTTGATGGCGAGCGCGAGCAGGCGCTGCTTCTTCGTGGATACGGCGGTGATGCGCGAAGGCACGATCTTGCCCCGCTCCGAAATAAAGCGCTGCAGCAGTTTCACGTCCTTGTAATCGATCTTCGGAGCATTGGCGCCGGAGAACGGACAGGTTTTCTTGCGGCGGAAGAAGGGCCGCCGCTGGCCGGCCTGACTCATTGTACAGTCTCCTCGCCCTCGGCTTTTCGTTCGCCGCCTTCGCGCTCGCGGCGCTTGTTCGAACTCGATTGTTCGAACTGGTCGACCTTGACGGTGAGGCAGCGCAAGACGTCTTCGTTGATCTTGAGCTGGCGCTCGAGTTCCTGGACGGCCTTCGCGGGGGCGTTGATGTTCAGGAGCACGTAATGGCCTTTGCGATTCTTCTTGATACGATAGGCGAGCGAGCGAAGACCCCAATACTCCTGCTTCTCGACCTTGCCCCCTTCGCCTTCGATGATGGTTTTCAGGTGTGTCGCAAGCGCGTCCACCTGCTGCGCGCTGATATCCTGGCGCGCGATCAGGAGATGCTCATAGAGAGCCATATCTTTCCCTTTCCGGGCTGCGGTGAAGTGCAGACGAGGGGTACTGCACGCCCATTGGTTCGCATGGCGCGCCGGACAATCCGGCATCGGCGTTTCGGCCTGCCAGGCGACCGCAGCCGCCGTGAAGGCGCGCCCTATACAGGAAAGCCCCCGGCCGGGCAAATGCGAAAAGCCCGCAGAAAAGACGAAGGGCGCTGCAGGTGCAGCGCCCTCGATTTTGCGATCCGGGACTTTAGCCTCCGAATCGACCGGCCCGACGGGCGGGCCCGTCTTCTTACCCAACGCCCTAGGCGGGGGTCATCGCTATTATTCGCCGTTTATGACCAGCGCGCAAGGCCCTGAGACGCGGATTCTACCATTGTTGCGGGGGCCGGACTGGCGGCTCAGGGCTCCTTCTGTGCACCGTGTCGCCTGGAAGCACGGGATCACGTACCGGTCCTTTCATGTCGGGGGTTGGGTTTCGCGTGTCGGCGCTCGGAAGGA
>DATGGN010000005.1:0-13655 GCA_035308485.1 Rhizomicrobium sp.
CTTGAGGGAGAGAGCAGCTGAGCCGCGTCGCAACGCGGCGAAGCGGGTGAGGGGTTTGCACGTGCGTGAAAACTAAAGCCGGGCGTTGAAGTCGGCGCAGTCGAGATCGAAAGCGGCGAGGCCTTCCTCGAGATAGTCGCCGAGCAGCGGCAGTCCGAGCAGGTATTCCGCAGTCCTCTGGTTGTGCTCCGCGCGCGCGGTGTCCAGCGCCTGCTGCCATTCGTCGGCTTCGTACGTGCCCCGCCCCACCCAGGCGAGCGCCACGAGGCTGATCCGCTCCTCGACATCGAGCGCGCGAATGAACGCAAGGAGTTCGGTATACACCGGATCGTTCGGCTTTGCTTTCGAGCACGTCCGCCATCCCGTCGTCGGAGGCGTTGGAGCCCGAATCCGGATCGGCGTCGGCCTCTTTCGCGTCGAACTGCCGCGCTTTCCAGATGACGTGACAGACTTTGTCCGTCGCAATACCCAGTTCTACCTGGTCGGGATCGACCGGCGGATTGGTCTCAAGCGGCATGATGCGCGCGCTCCCGGCAATGCTCATCCAAAACGAGCCGGGCGGCGTGACGTTCCGGACGCGTTTTCGACCGAGGGTTGCTGCGATAGAATGCGCTCATGAGCATCGAATCTGCGGGTCCCGCCTCTGATCCCGTCCTTGCCCGGCTGAAGGAGGAGCTTCGGAGCACATACGGCGCAAAGCTGGTGCGCGCCCTGCTTTATGGCTCGCGTGCGCGCGGCGATCACGGGCGCGACAGCGACTACGACATTCTGGTCGTGCTTGAACCACCGTTCGACCGCTGGACCGAGATCGAGCGGCTTGGGCAGATATCGGCCGACATCGGCCTCGACACCTATGGCGCCGCGATCCTGTCCCTCCGCCCTGCGACGCCGGGCGATATCGAAGAGCGAACGGGTTTCATGCACAACGTACGCAAGGAGATGGTGCAGATTTGAGCCCCGAGACGGTCAACTACTTTGTGGTGGCGGAGAAGCAGCTTGCGCAGGCCGAACGCGCGCTTGACGCGGGATTGTACGAATTTGCCGCACGCGAGAGTTATCTCACCGCATTGAGCGCGGCGCGGGCCATCATTTTCGAGAAAACCGGCGACGCGCCGAAAACGCATTCAGGCGCACGTTCGCAATTGACGCTGCTTCAGCGGGGTGGCCTCGATATCGATCCTTCTTTCCTTGCGTTTCTCGCCACCGGATTCGAACTGAAGTCGGACCTGGATTACGGCCCGGTGACGCCGGTGGACAAATCTGTGGCCGAGCGGGCGCTGTCCGTTGCACGCGCTTTTGTTAAGACGGCGCGGAGCGTGCTCGCGCGCAACGATTGACGCGCCGGGGGCAAGCCACTACCAGAAACGCGGGCCACGCTTCCCCAACGAAGCGCAATCATTCTGGAAGGAATGAGCATGACGCCGAACCGTCCTGCCGTGCGCCCCGCACGGCCGTTTTTTTCCTCCGGTCCCTGCGCGAAACATCCCGGCTGGAATCTCGAGACGCTCTCGGGCGCGCTGCTCGGCCGCTCGCATCGCTCCAAGCCCGGCATGACAAAAATCCGCGACATGCTCGCGCGGACCAAGGCTTTGCTGCAGCTTCCCGACGATTATCGCGTGGCGATGGTGCCGGCCTCCGACACGGGCGCCGTCGAACTTTCGATGTGGGCGCTGCTCGGGCCGAAACCGGTCGACGTTCTTGTGTGGGAGAGTTTCGGCGCGGAATGGATGCGCGACGCCATCGACCAGCTGAAGCTTCCCGATACGCGTGTGCTCAAGGCCGACTACGGCGAACTGCCCGACCTCAGGCAGGTCGATCCGGAACACGACGTCGTGTTCGTGTGGAACGGGACCACGTCCGGTGTACGCGTTCCCGACGGCGAGTGGATTGCCGCCGATCGCGAGGGCGTCACGATCTGCGATGCGACGAGCGCTGCGTTCGCGATGGACATGCCGTGGCCCAAGCTCGATGCGACGTGCTTCTCCTGGCAGAAGGTGCTGGGCGGCGAAGCCGCGCACGGCATGCTGGTGCTTTCGCCGCGCGCGGTGGAGCGGCTCGAATCGCACGAGCCGGCGTGGCCGTTGCCGAAGATTTTCCGGCTGACCAAGGACGGCAAGCTGCACGAAGGGTTTTTCGAGGGCGAAACGCTCAACACGCCGTCGATGCTCGCGCTGGAAGACTATCTCGATACGCTCGCCTGGGCGGAATCGATCGGCGGCCTTCCGGCGCTCATCCGGCGTACAAACGAGAACTTTGCGGCGCTCTCCAATTGGGTGCGCACATCGGAATGGGCCGCGTTCAACGCGTCCGACGAACGCATCCGCTCGACCACGTCGGTGTGTCTCAAAATCATGGACCGTACGTTTGCGCGGCTTCCCGTGGCGGAGCAGTTCACCGCCGTTCGCCGGTTTGCCGCCATACTCGAAGAGGAAGGGTTCGCCTTCGACATCGCATCGCATCGCACGGCGCCACCGGGTTTGCGGATCTGGTGCGGAGCGACCGTCGAGAAAGACGATGTGGCCGCGCTGACACCGTGGCTCGACTGGGCATGGAACACGCTGAACGCCGCGTGAGGTCTCACGTGCCCAGAGTTCTCATCGCGGACAGGCTTTCGCCGGCAGCCGCCGCCGTATTTTCCGCGCGGGGCATCACAGCCGACGCGTGCCCCGGACTTTCCCGGCAGGCGCTGATCGAACTCGCCGACCGGTACGACGCGATTGTCGTGCGCTCCGCGACAAAGCTCACGGCGGACGTCATTCAGGCCGCAAAGAAACTGAAGGTCGTCGGCCGCGCCGGCATCGGTGTCGACAATATCGACGTCGACGCGGCGACTGCGGCGGGCGTGATCGTCATGAACGCGCCGTTCGGCAACTCCATCACCACCGCGGAACACACGATTGCCCTGCTCATGGCGCTTGCGCGCGATCTGCCGGCGGCGAACGCGTCGACGCATTCCGGCCGGTGGGAAAAGGACCGTTTCGTCGGAACCGAGCTGTACGGGAAGACGCTTGGCATCATCGGCGCCGGCAATATCGGCTCCATCGTCGCGGATCGGGCCAAAGGCCTGAAGATGAAGGTGATCGCGTACGATCCCTATCTGGCGCACGATCGCGCGGTACAGCTCGGCATCGAAAAGGTCGAGTTGCAGGATCTCCTGGCGCGGTCGGATTTCGTCTCGCTGCATGTTCCACTGACGCCGGAGACGCGCAACATCATTTCCGCCGAAGCGATCGCGCGGATGAAGAGAGGCGCGCGCCTCATCAACTGTGCGCGAGGCGGGCTTGTGGACGAGAATGTCCTCAAATCGGCCCTGGAATCCGGACACCTCAGAGGCGCTGCGCTTGATGTGTTCGAAGAGGAGCCGGCCCGCGGACATGTTCTTTTCGGCGACGAGCGGGTGATCGCCACGCCGCATCTCGGCGCCTCGAGCACGGAAGCGCAGGAAAAGGTCGCGGTACAGATCGCAGAGCAGGTTTCCGATTTTCTTCTGACCGGCGCGATCGCGAACGCGCTCAATTCGCCGGCGATCAGCGCCGAAGATGCCCATCGGGCGCGGCCGTGGATCCTGCTTGCGGAACGGCTCGGCGCCTTTGCGGGCCAGCTCACCGAAACGGGAATCCTTTCCGTACATATCACTTACGAAGGCACGCCCAACGCTCTCAATCGGGCGGCCCTGACCCAGGCGGCGCTCGCCGGACTGCTGAGATGCACATTGTCCGGCGTGAACATGGTCAACGCGCCGCTGCGCGCGCGCGAGCGCGGCATCGTCATCGAGGAAACGCGCCGCGACCGGCAGGGCGCCTATGAAGGGTATATCAAGCTCGCGATCACGGCCGAGGGACTCAGCCGGGACGTCGCGGGCACCGTGTTTTCCGATGGACGGCCGCGGCTCATTCAGATCAAGGGTATCGATCTCGACGCGGGTTTCGCGCCGCGCATACTGTACGTCACCAACGAGGACAAGCCCGGCTTTATCGGCCAGCTCGGGACGCTGCTGGGCGATGCCGGAATCAATATCGCCTCTTTTGCGCTGGGGCGCAGCGCGCCGGGCGCCGATGCGATCGCGCTCGTCGAAGTGGACGGCGGGATCCCGGAAGACGTGCTCGCGCAAATCCGGCAGCTGCCACTCGTCCGCCAGGCCAAGGCGCTTGCATTCTAAAGCGCCGATTTCCACCTAACAGCTAGTCAGAAGGGCAAAGCTGATGACGCCGCAGCTTGCGATCAACTATCTCTGGTTTTTCTGGGCCATGACCTGGCTTGCGGCGGCGTTCTGGTCCGACCGCTCCGCCAAGCGACCGGCCTTCGGCTCGGAAATCCTCTACCGTGTCGTGACGCTGACCGGCGCGGTGCTCCTGTTCGCCTTCGTGTCCCGCTCCTATGACAGCCCGACGATCCTGTGGTCCCTGAGCCGGACGGCGAACTGGGTCCTGTTCGCCATCGCGGCTGCGGGCTTTCTGTTCTGCTGGTGGGCGCGCATCTATCTGGGCCGCCTCTGGTCTGGATGGGTGTCCAAGAAAGAGGGCCACCGCATCGTCGACAAGGGCCCTTACGGAATCGTCCGGCATCCGATCTACACCGGCATCATCCTCGCGGTGTTTGCGACGGCCGCGATCAAGGGCACGACCTATGCCCTTCTTGGCGCTGCCACCATGACGCTTGGCTTCTGGATCAAGGCGCGGCTCGAGGAGCAATTCCTCCGCGCCGAACTGGGCGCCGCCGGTTACGACGCCTACAGCCGCCGTGTCCCCATGCTCATTCCTTTCGGTCCCAAAGCGGCCTGACGCTTCCGCGAATTGTCCCTATACTCGCTCACCGTGCCCGGTTCGCGCGGGCGGCTGTAGCGGGGCAGACCGGGACGGATCATGGCGAATGTTGCGGTAATCGGCGCCCAGTGGGGCGACGAGGGCAAAGGGAAGATCGTCGACTGGCTGTCGGCCCGCGCCGATGTCGTGGTGCGCTTCCAGGGCGGCCACAACGCCGGCCATACGCTCGTTATCGACGGCAAGACCTTCAAGCTGAGCCTGCTTCCATCGGGTGTGGTGAGGCCGGGAAAGCTCTCGGTGATCGGCAACGGCGTTGTCGTCGATCCGTGGGCATTCGCCGACGAAGTCGATCGCCTCGCCGCGCTGGGCGTACAGGTTACGCCCGATTCGCTGCTGATCGCGGAAAACGCGACGCTCATTCTGCCGCTGCATCGCGATCTCGATCATTCGCGCGAGACCGCGAACAGTCTTCAGCGCATCGGCACGACCATGCGCGGAATCGGCCCAGCGTACGAGGACAAGGTTGGGCGGCGCGCGTTGCGGGTCGTCGATCTTGCCGATTCCCCGTCGCTCCCCGCCAAACTCGAGCGGCTGCTCGCCCATCACAATGCGCTTCGTCGCGGTACACGCGCCGAAGACATCGACCCCGCGCCGCTGCTGTCGGCACTGGAGAAAATCGCGCCGCGAATTCTTCCCTACGCCGGCTCGGCGTGGCGTGCGCTCGATTCCGCGCGCCGCGACGGCAAACGTGTGCTGTTCGAAGGGGCGCAGGCCGTGCTCCTCGACGTGGACCACGGCACCTATCCCTTCGTCACCTCCTCCAACACCGTGGCGGGACAGGCGGCAACCGGGAGCGGCTGCGGCCCGCGCGACGTGGGCTATGTGCTCGGAATCGCGAAAGCGTACACGACGCGGGTGGGTGAAGGACCGTTCCCGACCGAACTCAAGGACGCAATCGGCGATCGCCTGGGCACGCGCGGGGCCGAATTCGGCACGGTGACGGGCCGCAAGCGCCGCTGCGGCTGGTTCGACGCGGTGCTGGTGCGCCAGACCGTGATCACGGGCGGCATCGACGGCATTGCCCTGACCAAGCTCGATGTGCTCGACGGGATGGAAGAAATCAAAATCTGTACCGCCTACGATCTGGATGGCAGCGCGACCGATCATCTTCCTGCCGATTGCCGCGCCCAGGTGCGCGTCGCGCCGGTGTACGAAACGCTGGAGGGATGGAGCGAATCCACCCGCGGCGCGCGGTCCTGGGCGGACTTGCCGGCAACCGCGATCAAGTACATCCGCCGCGTGGAGGAGCTGATCGGCGCGCCGGTCTCTCTCCTCTCCACCAGCCCCGAGCGCGAAGACACGATCCTCGTCCGCGACCCCTTCGCGGACCGATAGGGCACATCATGTTGAAAACCCGATTCACGGAAATGTTCGGCGTCGAGGCGCCGATCACCTGCGGCGGCATGACCCGCGTCGGCAAGGTCGAACTCATCGCCGCGGTCGCCAATGCGGGCGCGCTCGGATTCATCACCGCGCATTCCGCGGGCAAGCCCGAAGACCTCGCCAAGGCGGTCGCGCGCTGCCGCGAACGGACCGACAAGCCTTTCGGCGTCAATCTCACCATCCTGCCGAGCATCACGCCCATTCCGTACGACGAATATCGCGAGGCGATCATCGAAAGCGGGGTGAAGATCGTCGAGACGGCCGGCAACAATCCGCAGGCACATCTGCCGCGCTTCAAGGAAGCGGGCGTGAAAGTGATCCACAAATGCACCAGCGTCCGTCACGCGCTGAAGGCGGAGGCGCTGGGCGTCGATTGCGTCTCCATCGACGGTTTTGAATGCGCCGGTCACCCGGGAGAAGACGATGTCGGCGGACTGATCCTGTTTCCGGCGACGGCGGACAGGATCAAGATTCCCATCATTGCTTCGGGCGGCATCGCCGATGCACGCGGGCTGGTGGCGGCGCTCGCGCTCGGCTGCGACGGCGCCAATATGGGTACGCGCTTCATGGCGACGGTCGAGGCGCCGATTCACGAGAACGTCAAACGGCAGATCGTCGCCAACGACGAGCGCTCGACCAATTTGATTTTCCGTACGCTGCACAACACCGCCCGCGTGGCGAAGAACGCGATCAGCGACGACGTCATCGCCATCGAGAAGCGCGGAAACGCGAGCTTCGCCGACATCAAGGACCTGGTAGCGGGCGTGCGCGGTGCAACCGTGCTCGATCAGGGTGAAATGGATGCCGGAATCTGGTCGGCAGGACAAAGCCAGGCGCTCATCCATGACATCCCGACCTGCGCCGAACTCGTTGCGCGCATCATGCGCGAAGCCGAAGCCACCATCCGCAACCGGCTTGCGGGAATGCTCGCGCGCTGACGGAGAGGGAAGCGGAAGAGCTACCCCTCACCCGAAATTTGCGTCCCCGCATCAAGTGCGGGTCCGCCAATTTCGACCTCTCCCGCAACGGGAGAGGTGTTTTTTGTGCGTTCCAATCGCCCTCTCCCCTTGCTTGCGGGAGAGGGCAGCCGAGCCGCGTACAACGCGGCGAAGCGGGTGAGGGGTCCTCCGCGTCTTCGCGCGCCAATCTTCTCTACAGACGAACGAGATGGTTGAGGGGGCCGTGGCCGCGGCCGAAGCCGGGCGCGGTACGAATCGCCTCCTGCACAAACGCGCGCGCGCGTTCGATCGCGTGGGTGAGGGTCAAGCCTTGCGCAAGGCCGCAGGCGATCGCGGTCGAGAGCGTACAGCCGGTGCCGTGGGTGTTGCGGCTGTCGAGGCGCGGAGCGGAAAAGACGCGCGCGTCTTCATCAGAGACAAGCACATCTTCGATGACGTCGTTGTCTGCATGACCCCCTTTGACGAGAACGGCTGCAGCGCCTGACGCCCGAAGTCTTTCGCCGGCGCGTTGCATATCACCTGTATTTCGAACGGGAATGCCCGCGAGCGCTTCGGCTTCGGGGATGTTGGGCGTGAGCAGCGTTGCCAGAGGAAAAAGCTGCGCCGTCAGCGCGCCGATTGCACCGTCTTCGAGCAGCGCCGTACCGCTCGAGGATGCGCGCACCGGATCAAGCACGAGCGGCATGTCGCGCGCATGGCCTTGCAGGGCATCTGCGACGGCGTGCACGATTGCTGCGGAGCCGAGCATGCCGATCTTGATCGCATCGGCGCCGATATCGTCGAGCACGTACGCAATCTGGTCGCGTACGATCGCGGCGGGAATTTCGTGGATCGCGTGGACACCGCGGGTATCCTGAACGGTGACCGCGGTTATGGCGGCCGACGCGTACACGCCGAGCGCCGTCGCCGTCTTGATGTCGGCTTGAATCCCCGCGCCGCCGCCGGAATCCGATCCGGCAATGATGAGAACGCGCGCGGTCGCGCGTATCAGGTGACAGCGTCCTTGAGCGCTGCGACGAGATCGCTCACGACCGAGCGCACAAGCTTCTCGTCGTCACCTTCGGCCATCACGCGGATGACGGGTTCGGTGCCGGACTTGCGGACAATAATTCGTCCCGCGCCGTTCATGCGCGTCTCGCAGTCCTTGATGCGCTCCTTCACCTTGTCGTTGTTGAGGGGCGAGCCATTGCGGTAGCGCACGTTCTCGATGACCTGCGGCAGCGGCTCGAAGATGCGCGAGGCTTCGCTGGCCGGCCGTTTCTCCTGCGCCAGCACGCCCAGCACCTGGAGTGCGGCGATGATTCCGTCGCCGGTGGTGGAGAAGTCGCGCAGGATGATGTGGCCGGACTGTTCGCCGCCGACGTTGAAACCGCCGTCCCACATGCGCGCGATGACGTAGCGGTCGCCGACGGGCGAGCGCGCCAGTTTGAGACCAAGCCCGTCAAGATAGCGCTCGAGTCCGACGTTGGACATGACGGTGCCCACCACGCCGCCGCCCTTGAGCTCGCCGGTCTTCGACCATGAGCGCGCGATCAGCGCCAGAATCTGGTCGCCGTCGATCAGGTTGCCGCGTTCGTCCGACATCACCACGCGATCGGCGTCGCCGTCGAGCGCGATTCCGAAGTCGGCGCGGCGCTCGCGCACCTTGCGCTGCATCGCTTCGGGAAAGGTCGAGCCGCATTCGTGGTTGATGTTGAAGCCGTTCGGATCGGTACCGATTTCGATGACCTCGGCGCCCAGTTCCCACAATATGAGCGGCGCGACCTTGTAGGCGGCGCCGTTCGCGCAATCGACGACGATGCGCATTCCGTCGAGCGTCAGGTTCTTCGGGAATGTACGTTTCGCATATTCGATGTAGCGCGCCTGGGAATCGTCGATGCGCTTGGCCCGGCCGATCTTGCGGGACGTGGCGAGCCCTTCCTCGAAGCCCTTCGCCATCAGCTCTTCGATCGCCGCTTCGCGCTCGTCGGAAAGCTTGAGCCCGTCGGGACCGAAGATCTTGATGCCGTTGTCTTCGAACTGGTTGTGCGAGGCGGAGATCATGACGCCAAGATCCGCGCGGAGCGAGCGCGTCAGCATGGCGATGGCGGGCGTGGGCAGCGGCCCGAAGAGGAAGACGTCCATGCCGACGGCGGTGAAACCCGCAACGAGCGCCGATTCTATCATGTAACCGGAGAGGCGCGTGTCCTTGCCGATCACCACGCGGTGCAGCTGATCGCCATGCGTGAACAGGCGGCCGGCCGCCATGCCGGCCCTCATGGCGATTTCCGGCGTCATGGGATGGCTGTTCGCGAGCCCGCGTATGCCGTCGGTTCCGAAAAGCTTTCGGTTCATGAAAAGAGGTCCTCGGCGCTTCCCCAGACCGCCATCATAGCAGATGGCCCCCGGCAATTTCCTTAACGTTTTGTTCCTCGAGATTACCGAGCACGAAGAGCCCATCCCTGAGCGCCTGGGGGTCGTGGGTGCGGATGTAGTCCGCGCCTTCCCCGACGGCGTAAAGCTCTGCCGCCAGCGTCAGCGCTCCCGCCTGCGAGGCCGGCCGTCCTTTGGGCCGCAGAAACGACTTGCGCGAAACGGAAATCAGCACCGGCAGTCCGAAGGCCGCTTTCAGGTCGGAAATGCGCCGCAGCACCCTGAACGAAGCCTCGCGGCTGTTTCCGAGGAAAAGCCCCATCCCCGGATCGAGGATCAGCCGCGCGCGGTCAATCCCCGCCTTCGTCAGCGCGGCAATGCGGCCGTCGAAAAAACCGACAATGTGGTCGTACAGATTCGGCGGCGTTGCATCTTCCCGGCGCGCCGGCCCGGCCGCATTCACGGCGTGCATGACGATGAGCTTCGCCGATGAGCGCGCCAGCTCGGGATAGAATTCCGGTCGTGGGAACCCGTGGATGTCGTTCAGGAAGTCGACGTTTTGCGCGAGTGCCCAACGCTGCGTTTCGACCGCAAAACTGTCGATCGAGATTTTTGTACCGTCGCGCTTCAGTCCATCCACAAGCGGACGCAGTCGCGCGATCTCGGTTTCCGGCGCGACAGGCAGGGCGCGAGGATTAGATGCGGCAGCACCGAGGTCGATGATATCGGCGCCCTGTTCCGCCAGTCGCCGGGCGTGGGCGAGCGCAGCATCGGGATCGAGATAGGCGCCGCCATCCGAGAACGAATCGTCGGTGACGTTGACGATGCCGAGAAGAACGGCGTTCACCGCCCCGGTTGAGGCTCCGGCGCGATCGGCCCGATACCGCGCGGACGTCCCGCCTGCGGAACGCTCGGCCCGGGTCCGCGCTGGGGCTCCGGCTCTTCGTAGGGGGCGCGAACCGGCTGAATGCCCTTGAGCAGCGCCACGATCTCGTCGCCGGTCAGCGTCTCGTATTCGAGCAGCCCTTTGGCCAGGGTGTGCAGATCGTCCACGCGCTGGTTGAGAATATCGAGCGCGCGGCGGTAGCAATTGTCGATGATCGTACGGATTTCCTGGTCGATCTTCTGCGCCGTTGCCTCGGATACGTTCTGCTGGCGCGCGATCGTGTGGCCAAGGAAGACCTCGTCCTGATTTTCCGCGTAGGCGAGCGGCCCGAGTTCGTCGGACATGCCGAAGCGCGTCACCATCGCGCGCGCGAGCCGCGTTGCCATCTCGATGTCCGACATGGCGCCGGTCGTGACCTTCTCGTGGCCGAAGATCAGCTCTTCGGCGATGCGGCCGCCGAAGGCCACGCAGATGTCGGCCAGCATCTTTTCGCGCGTGACGGAAAGCTGGTCGCGTTCCGGCAGGCGCATCACCATGCCGAGCGCCCGGCCGCGCGGAATGATGGTCGCCTTGTGAATGGGATCCGAGCCTTTCACGCTCAACGCGACGATGGCATGGCCGCCTTCGTGATAGGCGGTCAGCTTCTTCTCCTCGTCGGTCATCGCCATGGAGCGGCGCTCGGCGCCCATCAGCACCTTGTCCTTCGCATCCTCGAGCTCGACCATGGTCACGACACGCTTGCCGCGACGCGCGGCGAGGAGTGCCGCTTCGTTCACGAGGTTCGCGAGGTCGGCGCCTGAGAAGCCCGGAGTACCCCGCGCAATCACACGGGGATCGACATCGGTCGCGAGTGGTACCTTGCGCATATGGACGCGCAGGATCTTTTCGCGGCCGGAGAGATCCGGATTGGGGACGACGACATGGCGGTCGAAACGGCCCGGCCTGAGCAGCGCGGGATCGAGAACGTCGGGGCGGTTTGTCGCCGCTATCAGGATCACGCCCTCGGTCGACTCGAAGCCGTCCATCTCGACGAGCAGCTGATTGAGCGTCTGTTCGCGCTCGTCATTGCCGCCGCCGAGGCCGGCGCCGCGGTGGCGCCCGACGGCGTCGATTTCGTCGATGAACACGATGCAGGGCGCGTTCTTCTTGGCCTGTTCGAACATGTCGCGGACGCGGCTGGCGCCGACGCCCACGAACATCTCGACGAAATCGGAGCCCGAGATGGTGAAGAACGGTACATTCGCTTCGCCGGCGATGGCGCGCGCAAGCAGCGTCTTGCCGGTGCCGGGCGGGCCGACCAGCAGCACGCCTTTCGGAATGCGGCCGCCCAGGCGCTGGAATTTCTGCGGATCGCGCAGGAATTCGACGATTTCCTTGAGTTCCTCCTTGGCCTCGTCGACGCCGGCCACGTCCTCGAACGTCACCCTGCCGGTGCGCTCGGTAAGAAGCTTGGCGCGGCTCTTGCCGAAGCCCATCGCCTTGCCGCCGCCGGCCTGCATCTGACGCAGGAAAAACACCCACACACCGATCAGAAGGAGCATCGGGAACCAGTTGATGATCACGCCGACCAAAGTCGGCATGCCATCGTCGGCCGGCTGCACGATGATCGGAACGTTGTGCTGAAGCAGGCGCTTGGTCAGGTCGGGATCGTTGGGCGCATAGGTCGTGAAGCTCTGCCCGTTCGACAGCTCGTATTTGATCTGCTCGCCCTGAATGGTGACTTTCTTCACCGAGCCTTGCGTCACTTCCTGATTGAACTCGGTGTAGTTGGTCGTGGTGGAGGCGGGCTTGTTCGCAGTCCCCTGGAACATGTTGAACAGGAAGACGAGCAGGACCGCGATGATGATCCAGAGGAGAAGATTGCGAAGGTTGTTCACGAAGGTCCTTTCCCGGGCTCGCGCGCCAAAGGCTGCGGAATCTTAAACGCCTACACGGAGTCCTAAACGCCTACATAGGGACTTCATAGCGCCTTGCCAGCGTGAAAAGCGTTAAGAATTGCGTTGGAAGCCCGCCATCACGGATTATTGCCAACCTTAACATATAAAACTCCCCGCGGTCGCGGAGCCGGTCTGTTTTTTCCCGCCGCGACCCGCTTCAGGCGTGACACTCAACGTGCGCGGACCAAAGCAGGCGAGCCGTTTCGAAGCGGGCCTGATGCAACAACCGTGCAATGTCCGCCCGCCTCTCAGATCACGGTAACGAATGGCTGCAAGCAGTTGCTCCAATCGGTCGAACCGCGGCCGATAAATCTGCCCCGAGACCTGCATCAACACCCGCGAAAGAGCGCGAAGGCCGATTTCCTCAGGCGCCGCGGCGATGGCATCCGCGTCCAGCAAGACCGCTTTGCCTTCCATGCGACTGGCGCGCTGCAGCAGGAGCTGCGTGTCGCGATCCAGCGCCGTGCGCGCCCGGGCCAAATGACCGGCCGCGGTGGCGATCCTCTGCGCGGAGAAGCCCATCTCCCGAAGGGTCGGCCAATCCTCGCGCAGGCGGACCCTGGCGAAGCGCCGGTCGGCATTCATTTCATCCTCGAACCAGGCCTCGCCACGGCTGGCCAGGAAGCCGCGGAGTTTCGCCCGTGGAATGCGCAACAGCGGCCTCGCCAGGCGCAGGTTTTCGCAATCGCGCGCGGGAAAAGGAGCAACCGGCGCCATGGCGGCGAGCCCGTCTACTCCGCTCCCGCGCATCAGGCGCAGCAGAAACGTCTCCGCCTGGTCGTCCATCGAGTGGGCGACGAAAACGCAGCCGATCCCGTTCCGGCGGCACCAGTCGCCCATCAGCCGATAACGCGCGTCCCGGGCCGCCTTTTCGATATCGGCGCCGGGTTTGCGGCCGGTCCAACGCAAGACATGCGCGGCCATGCCGTGGCGTCGCGCCCGGGCCGCGACGCCCTCCGCGACTTGCTTCGAGCCCGGCTGCAACCCGTGATCAACGGTCAGCACAACGGGCGGCGCCAGTCCCCCGGCCGCCGTCCAATCGGCAAGCAGGAACATGAGCGCAAGAGAATCGGCTCCGCCGGAAACCCCGACCGCGCCCGGCCACACCGCACCCTGAGCCAGGATCCGATCCATCAGCCTCGCGAATGCCGGGGCCGAAATCGCCTCAGCGGCAGCCGTGGGCCTTGCGTTCGGCGAGCGCCTGGTCGCTGATCGATTTCGAAGCGGCCGGATACTGGTTCGGGAGCGTGGCAAGAGCTCTGCAGCCTTCCTTTTTCTGATTCAGCGCGAGCAGCGACTGGCCGAGCTTGAGCAT
>DATGGN010000006.1:0-17549 GCA_035308485.1 Rhizomicrobium sp.
CTGTCGATCATCAAGCCCGATGCGACGCGACGAAACCTGACGGGGGAGATTGCGGCGCGGCTCGAAAAGGCAGGTCTGCGCATTGTCGCACAGAAGCGGACGCGCCTCTCCATCGGAGACGCGGAGGCATTCTACAATGTGCACAAAGAGCGGCCGTTCTTCCGGAGCCTCGTCGAATTCATGAGTTCCGGCCCCGTGGTCGTTCAGGTGCTGGAAGGCGACGACGCCATCGCGAAAAATCGCGAGGTGATGGGGGCAACGGACCCCGCGAAAGCGGCCGCCGGGACCATTCGCAAGGACTTCGCCGAGTCGATCGAAGCGAATTCCGTACACGGCTCGGATTCGGCCGAGGCTGCGTTTCACGAAATTCGCTTCTTCTTCAGCGAACTCGATATCGTCGGTTGAAGTCGTGACGGCCAGAACCGTCGTCATCACGGGCGCAACCTCCGGCATCGGCGAAGTGGCGGCGGATCGTCTCGCCGGCGAAGGGGAGCGCATCGTCTTCATCGCCCGCGACCGCGCGCGGGCTGAGGAAACGCTGAAGCACCTGCGCGCGACCTCCGGTGGCAATCACGCGGTGCATTATGCCGATCTGTCGCGCGTTTCTGAAATGAAGCGCGTCGCGGGCGAGATCGCGGCCGCGGAGCCGCGCATCGACGTTCTCGTCAACAATGCAGGTGCGATGTTCGGTACGCGCAAGGTCACGGAAGACGGCCTCGAGACAACGTTCGCGCTCAATCACATGGCCTATTTCGTGCTGACGAATCTGTTGCTGCCGAAGATGGGTCCGGGCGCGCGAGTCGTTTCGACAGCCTCGGACGCGCACAAGGGTGCGAATCTCGATTTTTCCGACCTGCAATCGGCACGCCATTACAGCGGCTTCGGCGTCTACGGGCGCTCGAAGCTCTGCAACATCCTGTTCACGCGCGAACTGGCGCGGCGTCTGCAGGGCACCGGCATAACCGCGAACTGCTTTCATCCGGGGTTCGTCGCGACCCGTTTCGGCGATCACTCCGGCGGTGCACTGTCGTTCGGCATCCGGGCGGCCAAGACTTTTGCGCTGACGCCGGAACAGGGCGCGCAGACCATGGTGTATCTCGCGCGTTCGCCGGACGTCGCGAGTGTAAGCGGCGGGTATTTCGTCAAATGCAGACCAGCCACGCCGACGCGCGAGGCGCAGAACGATGCCGACGCGCGGCGTCTGTGGGCCGTTTCGGCCGAACTCTCGGGCGTCGGCGCCTGACATTTACGTCGCGCCTGGCGGCCCGGGGCCATGACAACGTTTATTTTCCCACGTCGAGCTTGTGCGCGCCGATCTTCTGATCCGTGCGCTGCTTCTCCGCTTTCGCGGCTTTCCGGTGATGCTTCGGTGTACCGTGTACGATCCGGTTTGCCGCCGAGGCGTTCTCCTTCGCCACCCGCTCTGCGGCTTTTTTTGCGCGCCTGAGATTGATCAACTCGCCCATGTTCTCCTCCGAGAAAGGCAAAATGCATCCGCAACTATGGCGACTGGCCGCTGTCAGCAGGGGGCGCGGGTCGCCAGACTCAGACACCGGCGAAAATAGTCCAGTACGAACCGGCTGAATTCGGGGGGATCGATGCAGACATAGTTGCGCTCCTTATGGCCAGTGACAACGTCGGCAAGCATTTCCCTTGGTGTGATCAGGGGTGCAAGCCCGTTCTCAAGCCTGGCCGAGTGCCGGGCCACGAGCCCGTCCGCGGATACGCGGCGGTTGCCGTGAATAATTCCGGGTACATTCGCTGTCCATCCGATCTTGTGCTGTATGGAACCCTCATGACACAGATAGACGGTGGCGCACTGAGCGATGGCGAAACAGTCGAGCAGGGACATTCCTGCGATACTTGTAACCAATTGGCGCGGGCCGGGAGGGGACAGGGCGCGTATGCTCGCGATGATGGCTTCGCTCGCCTTATGCGATTCCGATGCGAGTCGCGCATACGTAGTCTGCATGTCTTCCGCTGTACGCATCCAGTCTTCAGGGAGCGAGAAACCGTCGAACACAATGCCACAGTTTCCGTACCTGTGCAGGAGCAGGCACGCGACGCGGACGAGCACATCGTGTTGATTGGTCAGTGTGGGATTTTGCGTTCTGACCGAAATCCAAAAAATCGGGCCGCCAATTTGCGGGAGTTCCGCGATGATTGCGCGCGCCGCTGCGCTGGATCTGCTTTGTGCAAAGGCTACCATCCGTCTCCTCAGCTGCTCTGGAATGCACAACGCGCCCAGATTGACAAAAAGACCTCCCGTCCGGAAGCCGCAAAGGGGCGGCCCCGGATCGACACGGGTAATTTGGCAGCCGAGCAATTCCGGGAAGATTTCTTCGATTTTGCCCAGTGGCTCCCGGGCAACGAGAATTGCACTGGCGGGCGGCAGGCAATCTGACCGGATGATCGTGTCCAACGCAGACAGCTCGTTCCAGAGATGATGGGCAAAACTTGTGTGGCCCATGAGTATGACGGGTGCTTCGGAAATTCGCACCGACGGATGTTGGGCACTGCGTGCTTCCGTCAACGCCGTGAGGTGACGGTTTGTGACGGCGTGCTTTCCGCCATGCTCCCATGACAGAAGTACGTTTTTCTCGGGAACGAAGAGGCCAACCAGCGGAAAGCCGAAGCGAATACGAGAGGCAATGACGAAATACTCGATCGGGGTCCCGGCCCGCTCCGCTTCCACGAAGCGATAGAAGGTCTTGCCGTTGATTGCGACCGACTCTGTGGCCAGTACCGGTTCCCCGGTCTTCGGCGAGAGGAGCCGCAGACCGCCGCGCCGAAGAACGCTCCGCTGATAACGTCGCCCGAAACGTTCATTCGGCCCGGTCTGTCGGTGATCGATGTGTTTGAGGAATCTCTTGAGGCGGGGAAGTCCATAAGCCGTCGCCAGTTGCTTGATCGTGGCCGCGTCGGAAAGTTCAAGTCTGGCGATCCGGACCACAAGGTCCCCTGATGATCAATGCACCTCAACCGGCGGCGGCGCATTGGCGGGAGTTTCGCCCGAGAGGCGGGCGAGGTTCTCCTTGGCCTCTGCAAAATCGGGCTTCAGGTCGAGGGCTTTCTCGTAATCCTGTTTGGCATGATCGGAGTCCCGCGCAGCTTCGTAGGCAACTGCGCGATTGTAGTAGAAGGCGGCGAGAATGCCGTGGGACGCGAGGTTTGCATGAATGATCTGGGTGCACGCTTCGATCCTGGCCTCGGGAGCGAGATCGGAGTTCTGGCAGTTGTGAACGGCAGCCGCGATGCCAACTGCCGACTGGGCCAGCCCCCGGCTGCTGCTGATCAGAACAAGGGCGCCTGCGATCAGCAGTAGAGAACGTCTGTGCATCGTACGACCTGTTGCAAATGGGCAGGTCAAAGATAACCCGCGGCCCGGCGTGCTCACAAGGAGTTCGGTTATCGGGGGGGCAATTGGCCGACATGCCCGCGGCTTGCGGCAGAAAGCGCCGCGAGGCGCAGCGCGCTCGCGAGCGGGCGGGCTTCGCGCGCTGCGTCCACTTGCGATACCAACGCGGAAAGCGTACGGCCACCACGCCGCGCCTCCTTCTCCAGCACGATCCAGAATTCCGGTTCGAGTGCCACGCTGGTACGGTGGCCTGCGATTGAAAACGAACGCTTGCGCAGGAATCGCGCACGACGTTCAGGCGAGGCCGCGCTCATTGTCTGGACGGACCATCTTCTCAGCGCGGACCAGCTGGTCGAACTCCGCGTCGGTCACGAACCCAAGCTTCACCGCCTCTTCCCGTAGCGTGGTGCCATTCGCGTGCGCGGTTTTCGCAACGGTTGCTGCGTTGTCGTAGCCGATCCTTGGCGCCAATGCCGTGACGAGCATCAACGAGCGGTGCAACAGGTCGTCGATCCGCTCGCGATCGGGCTCGATTCCTTCCACGCAATGCTGGCTGAAGCTCATCGCCGCGTCGCCCAAAAGCCGGATCGACTGCAGAAGGTTGTATATCAGCACCGGCTTGAAGACGTTGAGCTCGAAATTGCCCTGGCTTCCGGCGACCGTAATGGTGGTGTGATTGCCCATCACCTGTGTGCACACCATCGTCATGGCTTCGCACTGGGTCGGATTGACTTTGCCCGGCATGATCGACGAGCCCGGCTCGTTTTCCGGCAGCTTCAGTTCGCCGATGCCGGCACGCGGCCCCGATCCCATCAGCCGGATATCCTGCGCGACCTTGAACAGCGACGCGGCAATGGTGTTGAGCGCACCCGATACTTCCACGACAGTGTCGTGCGCAGCCATCGCCTCGAACTTGTTCGGTGCGCTGGTGAACGGCAGCTTCGTCATCTTCGCAATTTCCGCCGCGAACAGCTGGCCAAATGTTGCCGGCGCATTCAATCCGGTACCGACAGCGGTTCCGCCCTGGGCCAGCTGATAAAGCCGCGGCAGCGCAGCTTTGACGCGGGCGATCCCGTTTGCCACCTGCGTCGCATATCCGGAGAATTCCTGCCCCAGTGTAATCGGCGTCGCGTCCATGAGATGGGTGCGTCCGATCTTCACGGTGAGTTCGAACGCGGCGCTTTTTTCCTCAAGCGCTTTCTGGAGCCGCCGCAATCCGGGGAGCAGCACGCGATGAATCTGGAGCACCGCAGCGATGTGCATCGCCGTGGGAAAACAGTCGTTCGACGACTGGCTCCTGTTGACATGGTCGTTGGGATGCACCGGCTTCTTGGAACCGATGACGCCGCCCATCAACTCGATGGCACGGTTGGCGATGACTTCGTTGGCATTCATGTTGGACTGTGTGCCGGAACCCGTCTGCCACACGACGAGCGGAAAATGCGCATCGAGCTTTCCGTCGGCCACTTCCTCCGCTGCGCGCGCGATGGCTTCGCCGCGTTCCGAATTCAGAATACCCAACTCGACGTTGACGCGCGCCGCGGCGCATTTGATCAGGCCGAGCGCGCGCGTGACCGCAACAGGCATACGCTCGCCGCCAATTCGGAAATTCCTGCGCGAGCGCTCGGTCTGCGCACCCCAGTACCGGTCGGCCGGAACCTCGATCGGACCGAAGGAATCGGTTTCGATGCGCATTCCGTCTGCGTCGGAGGTGCGTTCGCCGGCGGTGCTCATTTTTTGCGGAAAGAATCGAGGCTTACAACCTCGCCCGGAGTTTCAGGTTTGGGCGCCGCAAGCTCCGGCGCTTTACCGCCTGCCACGCTCGGCCGTTTGCGCTGGCTCGCCTCTTCTTCCGGCTCGGTCTGAAAATTCAGTCCGAACTGTACGCCTGGATCGACGAAGGCGGTCAGTGCGCTGTACGGAATCGAGAGTGTAGCCGGAACCTTGCGGAACGACAGCGTGACGTCGAAATGATTGTCCTTGATTTTCAGGCCCCAAAACTGGTGCTGAAGAATGATCGTCATCTCCTCCGGATATTGCTCGAGCAGGAAATCGGGGATCTCCACGCCTGGCGCGCGCGTTCGAAACGAGATGCGGAAATGATGTGAGCCGACGAGTCCGTTCTTCTCGACATGTTTGAGCGCGCCGCGCACGACGCCCCGGAGCGCCGCGTCGGTCAAAGCCTTGTAGCCGATGAAGTCCTTCGTCATGCAGACCGGGATTGGAAACAATCAGAGACTAGACGCGCGCGTCGGCGAGTCAATCCGGACGATCCCGCAATTTTCGTTTTGCTTGCGTATGCGGGCCAGCACTGGAAGGCTGTCAGGCGAGAGGCAAAGCCACTACGACAGAAAAATTTCACACGCGCAGGAGCCAGGGGGCCGGCGCCCATTGGCAACTCAGGAATTAACCTGTGTTGGGCGGCGACCGTTGGCGGCCAGGTCGACCACGACATCGCAACAAAGCACTTCAAATTCACGGACAAAGTGGGGAGCTTCTGTTGCCCGGTGCTCCCCGAAACCGCGCTTGCCTAATTAGGCAGCGAGGGCCATTTCGTTATCGTTGGCACCTGTACGATTAGCCCGATAACGGCGGATACCATACCGAGCGAAAGGTCAACCTTTACACGTCCGTCGATCCTGTTTCGCCCCCGCCGCAGCGATCGGTCCCAATCGCTCCGGTGGAGGCGCCGGGTACCGCCCCCGGGTCCGGTCCGCTTATTACGCAGCCGTTTATCGCCATAGTCCGGGCGAGCCCGAACATCTGTTAATATAAGACAGGGGCCATTCGAATAGAAGGCGGGGGAGATGAAAATCTGGAAGTGGGCGGCTCGCGTCGCCGGGGTCGTTGCCGCAGTCGCAGGGCTCGCACTTGGCTACGTTTACGTTGTGTCCGAGCGAATGCTGGATCGGACATATCCGCTCCCGCCGAGTTCCGTTCGCGCGTCATCCGGCGCGGCTGCGATCGCGCGCGGCGACCGTCTGGCGCACGCTTTTGGCTGCACGGACTGTCATCGCCCGAATCTGGAAGGAGCGTTCATTCCGGATTTCGGCGTGTGGTCGCTCAACCTCACGCGGCTTGCGACGACGTTTTCCGACCGGGATTTCGATCGCGCGATTCGCCATGGTCTGCGGCCCGATGGAACCAGCGTGGCCGAATACATGCCCTCCGACGCGTTTCAGTACATGAGCGATTCCGATCTTGCCGACATTCTCGCGTTTGTTCGCGCGCATCCGCCCCGAGGCGTCGCGCATGCTGTCCCGTCATATGGAATCGCGCAGCGCTATGCCCTCCTGACCGGCAAGGGAAGGACCGGTCGGATGTGGTTTCCGTTGCAGAAACCGGCGCTCGATCTCGGACCGAAATACGCGCGCGGACGCCACATCGCGATGACCGCTTGCGGCGAATGCCACACGACCGAACTTGACGGCGCCACGCCGCCGGGACCGGGTCTGCCGCCAAACCTTTCGATCGTCGCTGCGTATGATCGCGCGGCCTTTCTGCACTTCATGCATACCGGAAAGGCGGCTGGAAATCGCGAACTGCCCATGATGTCGGCAGTCGCCACGGTCCGCGTCGGACATTTGAGCGACGCCGATCTGAATGCGCTCTACGACTATCTCGCGGCTCGGGGGCGAAAGCTCACAGCTTCGGGGAGCTAAAGGGCGAAGGCGGGCGAGAATCGGCCTATAAGGGCGCGATGCAGCAATATCTCGACCTGATGCGCACGGTGCTCGAACGGGGCGTCCAGAAACACGATCGCACCGGAACCGGAACGCTTTCGATTTTCGGTCACCAGATGCGGTTCGACCTCGCGGCGGGATTTCCGCTCGTCACGACGAAGAAGCTGCACCTGAAATCCATCATCTACGAACTTCTGTGGTTCCTGCGCGGAGACACCAATGTGCGCTGGCTGCAGCAGCGCGGTGTTTCCATTTGGGACGAATGGGCGGACGAGTCCGGCGATCTGGGTCCGGTCTATGGTTCGCAGTGGCGCTCGTGGCCGGCTCCGAATGGTGGCACGATCGATCAGATCGCCGCCGTCGTCGAACAAATCCGCCGCAATCCGGATTCGCGGCGCCTGATCGTCAGTGCCTGGAATCCGGCCGAGATCGACCGCATGGCGCTGCCGCCCTGTCATTGCCTCTTCCAGTTCTATGTCGCGAACGGCCGACTTTCGTGCCAGCTCTATCAGCGTTCGGCGGACATTTTCCTGGGCGTACCGTTCAACATCGCCTCTTACGCGCTGCTGACGATGATGATGGCGCAAGTAACCGAACTTTCGCCGGGCGAATTCGTGCATACGTTTGGCGACGCGCATCTTTATCTCAATCATCTCGAGCAGGTACGCGAACAGCTTGCGCGCACGCCATATCCGCTGCCGCAGATGCACATGAATCCAAAGGTGCATGACATGTTTGCGTTCCGGTATGACGATTTCCGTCTCGAGAATTACCGAGCCCATCCGCACATCAAGGCAAAGGTGGCAGTATGAGCGCCATCGAGATTCGCGGCGCAAAAAGGGGGGATGAAACTGCCATCGTTGATCTTCTTAGGGAACTCGCTGATTACGAAAGACTTCTGCACAGATTCCGCCTGACTCCCGAATGCGTGACGCGCGATTTTTTCGGTGCTGCGCCGGCCATTTCCTGCGATCTCGCCTTCGCAGACAGTGAGCCGGCCGGAGTCATGACGTGGTACCGGACGTATTCCAGTTTTGCCGCGGCTCGAGGAATTTACCTGGAGGATTTTTATGTGCGCCCCGCATCGCGGCGGCGCGGAATTGGTCGTGCACTTGTCGTCGACCTTGCGCGGCGCGCCGTCGAAGAGGGTTGCCCCAAGCTCGAATGGTCGGTGCTTACGTGGAACAAGCCGTCGATTGCCTTTTACGAGACATTGCGGGCCGAGCGGGTCGACGATTGGCACGTGTACCGATTGACGGGTGACGCGCTCGCGGTTCTGGCGCACGGATGAGCCGGATCGCGCTCGTGGTTGCAAAGGCCGCAAACGGCGTGATCGGCGATCACGGGCGAATTCCTTGGCGCATTCCCGAAGACATGCGCCGCTTCAAACAACTCACCATGGGCAAGCCCTGCATCATGGGGCGGAAGACCTGGGACAGCCTGCCGAAAAAGCCATTGCCGGGACGGATGAACATTGTCGTGACGCGTGATCGGCAATTTTCTTCCGACGGTGCTATGGTCGTTCACAGCTTCGACGAAGCGGTGGTACGAGCGGAGTCGGCTTGGCCGACGGAAGTCGCGGTCATCGGCGGCGAAACGATTTATCGCGCGGCGTTGCCTCGCGCCGACGTGATCTACTTGACGGAGGTGCTCGGCGAATTTGCCGGCGACGCGTATTTTCCGCACTTCGATCCGGCCGAGTGGCACGAGACCGCGCGCGAAGATCCCGTCGCGGACGCTGGCCTCGAGTACCGCTTCCTCACGCTCCAACGCAGCCATGCGTAGTGAATTTCGCGGAGACGCGGAGTACTGAACAACGAGACGATGAAATTGTTCTGCGCGTGCAATATTCCCGTTGATAGGCGCGCCAGTTTCGGAGGGGTCAGATGAACATTCGTGAAGTTGCGTCGGGGCTGAGATTTCCCGAGGGGCCGGTGGCGATGAAAGACGGCTCGGTCGTGATAGTCGAAATCGCGGCGGGCAGGATCGCGCGGATAAAGCCGGACGGAAAAAAGCAGACGATTGCCACGCCAGGCGGTGGGCCCAATGGACTGGCGGTCGGCCCCGACGGCGCGCTGTACGTCTGCAATAATGGTGGCAGCTTCGAATTCCACAAGCGCGCGGGTCTGCTCATCCCCGGCCATGCGCCGACATCGCATGCAGGTGGCCGCATCGAACGGGTGGATCTTGCAACAGGCAAGGTCGAAATTCTGTATCATGAATGCGACGGTGCACGTCTCGTGGCGCCGAACGATCTGGTGTTCGACACGAGCGGCGGCTTTTGGTTCACCGACCACGGCAAGACGACCACGGAAGGACACGCGCATGGCGCGCTCTATTATGCGCGCGGCGACGGCTCAAGGATCACGCGCGTCCTGCGCGAGCTGATCTCGCCCAACGGCGTGGGTCTCTCGCCTGACGGCAACACGGTCTATTACGCCGAGACATTTCCCGGTCGGCTGTGGAGTCTGCCGCTAATCGGTGCCGGCAGGCGCGGCAAGGTCGAGGGCTTTACGCCCGGCGTGTTCGTCGGCGCCTATCCTGGTCTTGCCTATTTTGATTCGCTGGGCGTACAGGCGGATGGCGGCGTGTGCGTCGCCACGATTCTCGCCGGTGGCATCACAACGTTCTGGCCCGGAAAAAAGAAGGTGCAGCACACGCCGATCGCCGACCCGCTGGTCACCAACATCTGCTGGGGCGGCAAAACCATGAAAACCGCCTACGTCACCGCCTCGGGCACCGGCAAGCTCCTGGCGCTCAACTGGCCGCAACCGGGGCTCAACCTCGCGTACAACGCCTGACCAACGTAGCGGAAGAGCCAATCGGCCCGCAGGGCATGATAATTTGGAGCGCTGGGCGCGAACTACCGCGCCGGTTCGCGGCGGCGTTCGAGAGAGGCCCGGCAGTCGCTGCTCACCAAGTTCTGTTTCCCCTCAATGCACGCGCGTTCGTCGCGCCGGGTCTTCGCGTTCGGACAAAGCCGCGCTACGTCCCCTTCACACGCGCGGCGGAATCCGCGCGGCCGCATCTCCCGCGCCCCCAGCCGCACGGCCCGCATTCCAAGGCCCAGGCCGTGCCGCATGCCCAAAAAATGCCCGGCGTGACCGCCATGTTGCTCCTGAGGGCCGCAGGCGTTGAGGGAAATTGCGAGGGCGACCAGCGCCGCGCTCACCGTATGCCTTGAAAATGGCAATTGCCGGACTCCTCCAGGAGTCCGGCAATCTACCCCCCGTCAAGCCCGAACGCTACGACCGGCCGTGGTGCGAAACCGGATGAAGATGGATCGTGCCGCTGTCGGCGAGCCGATATTCGCCATGCACACGGTGGTGGCCGGTGACAACCTGGCGATTGTCATGGCGGTTCGGGCCGTGCAGCACCTTTGAAGAGATGTGCGGGGCGGCGTGGTGGGCGTAGTTGGCTGCGAGCAAAGCCGCAAACCGGCTTGCCTGTCCGAACGCCGGCTGGCCGAGCGCTCCATGCTCGAGCATGGCCGCCTTGACGGTGTCGTAGCTTTCGCGCACCGCTTGGCTCACCTTGCCGACGCTGACGACCGCGTTCACCCCGGCGGGGTATTCGCCTTGAAGCGGGATACGCACGGCGGTGATCTCGGCGAATTTGATTTCGACCGGCGTACCGTTGGGGCGTGTGAATTTCGCGGACGCCCCGTCCTGCAGCGCGGCCGGATTGGCGTTTTTGGCGGCGCCGCCGGTCAGCGCAGTCTCGATGCGCTTCACGTAATTGCGCGTCTCGACCGGCAGTACCCGCCCGCGACCCAGCCTGTCCTCGAGATGGCCCGGTCCATCATTGTACGCCGCGAACATGGCCGGGTACCCGTAGTGCTGGTACAGCTGGTGCAGGTATGCCGCACCGGCATAGATGTTGGCGCGCGTGTTGAACGGATTTGGGCCGAGCTTGAACTGCGCACTCATCAATTTGTACGTCCCGGGCATCAGCTGCATGAGGCCCATTGCGCCGGCGTTCGAAACGATCGGCCTGTTCTCGCCGAGCATCGTGCGGCCGCCACTTTCCGTCTGCAGCACGGCCCTGATCCAGGTCGCCGGGACATTGAAGCGGGCCGAAGCTTCGGTAATGACCGGCGTCCAGCGGTCGACGAGCTGGCGCGCGTTCATGTTCGATTCCTGCTCGAACGTCGATTGCGGCAGGGGGCCGAGATGCTGCACCGCCGCGGTCCAGGCATGTTGCACCCAATGCGCAACGGCCTGCACCGTCGTCATCTGGTCCGGACGGACCGAGAATTTCTGGACCTGGAGCGTAATGCCCTGCCAGGTGAAAAGGATTCCGGCTGCAATGCCGGTCATGATTGTGAGCTTCGCAACCCCGTGCAGCAGGCCGCGGGTGCTGCTTTCCTGGGCTCTGGCGCCGAACTGCCGGACTTTTCCCGGCAAGCATTTGGCGCCGTGAATACGCGCAGAATAGGGGCTCGCGCCTGGAAGGCGCGTTTCGATCGTCTGCAGGGCACGCTCCCGTGTTTTTTGTTTCGTGAGTTCCGTCCCGCCAACCATTTGTTGGATCGGGCGGAATTTCCGTCGGGCGCGGCTCTGCCTGCTGCCTCTCGGGCCAACGCTCATTGGCGCGGGCAAAAAATCAGATAGTGGATTGGTTCCCGCAATACAAGCTTTTTTTTTGGCCGCGTACAATCAAATGTTACGGACGGAACCCAACATGTCCCCGGATTTTTTGCGGGCTGCTGCTGTACTTACCGGCTACTCGCTTGCTGTGCAGAGCGCGCCTTCGCTGTCAAGAAACGGCGCGAGGAGAACACCGTGTTCGCGCCGCAGTGGACCCGAGAAGGTCAGCCCGCTTGCCTCGCCCCGCGCGTGGAGTGCCTCCAGACCCCGGATCTGAAATCCGAGTTCGATTGAACCGGCGGGCTTGCCCTCCCGTGCGGGGTGAAGGGCCAGCGTGACATCACCGGTCGAAAATTCGCTCCAGCCGGGCGACTGAAACTTGAGCGGAAGACCCAACGTGTCGCGGTGGAACCGCACCGCCCTTTCCATGTCGGTCACGAACTTCATCACGTAAGCAAGGCGCGCCTGCATGACGGAATTCCTCCTGATCTTCCGATCCGAAAGCCGCCTCGGCGCGTTATTTCTTCCTGTCCCCGAGCGCATTTCGCGGATCAACCACGGAGAGGATCATGCCCGAGAACACAGCTTCGTCCAAGCCGTTCCTGACCGACGTCAAGACCCTGCGCGATCGCGCCCGGCAGCACCTGGAGTCCGGCGATGTGACCCAGAGTTACAAGGGTGATGTCAAGCGTACAATCGAGATCCTGCAGTCGGTGCTGGCTACCGAGATCGTCTGCGTACTGCGCTACACAATGCATGCAATTGCGGCGACGGGAATCTCGAGCGAAGGCGTCAAGGACGAGTTCGCCGAACACGCCAGGGAAGAGCAGGAACATATGATGGCGGTTGCGGAACGTATCAACCAGCTCGGCGGGAAACCCAATTTCAATCCGGAAGGTCTTCTCTCGCGCTCGGCCTCCCAATATGCGGAAGGCGAGAATCTTGTCGACATGATCAGGGAGAACCTGGTTGCGGAGCGCATCGCCGTTGATCATTACCGCGAATTGATCCGCTATTTTGGCGACGACGATCCGGCGACGCGCGTGATGATTGAGGAAATACTCGTCGTCGAGGAAGAGCATGCCAACGACATGCACGATCTCCTGGTCGCGCATGAAGGTCGCCCCATGCTGCAGAGATAGAAAAAAGCTGAAGGCCAAAAGACGCAGGGACGCAGCGGCGGCCTCTGCGCTAGGTTCTTTCTTTCTTGATCGCGCTGGCAGCCGCCGGGAGGCGGAGGAGAGCGAGCGTGCCGTCGCCGGTGATGCTCGACAGGCTGATAGTCGCACCCATGCGCCGCGCGAGGCCCATGGCGATGGCCAGCCCCACGCCCATGCCACCGCGCGAAATATGGCGCGGGAAACGCTGGAATACTTCGCCGGCCTTGAGGCGTTCGGCGGCGGAAAAACCTTCACCGGTGTCGCGCACGCCGATCAGCACTTCGCGTTCATCGGCGCGGATTTCCAGTCGAACGGTGCCCGCTTTCGGCGTGTAGGCCAGCGCGTTGTCGAGCAGATGTCCCAGAATGCGTGCAATCGTGTTCGCGTCGCCCCGGGCAAGCGCGATATCCGGCGCCGAAACGACGAGCTTCAATCCGCGCGCCTGCGCGAGCGAAGCGCGTTCGGCGATCTTTGCGCGCGCAATTTCGGAAACGTCGGCGCGTTCGGACGGAGCGTTCGCGCCCGTTGCATCCTGTGGCGTTTCGAGAGCCGCGTATTCCAGCACGGAACCGATTTTCGCGTGCAGCTCGCGACCGGCTCCGGCAATGTCGCGCGCATATTCGCTGTACTTGGGATGGGGTGTACCGAACACGCCGCTCTCGATGCTTTCGGCGAAGCCGATGATCGCATTGAGGGGCGTACGCAGCTCGTGGCTGACCTGTCCGATGAAACGCGACTTGGCGCGTTCAGCTTCCGCCGCGCGCCGCTCGGCATCGGCCAGCCGTACAAGGAGCCGCGCCTCACCGGGCCGCGTGGAGCGCAGGGACTGAAGTGCCGCGGCCGCGCGAGCCTCCTTTTCGAACAGGCGGACGAAAACAACCGCGAGTGCCGCCCCCGCAACCGAGGGGCCCAGTATGAAAAAGAGATAAAGCGGCAGAGCGCCGTACCAGGCGCCAAGCGCCTGTTTCACCGGGTGGCTTGCCACTGCGGTCAGCGGCCAGCGCGGAAGCTTCGCAAGCGAGACGAGGCGAGCCCCGGTCTTCAAATCGGCGATTCGAGCCCCCACGGTTCCATGCTCAAGCGCCAGGTCCGCGCGCCCGGGCGCTTCGCGCCATCCCGTCCCCAGGGCAACCAGCAGCCCGGAGGGAGTCGCCAGCGCGCCGTCTGCCATGCCGGCCCCGCGAAACAGGTACGCAGCATCAATCTGCACAAGGACAAGGTTCCTGTTTGCGGCGAAGAGGAGAACGAGGCTCCTGCCGTCGCGGGCCCCGAACGCGACTCTCTGTTGATGAGCCTGTGCAATCGTACTGCTGTCGAGCGGCAGCAGATCCCCTGGCGTCCTGAGCATCTCCGATTCCGGGACTCCGCTCGCGTCGAGCACGACAATATTCTTGAGCGCCGCGCCTCCCGCTTCAGCGAGTGCGGCCGAGGTTTCGGGGCTCGCAGCGGCGTTTGCGAAGGCTTTCCCGATCGCGGCGTAGCGATCGAGACTGGCGCCCAGGTCGGCGGCCATTTCCTGTGCACGCCGCGCACCGAATTCCGCGGCCTGGGACAATGCGCGGGCGTGGTCGTTGCGCATCTGGAGGAGCGCAGTCGAAGTAAAGCTACCGCAGATGAGAACAAGGCACACGATCACAAGAACCGGTACCCGGTTCGCCGAAGCCCGGAACTTTCGCAACAGCAGGATGCCTGCGATCGGGCCGGCGGCGGCCTGGGCTTGCGGCATGAAAGGGCTCGAAGCCTCGAGTGATTCGCGAATCACCCATTATGCGGAAGGCCGAGTCGCTGTCGATGCAGGCCCAATCCCCGCCTTTCCAAGCGGCTCCGAAATTGCGAGGATGTGGCAGACTTACGCCACGGAGGCTCCTGCGCCATGAAATACGGAATCGATTTTCGCTACCTCGCGAAGGGCGCAGCGACGCCTTCGGACAATTCTTATGTCATTGATCTTGAGGTGGACGAAAAGGAGTTCGCGCTAATTCCAAATGTGGGCGACCATGTCTGCATCCCGGGCGACAACCCCGGCATGCGCAACGTACCGCTTTCGGGTAAGGTCAGGACCAGGCTGTTTCATTACCGGCTCGGCTATTGCTACATCACCATTGTCGTCGAGGACAGCGACGAAGACTGGAAGAAGATCGGCGGCACTTGATACTCGTGCAATGAGTCGACAAGCTCGGGATGAGGGCTCAACAAGAACGCCTCACCCTGAGCTCGTCGAAGGGATGGTCGTTATTTCAATTCACCCAAGCATCTTCGTCGCGACTTCGAACAGGTTCGAAGAACGATCGGGCATCGCAAGCATGGCTTCGAGTTCGGCGCGCATGAGCTGTTGCCGGTTCGGACCATAGCGCCGCCAGTTCTCGAACGCGCCAGCCATCCGCGCGGCAACCTGCGGATTGATGCCGTCGAGGGTGCGCAATATCTCCCCCACGAGCCGATAACCTGCGCCGTCGCCTGCGTGGAAGCGCAGGTGATTGGCCGAGAAGGCACCGATCAGCGCGCGCACGCGGTTTGGATTGCGGATATCGAAGAACGGATGCTTCGTCAGCGCGCGCACGCCGTCGACCGTACCGGGCAGGGGTGACGCGGCCTGGAGCGCGAGCCATTTGTCGAGCACCAGCGCATCGCCGCGGAAACGATCGTAGAAGTTTGCAAGAGCCTGTTCGCGACGATGCGAGTTCATGCGTACGAGTTGCACAAGCCCGGCCATCATGTCGGTCATGTTGGTCGCCGCGCGGTAATGCTCTGCGGCGAGACGCGCCGCGTTTTCGTCGTCGGCCGCGGTGAGGTAGCGCAGGCAGGCGTTGCGCAACGCACGCCGACCGGCGGACTCCGCGTCCGGGCTGAAGGCAGCGTCGGAGTCGAGATCATCGTACAGATTTTGAAAGCGGTCGCGGTGCGCTGCTGCGACGGCGGCGATGAAACCGCAGCGTGCTGCATGAATGGCCTCGGGATCGACGGGCTGCATCGCGAGGGCGAGTTCGCTTTCGGTGGGCGGCATCAGCATCAGCGCGGCAAAGGCGCGGTCCTCGCCTGCGCGCGCGAGAACATTGTCAATCGCCTCGACGACAACGGGATCCGGTGCCACGATTTGGCCGCCGCCCGCGGCTTGCGCCATATCGAGCATCACGTCCCGGGCGAGCGTCTGGCCGGCCTCCCAACGATTGAACGCGTCGGGATCGCGCGCCATCAGCGTCGCGCGTTCGGCGCGACTCACGGAAATGTGAAGTTTGGCAGGAACGGAGAACCTTCGCCCGACCGAAACGAGTGGCGGCTCGTCGATGTTCACGAACTGAAATCGTTGCTCGCTCTCTGTCAATTCGAGCACCCGCTCCTCGGGGCCGATGGCATTCTCCCCGTCAAGCGTGAGGGGCAGAGAGCCCCCAGCGTTCCCGAGAAGCCCGACGCGGACCGGCATGTGCATCGCCTTTTTCGTCGGCTGCCCGGGCGTGGGGCCAAGGCGTTGTTTCAGTGTCAGCGCATAGGTCTTGCGCGCGGCATCGTATTCGCCGCGTGCCTCGATGTCGGGCGTCCCGGATTGCTGATACCACAGGCGGAATTGCCCGAGGTCGCGGCCGCACGCGTCCTCGAAACACTTCACCCAGTCTTCGACGGTTGCCGCCTGTCCGTCGTGACGCGCGAAGTAAAGGTCGGTTGCCTTGCGGTAGCCCTCGTCACCGACGAGTGTCTTCAGCATGCCGATCACTTCGGCGCCCTTTTCGTACACCGTACCGGTATAGAAGTTGTCGATGGTGATGTAGGACTGCGGCTGTACGGGGTGGGCGAGGGGGCCGGCATCTTCCTGGAATTGCCGCAGCCGCAGCTGGCGCACGTCCTGGATTCGCTGCACCGCCGGCGAACGCATGTCGCCCGAGAAGCTCTGGTCGCGAAAGACCGTCAGACCTTCCTTGAGCGACAATTGGAACCAGTCACGGCAGGTGACGCGATTGCCGGTCCAGTTGTGAAAATATTCGTGTGCGACCACGCCCTCGATGCGCGCATAATCGTCGTCGGTTGCCGTCTCGGGACTGGCGAGCAGCACCTTGTCGTTGAAGATGTTGAGGCCCTTGTTCTCCATCGCGCCGAAATTGAACGCGGAGACGGCCACGATCATGAAAATGTCGAGATCGTATTCGCGGCCGTACGCTTGTTCATCCCAGTGCATCGCGTGCTTGAGCGAGTCCATGGCGTAGCGCGCGCGCTCTTCGTTGCCGTGTTCCACATAAATGCGCAGCGCCACGCGCCGGCCCGACATGGTGACGAATTCGTCGGCGATATGGCCGAGATCGCCCGCGACGAGCGCGAACAGATAGCAGGGCTTTGGATGCGGATCGTGCCAGACGGCGAAGTGGCGTCCGTTCGCCAGATCCCCATGTTCGACAGGATTGCCGTTCGACAGCAGCACCGGCAGGATTTTTTTGTCTGCCTCGATGCGCGTCGTGTACACCGCGAGGATGTCCGGCCTGTCCGGGAAGTAGGTGATGCAGCGGAAGCCTTCCGCTTCGCATTGCGTGCAGAAGATTCCCTTCGCCAGATAGAGCCCTTCGAGCGTGGTGTTGCGCGCGGGCGCAATCTCGGTCTCGATCTCGAGCGTGAAACGCGCCGGTGGCTCGGGAATGGTGAGTGTTTCGGCGTCCAGGCCGTATTGTTCCGGAGACAGAGCATGGCCGTCGAGCGCGATGGAGATGAGCTTCAGCCGCTCGCCGTTGAGCACGAGCGGCGCCGGCGACTTAGCCAGCCGCTCCACCTGCATCCG
>DATGGN010000007.1:0-13852 GCA_035308485.1 Rhizomicrobium sp.
ATCGTCGTCAGGTCGCCGACATTGAGCACGGCTTTCGTTGCAGTCGGCCTGCACACTCCGCCCGAACAGGTCATGTTCTGTGTCTGATTGGAAGAAATCGTCACCGTCGCGTTCGCGGTCGATGCGCCGAAGGCCAGTGCCAGGGCCACAGCGCAGGTCTGGACCAAATTCCCCCAAGCCATCCCTTTTCCTTCACAAGAAAATACGGTGGCGGTTCTTATCACGTCGCAAAAATCCCGGCAACGTACCTTGGCAGCCATTCTTGGCATACTCTTTGGCCAAGGCAGCGAATACTTCGAAGGGGGAATGATGGCAAAACGCATCCTCGTCGGACTCGCACTCCTGTTCGCAACGGCACCTGCAATCGCACAGTTTCGCATCGTTACTGGCACTGGTCCGGACAACGCCAATGAGCAGTCGGATAATGTCATAGCCTGGGAAACAACCAGCGCCGGTAGCGGCGTGGTAGAAAAACTCTATCCCTGCGATATCATCGGCAAATCATTGACGGTCGTCGATACTGCCGGATTCGGAAGTGCGGATCCCATAACGCTCACGCCCCCCGTTGTGCCGGGCCGCGCTCCTCACCGCCCATGCTGGTTCCGACACGATCAATGGAATGATGAGTTACCCCATCAGCTCCAATTTCGGCTCCGCAACACTTTTGTGCAGCGGCAGTGGTGTTGAGTTTCGCGTCGGGGGCCAGGCTGGACGAGAACGGGCCACGATGTCAGTTTGGTGGCGTCGGCGTTGTGCGATTCCGATGGAGTGCGCTCGATGAGCTCCCCGCAAAGATCAACCTTCGAGGCTCAGCCCCTCATAGCAGTGCGCAACGTGCGGGCAAGCAGCCGCTGGTACACGGAGCTGCTGGGGGCCGACTCCCTTCCCGATCACGGCCACCGCGACGTGTACGACCGGATCTCCTGCTCCGGCCGGCTTGTACTTCAACTGCACGCCTGGGACGAGGAAGATCACCCCAACCTCGTCAATGCGGATGCCGCGCCCCCCGGACACGGCGTGCTGCTGTGGTTCCAGGTCGACGATTTCGACTCGGCCGTGGAGCGCGCGCGCGGCCTGAGGGCGGAGATCATCGACGGGCCTCTCATAAATCCCGCGCCGCAGCACAGGGAAATCTGGCTTCGCGACCCCGACCGCTATGTGGTGGTGCTCGCCAGTCCCGATGGAGAGGTCGAACGGTAATTCCGGCGCGGCCGTTTCTGCGGTGCGCACCGGTCTGTTCGGCGCGTCTGCATGCACGCAGCAAGAGTGGATGCAGGAACCTGTGGCTCACGTGACCCGTTAGCGATTTTTGGGTGCGCAAGTGTTGGTCATCGCTGGCCATCCGCCGTGAGGGGCGATGGACGGCAATCAAAATGCACGTCCCTGATCATCATTGTCGCCGTCGCGGTCATTGCCGTTCTGGCGATCGCGGTAGCCGGGTACTTCCGCCCACCTCCCTTGGAGGTGTATTCGCGCCGGATCATCAGGAGACGGTTGAAGAACGAGCGATAGCGCTGGAGCGCAATGCGCAGGTCTGGACATACTCGTTACGCGCTGACAATCTCGCTCCGGCGATAACCCTGCAGGTACAGCAGGGCCGTGAGATCGGCGTGGTCAATCCGGATCGCGGCGGCTTCGGCGAGGATTGGTTTGGCGTGCCAGGCAACGCCCAGGCCCGCGCGCTTCACCATACCCACATCGTTCGCGCCGTCTCCGACTGCGGTTGTTTCTGACAGCGGAATGCCGCGCGCCGCGGCGGCGCTCTCCAGCGCCTGTACTTTCGCTTCGCGGTCCAACACCGGCTCCTTCACCGTCCCAAGCAGTTTCTCGCCATCATCGAGAAGGACGTTTGCGCTGTTCACATCGAATCCGGCTTCGCGGGCGACGCGCTCGGTGAACCAGGTGAAGCCGCCGGAGAGCAGCATGATCATCGCGCCGTGCGCCTTCATGGTGGCGACCAGGGCTTTCGCGCCGGGATTGAACCGGACGCGCTCGTCGTACACGCGTTGCAGCGCCGAGAGCGGCAGGCCTTTCAGCAGTGCGACACGTTCGTGAAGAGCAGGCGCAAACGCGATCTCACCGCGCATCACCCGTTCGGTGAGCGCGGCGACCCTCTGTCCCACTCCTGCGATGGCGGCGAGTTCGTCCACGCATTCGCAAGCGATGATCGTCGATTCCATGTCGGCGGCGAGAAGCTTCTTGCGGCGGTTCGCGCGCGGGATGAGGTTGATGTCGACAGCCATTCCCTGCGCCGCATTGCGCGCGAACAGGCATGCCGCTTTCACGTGGGTCTGAAGCGGAATATCGAAGGCGTACCCCTCGCACAGCCAGTCCGGAGCCCCCAACGGCTCGAGGCGCGCCGCGAGGCTTGCAGCCTCCGGCGAAATGACATTCAAGAGCCAGGGAGAGCTTTCGCTCAGGATCTGTTCTTCCGATGCCAGTCGAGGCAGTGCTTATTGCAGGGCCGACCGCGAGCGGCAAGTCGGCTGCGGCGCTCGCGGTTGCGGAGCAGATCAACGGGGCGCTCATCAATGCCGATTCCATGCAGGTCTACCGCGAAGCGCGGATACTGACCGCGCGGCCGGCTGAGGCGGCGCTCGCACGCGCGCCCCATTTCCTGTACGGGCACGTGAGCGTGCGCGAACCTTATTCCGCCGCGCGGTACCAGAGTGATGCGTCAGGAGCGCTTGCCAACGCGCGGGCGGGCGGGAAGGTGCCGATCTTCGTTGGCGGGACGGGGCTGTACTTTCAAGCACTCACCCAAGGGCTCGCCGACGTACCGAAGATTCCCGATGCCGTGCGAAACGATGTCCGTACGCGGCGGGAGGCAATCGGCGCCGAGGCTTTCTATCAGGGGCTCGTCGCCCGCGATCCGGATTCCGCGGCGCGGCTGCGCGCTTCGGACTCGCAGCGCGTGCTACGGGCCGCGGAAGTTCTCGATGCCACCGGCATGCCGCTCGCCCACTGGCAGCAAAGGTCCGGCACCGCGCCGCTCGCAGGGGCACGCGTCGCGCGCTTCGTGCTTTCGCCGCCCAGAGCCGAACTCTATCGGCGGATCGAGCTGCGTTTCGATCGCATGATCGAGGAAGGTGCCCTCGAGGAGGCACGATCCCTCGGGGGTCTCGATCCCGCGCTGCCGTCGGCGAAAATTCTGGGCCTGCGACAGCTCTTGGCCGTCCCCGGCGGCGCGCGCACGCTGGACGAAGCGGCCGTCGCGGCAAAAACCGCGACGCGCCACTACGCCAAGCGCCAGCTCACCTGGTTCCGCCATCGCATGGCCGATTGGGTGTGGATCGAAGCGACGGATGCGCGCGAGATCGCCGCGCAAATGCTAGAACGCCTGCAAACCGCAACATGACGAGGCGCGGCCCATGCGCGTGTACTACGACAGGGATACGGATACCGGGCTCATTCGAAACAAACGCGTCGTTGTGCTCGGGTTCGGCAGTCAGGGGCACGCGCATGCGCTGAACCTCCGCGATTCCGGCGTGAAGGAGATCGCGATCGCCGGCAGGCCCGGCGCGTCTCTGGACAGGGCGGGGGCGGAAGGCTTTTCGGTACGCTCGAATGCCCATGCGGCGGCCTGGGCAGACGTCATCATGCTGACAGCACCGGACGAGCTGCAGCCCGACATCTACACCCACGACCTTGCGCCCCACATGCGGGAAGGTACGGCGCTCCTTTTCGCCCATGGCTTCGCCATTCACTTCCGCTTCATCGAGCCCAGGCCCGATCTCGACGTGGTGATGGTGGCGCCCAAAGGGCAGGGGCATGCGATGCGCCGCGAATATGTGCGGGGCGGGGGCGTACCGGGGCTGATCGCCATTCACCAGGACGCGACCGGCAATGCCCGCGCGCTCGCGCTGTCGTATGCGGGCGCGATCGGAAGCGGGCGCGCCGCCATCATGGAAACCACGTTCCGCGAGGAATGCGAATCCGATCTGTTCAGCGAACAGGCGGTCCTTTGCGGCGGCCTGGTAGAGCTGATTCGCGCGGGTTTCGAGACGCTCGTGGACGCAGGCTATGCGCCGGAAATCTCCTACTTCGAATGCCTCCACGAACTGAAGTTGATCGTCGACCGGATTTACGAGAGCGGCATCGCGCGCACGAATCTCGCGATCTCGAACACGGCGGAATACGGCGAATATGTGAGCGGCCCGCGGATCGTGACCGATGAGACCCGCGCGGAAATGAAACGAATTCTGGACGACGTCCAGTCCGGCCGGTTCGCCCGCGCGTGGATGGCGGAAAACCGGGCGGGGCTCCCGTACATGACCGAAATGCGCGCCCGCACGGCCACGCACCCTATCGAGGCGGTGGGCGAGCGCCTCCGGGCCTTCATGCCCTGGCTGAAGAGCGGCGGGGGATAACCGGACCCCTCCGCTACGCCAAAAGCCGCCGAACTGCCCCCTCCCAGGTGGGAGAGGGCAGTTCCGCGCGTTATTTGCACGCTATTCGATATGTCCCCGGATCACCCCTTCCCCTTGAGGGAGGGTGGCGCGGCGGATGCCGAACCGGGCTCGGGGACGTGGAAAAAGCGCGTTAACGGCCCTTTGAGGCCGCGATGGTCGCGATCGGATGACCGTTTCGCGACACCGTCTGGGGCCCGCTTTTCCGCGCGAGCTCGAGGAGCTTGCGGAAATTGGCCCGCGCTTCCGTGACGGTCCAGGAGCGGCCACCGCCGCCCGATTTCTTGGTGGTCTTCTTTTTCACGTGGGGTTCTCCATGCTAAACATGCCTGTATCATCGTCGTACGCAAACAGCTCGGCGAAACGCGCCCAGCCGATCACTGCGTTTAACGTCTGTTCGGCCATATCGGGAGTCATATTATCTTCCAACTCGTCGAAAAAGCGCGATTTTGGCGCAGTGTGGCTTTCGCGTTCGTCCAGTACACGCCGGATATGGGCGGCGAACGGTACATAGCGTATCAGAAGCCGCGCGAAAATACGTTTTCGCTCGTCTGTTTCCTCATTGGCGAACCGCTTGCCCGTTTCGGTGAGCTTGATGTCCCCCCCTTCCACCTCGGCCAGGCGAAGAAGCTGGAGGGTTTCGACGATCGGGAACAGCTCGTCCACCTCCATTTGCCGCTCCGAGGCGATCTCGGGCAGGTCGGCCTGCCCATTGTACGGGGGAGCCGCCAGTTCTTCAACCAGTCCGGCGATCACGCCGACCGGTACATCGGGGAGGATCATACCGAAGCCCCGGCCGGGGATTCTGTCCAGTTTCGGTCCGGCGCGCCGCTGGGCCGTCATTTCGACATAGATTCGCTCGACGATGGCGGCAAACTGGGGGTCCTGCCGGTCGCGGGGCTGGCGTAGCGGAATGCCGATCTCGGTGATGATGCGTCCGGGATTGGTGGAGAAAAGCAGTACGCGGTCGCACATCAGGACCGCTTCCTCAATGTTGTGGGTAACGAGAATGACGCCTTTGATGGGAAGCTGTCCCTCCGACCACAGTTCAAGGAAATCGGTACGAAGGTTCTCCGCCGTCAGGACATCCAGCGCGGAAAACGGCTCATCCATCAGGAGAATGTTGGGATGCACCACGAGCGCACGCGCAAATCCGACGCGCTGGCGCATGCCGCCGGACAACTCGCGCGGGTACGCCGATTCGTACCCGTCCAGACCGATGAGGTCGATCGCCTGGAGCGCCCGGGTCCGAATTTCGTCCTTCGCCAGCCTGAGCGCTTCCAGACCGAGTTCCACGTTTTCCAGCACGGTCAGCCAGGGAAAGAGCGCAAAGCTCTGGAACACCATGGCGATGCCGCTTGCCGGGCCTTCGACGGCGTTGCCGAGATAGGTGATGGTTCCACCGTTGGGCTGGGCAAGGCCCGAAATGCAACGCAGCAGTGTCGACTTGCCCGACCCCGAGCGCCCGAGCAGGCCCACGATCTCACCCTGTTTCAGGGTGAGATCGACGTCTTCGAGCACGACGAGTTCGCCGCCGCCGGGCTTCGGAAAGGCGCGGCTTACGTTGTGTACGTCGAGCAGGGCGGGAACTTCCAACGGCGTCTCCTTCAGGTCAACCTGTACTTGCGTTCGGCGTACCAGTAAAGCGGCCGCCAGAACACCCGATTCGCGATTGCGACGAGCGCAGCCATGACCGCGATACCGAGAACGATGCGCTGATAATTCCCGGCCTGGGTGGCGTCCTGGATATAGGCGCCGAGGCCGTGGGCGCGAACGACGCGGTTGCCCCAGTTGATCCACTCCGCCGCCATCGCCGCATTCCATGATCCGCCCGAAGCCGTGATGGCGCCGGTCACATAGAACGGAAATACCCCCGGCAGGCCGATCTTGCGCCACCACAGCCAGCCGCGCACCTGAAGATTGGCGCCGGCGTCGCGGAGTTCCGACGGAAGTCCGGATGCCCCGGCGATGACATTGAAAAGAATGTACCATTGCGTGCCCAGTACCATCAGCGGCGAGAGCCAGATATCGGGGTTCAGGCTGTACGTAGCTATGGCCGAAACCATGAACGGAAAGAAAAGATTGGCAGGAAAGGCGGCGAGGAACTGTGCGAGCGGCTGGACAATGCGCGCGAGCTTCGGCCGCAGGCCGACATAGATGCCCACGGGCGTCCAGATCGCGCTCGCTATCGCGATCAGCACGATGACCCGAAGCAGCGTTGCGAGGCCGAGGAGCACGGTTTCGAAAACGTCGGGCCAGGAAATCTTGTGACCGATGAAACCGACGATGCGCCAAAGCGCGTAGTAGATGGTTGCGAGAACCAGCCCGTACCACAAGACATCGCCGGCCCGGTTCCAGAAACGGCTGCGTGGAATGGGAAGTTTGACGGGCGGCGGCGGCGAGAGCTGATAGGACCAGCGCAGCGCGCGCTTGAACGGCGCCGCCATCGCATCGATCAGGCGCGAGCGCCGGAACATCGTCAGCATCCAGGACTGCGGCGGTTCCTCGTTCTGCTCCTGCTCGAAGCGGAAGCGGTCGGACCAGGTGATGAGCGGCCGGAAAAGCAGCTGGTCGTAAATCAGGATCACGATGAGCATCGTGAGAATCGCCCAGCCGACGGCGCCCAGATCGCGGCGGGCGATGGCGAGCGCGATGTAGGAACCGACACCGGGAAGCGTGATCGTGGTCTGGCCGACCGTAATCGCCTCCGACCACACCACGAAAAACCACGCGCCCGACATCGACATCATCATGTTCCAGACGAGCGATGGCATCGCAAACGGCGTCTCAATTCGCCAAAAACGTGCCCAGCCAGAGAGACCGAATACGCGTCCGGCTTCTTCGAGTTCCGGAGGAACCGTGCGCAGCGATTGATAAAAGCTGAAAGCCATGTTCCAGGCCTGGCTCGTGAAGATCGTGAAAATTGCGGCGAATTCCGCGCCCAGGACTTTTCCTGGCGCGAGCGAAAGAAAGAACAGGTAGGTGACGGAGAGGTAACCAAGGATCGGTATTGATTGGAGGATATCGAGGATCGGGATCAGCAACGTGCCCGCGCGCGGGCTTTTCGCGGCCCAGGTCGCGTAGGTGAACGTGAAGACGAGCGAGACAACCAGCCCCGCCAACATTCTGAGCGTCGTGCGGAGCGCGTATCCAGGCAGAGCCCAGGGGCTCAACGACAACGGATTCGCCTTCAATGTCGAAAGGGGCGCGACGAAGCTGCGGCTTTCTTCGCCGACAATCGCAATGACGCCGAAGACGAGAATGGCGGCGAGCAAATCCCAACGGCCGGCCAGAAGTCGGCGAGCGCTAATGGAGACGGGCGGCAGGATTTTCATCTGCAGACCTCGCGCTCTTACCGGCCGTCAATTGGAGCGCCTGCACGCCCCACGCGCGAGGCACAATGAGAATTCGCCGCTTCGTGCCGCAAAAACGCGCCGCTTGCAATCGGGCGAAACCGGTCTTCCAATTCACAACAATTTTCACGATCGGCTGCGAGGGCCGCTGACGGCGCAAACGCCGTCTATTGCGCGCGCTTTGCGCTTAGGCGTAAAACTCTTGCGACGGTGTCGATGCAATGAATTTGCGCGCCAAGGGCGGCTCGTCAGACTAGCAAACCATCATTTGGACAGTGCCGGCAGGCCTGAAAAGGATAGGATGCCGTGGCTGTCGCGCCGATTTCGCAATTGCCCGAGAAGGCTCCTGTCACGGATACCGATCTGGCAAAACGTGTAACACCGGAAGGCGGCAGGAGTAGCCGTTACCCGGAAAGAAACAAGGCAGAAAAGAGCATGTTCGGCAGTTTACTCGGCATTCTGTCCAGCGACATGGCCATCGATCTCGGCACGGCCAACACGCTCGTTTATGTGAAAGGTCGCGGCATCGTTCTGAACGAACCGTCGGTCGTCGCCACGATGACCAATCGCGGCGGCAAGAAACAGGTTCGCGCGGTCGGCAACGACGCCAAGCTGATGCTTGGCCGCACGCCGGGAAACATCGAAGCAATTCGTCCGATGCGGGACGGCGTCATCGCCGATTTCGAGATCGCGGAGGAGATGATCAAGCATTTCATCCGCAAGGTTCACAACCGCCGGTCTTTCGCCAATCCGATGATCATCGTCTGCGTTCCGTCGGGCTCGACGGCGGTGGAACGCCGCGCCATCCAGGAATCGGCGCTGTCCGCTGGCGCGCGGCGCGTTTTTCTGATCGAGGAACCGATGGCGGCAGCCATAGGCGCGGGACTTCCCGTCTCGGATCCTACCGGGTCCATGGTGGTCGATATCGGCGGCGGTACGACGGAAGTGGCCGTGCTTTCGCTTGGTGGAATCGTCTATTCGCGCTCCGTCCGTGTGGGCGGCGACAAGATGGACGAAGCGATCATCGCCTATATCCGCCGCCACCAGAACCTTCTGATCGGTGAAGCAAGCGCCGAACGCATCAAGAAAGAAATCGGTTCTGCCGCTCCGCCGCAGGATGGCGAAGGCGTTACGCTCGAAATCAAGGGTCGCGATCTCCTGAACGGAGTTCCCAAGGAAATCACGATCAGCCAGCGCCATATAGCGGAAGCGCTGGCCGAGCCGACTAGTCAGATCGTCGAGGCAGTGAAAGTCGCGCTGGAAGCGACGCCGCCGGAACTTGCCGCGGATATCGTCGACAAGGGCATCGTGTTGACCGGCGGCGGATCGTTGCTGGCGAACCTCGACCAAGTGCTCCGGGAAGAGACCGGACTTCCGGTCAGCATTGCCGACGATCCGCTTTCCTGCGTCGCGCTCGGCACGGGACGCGTTCTCGAAAATGCAAAGGTGATGCGTCACGTCTTGTCCACGGCGTTCTGATTTTCCTGACGCCTGAGTTGGCGGGCTGGAGAAGGGATGGTGAATGGGAGTTTGAGAGCGGGACGAGGCCGCGGCGCGGCGCAGATATCGCTCGCCGTGTGCGCCGCGCTCGCCTGCGTGCTCCTTTTTCTCGGGCGTGTGCAGCCGACGCTGTTCGATCGCGCGCGCTCTTACGCGTCCGACCACATCGCGCCGGTCCTTCAGGCGATACGGGCGCCGCTCCGCGGTGTCGAACAATGGGGCGGCAGCCTCGCCGACGTGTTCCACATCTATCAGGTCAATCTCAAACTGAAGGACGAGAACGCGCGGCTGAGGAAATGGCAGAATCTCGCGCTGTCGCTCCAACAGCGGCTGAAGCGGTATCAGCTGTTGTTGAATGCGGTGCCGGATCCGCAAATCGGCAGCGTCACGGCGCATGTCATCGGGCGGGCGAGCCGACCCTTCCTCAACACCATGATCGTCGACGCCGGGCGCCGCCAGCACATCAAGCCGGGCGAAGCGGTGGTTGACGACCGCGGCATGATCGGGCGGATTTTTGTGGCCGGCGACCACACCTCCTGGGTGATCCTGCTCACCGATCTGAACAGCCGCATCCCGGTCTCGATTCAGCCCGGCAACGTCCAGGCCATGCTGACCGGCGACAATTCCGGCGCACCGTTGCTCGTGGTTTCCGCACAGGGCGCGCGGCTGCGTTACGGACAGCAGGTTGTCACCTCGGGCGATGGCGAACTCCTTCCTGCAGGACTGTCTGTCGGCAAAGTCTATTGGGATGGAAGCGATTTCCGCGCGGCGCTTTTCGCGGACGCCGGGCGGAGCGACGACGTACGCGTACTCGATCTGCAGTTGACGGCGGAGAAGCCGCCCACGCCCAGCGCAAAAGATCTTCCCGTCAGTGCGGCGGGGCTCCCGCCGCTGAAACAAACGCCGCCAGTGAAACCCGCGGCTCCTCCGCCGCAACCACAAACGCAGCCACAGGTCGCTACCGCCGCGGCCGCGACAGCTTCGCGGGATTCGCAGACGGAGACCCGCCGCAGCAAAGAATGCGACGCGGATTGTTTGATGAAGAGAGAGCTGCGCGGGCAAAAGCTCGATCCGCACCTCCGGCGTCTCGGACGCGTGCCGATGTCGCAACAGCCGCAACAGCCGCCGGCTGATGACCAGCCCGACGATCAGTAGGGTGACGGCGATGTTGTCCTTCTCACCCCCTCGGCTGCCGTTCCCGCGAAAGCAGGAATCCAGCTTCCGCAATTCCAAAAAGGGCGCACGGACGCCGGTACGCCGGCTGAAACAGTGGCAGGCGCTGGATCCCCGCTTTCGCGGGGATGACAGCCTGTTTCGCATGGAAAATCGGAGAGGCGTGCACTGAATGTACGACTCTTTTGGCGGTTCGTTCGGGCGGTTTTTTGCGGCGCTGGTGCCGTTCGGACTGGCGGTGGTCGGCAGCCTGCTCGCCAATTTTCCGATTTCCTTCACCGACGGATTCCTTCCGGCCCCGCTGTTCGGACTGATGCCTGTTTATTTCTTCGGGCTGATGCGGCCCGATCTGATGCCCGTCTGGGCCGCGCTTCTCGCCGGCGCCTTGGAAGACCTCCTGTCCGGTGGTGCTCCGGGGGTGTGGGCCCTGGCGTTCGTCGCCTGTTACATCTTCGCCGACCGGCAACGCGAATCCCTCGCGGGACTTGCCAGTTTCGGCGCCGTCGCGGGCTTCGCCGCAGCACTTATGGTGGCGGTTGCCACGGCATTCGCCGTCGTCGCCGTGTACTACTGGCGCCTGCCGCATATCGGGCCGGTGGCCGCGTCGCTCGCCATCAACATTTTGTGGTACATTCCGGCGCTCTGGCTTATGAACAAGACGCAGCACCAGGTCGTCGGTGCCCTGCGGGGTGATTTCTGATGCCGCTGTTCGACCGCAAGGACAAGAGTCGCTACGCCGCCTTCACGCGGCGAACCCTGATGACGGGCGGAGCCATCGGCGCGGTCCTGGGCGCGTTGGGCGTCAGATTGTACCAATTGCAGATCCTCGAAGGCGACCAGTTTCGCACCAAGGCCGAGGAGAACAGCGTCAGCGCGCGCCTCGTTGCCCCGTTGCGCGGCCGCATCTTCGACCGCTTCGGTGTCGAACTTGCCACCAATCGCCGCAATTACCGGGTGCTGATCATTCCCGAGCAGGCGCTCGAAGGCGTGGACGAGGCCGTCGATACGGTGGGGAAGATCATCCTGCTGACCGATCACGACCGCGCCCGCATCATGCGCGACATCGACAACAACAAGAAGTTCGTCGCCACGACGATCGCCGAAAACCTCTCCTGGGAAGAATTCTCCCGGATCAACCTGCATCTGCCCTATCTCTCCGGCATTCAGCCCGATGTCGGCCAGACCCGCGACTATCCGTTCGGGGAAGAGCTTTCACATGTGATCGGTTATGTGGCCGCGGTATCGAAAAAAGACCAGGACGCGGACACCGACCCGCTGCTTGCGCTCCCCGGCTTTCGTATCGGCAAGCGCGGCATCGAGAAATCCTGGGAGACGGAACTGCGCGGCAGCGCCGGCATCAGCCGCGAGGAAGTGAATGCCTACGGCCGCGTAATTCGCGAATTGAGCCGCGACCCCGGCGCTCCGGGAAACGATGTCTGGCTGACGCTTGACCAGGACCTGCAGAAATTCGTCGTCGCGCGCATGGCCGAGGAGAGCTGCGCCATTGCGGTCATGGATGTGGCGACCGGTGACGTGCTCGCGCTCGCTTCGACGCCCGGCTACGATCCCAACCTTTTCAACGTCGGCATCACCCGGGAGCAATGGAAGGACCTGCTCAACGACGATCACCGTCCGTTGAGCGACAAGGCGCTGTCGGGCCTTTATCCGCCGGGATCCACGTTCAAGCCGGTCGTGGCGCTGTCCGCGCTCGCGGCCGGCGCCATCACGCCGGATTTCAGCGTCAACTGCACGGGCTCTCTCGCCTTCGGCAACTACATCTTCCATTGCTGGCAAAAGCACGGCCACGGGCACGTCAATCTGCACCGGGGAATTGCACAGTCCTGCGACGTCTATTTCTACAATGTGGCGCGCCGTCTCGGCATCGACGGGCTCGAGGCCGGTGCGCACAAGCTTGGTCTGGGCAGCCGCACCGGAATTGAAATTCCCGGCGAGCGCACCGGTGTCGTTCCCGGCCGTGCATGGAAAGAGAAAACCTTCGGCGCCAAATGGCTGGAAGGCGAAACGCTCAACGCCGGGATCGGGCAGGGCTATGTGCTGGTCACCCCGCTCCAGCTCTGTACGGTGGCGGCGCGCATTGCGAGCGGAAAAGCCGTGAGCCCGCACGTCGTGCGGGTGGTGGGCCATGAGGCGCGACAGCGGCCCGAAATCGCGAAGCTGCCCTTCCCCGATACAGCGCTCGTCGCGGTGCAGTCCGGAATGAATGCGGTCACGAACGAACCGGCCGGGACGGCGTTCAAATGGCGCATTCCCAATCCCGGATTGGAAATGGCGGGCAAGACCGGCACCGCCCAGGTGCGCAAGATCAGCGAGGCCGAACATCTGGCGGGCGTGATCAAGAACGACAAACTTCCCTGGAAGCTGCGCGATCATGCGCTCTTCATGGCCTACGCTCCGGTATCCAATCCGCGCTACGCGGCGGCCGTCGTCCAGGAACACGGAGCGACCGAAGCCCATCCGCATGTGCAGATGATCCGCGACATTCTCATCTATGTGCAGCAGCGCGACACGCTGAAGCGGACGCCGTCCTGGCCGGTAACTGCGGCGGCGCTGGATGGCACGACCGGCCTATGACGACCTCCTATGTGATGACGCGGCGCGGCGTGGGCTGGATGGACAAGCTCCTTCTCGTCCATTGGCCGCTCGTGCTGCTCATCACGCTCATCGCTTTTATCGGCTGTGCGATGCAGTATTCCATGGCAGGCGGCCACATCTACCCGTGGGCGGCGCCGCAGGCCATGCGATTTGCCGTGGGGCTTGTCATCCTCTTCGCGGTTGCCTTTGTCGACATCCGTTTCTGGCTCGCATTCGCATACCCTGCGTACATCATTTCGTTTCTGCTTCTCATCGCGGTGGAAATCGTCGGCCATGTGGGTCTCGGCGCGCAGCGCTGGCTCGAGATCGGGCCGCTCCAGATTCAGCCCTCGGAACTGATGAAGATATCGCTCGTGCTCGCGCTCTCGCGCTATCTTCATGGCCTTGCGCTCGACGACGTTTCCAAACCGCATCGCCTCGCCGTGGCGCTCGTCATGATCGTGTTGCCCGCGGCGCTTGTGCTGAAGGAGCCCAATCTGGGCACGGCGACGATCATCCTCGCCGACGGATTCTCGCTTCTCTTTCTCGCCGGGCTTTCATGGTGGTGGATTTTGCCGGCGGTCGGCGGCGTGGTCGGCGCGGTGCCCGTCGCCTGGCATTTCCTCCACGATTACCAGAAGCAGCGGGTGTTGACCTTCCTTCATCCGCAGAACGATGCGCTGGGCGCCGGCTGGAACATCAGCCAGGCCGAAATTGCCATTGGATCGGGAGGGTTGACGGGAAAGGGGTTTGCACACGGGACGCAAACGCGCCTGAACTTTCTTCCCGAGAAGAACACCGATTTCGCCTACACCGCGGTCGGCG
>DATGGN010000008.1:0-2312 GCA_035308485.1 Rhizomicrobium sp.
GCTCAAGGCCGCCGGCGTGTCCAAGATCGTGATCGAGCGTCCGCACAAGAAGTGCCGGATCACGATTCACTCGGCGCGGCCGGGCGTCGTCATCGGCAAGAAGGGCGCGGATATCGAAAAGCTGAAGAACGACGTGCAACGCTTCACCGACGACGAAGTGCATCTCAACATCGTCGAGATCCGCAAGCCCGAGATCGATGCAAAGCTGGTGGCTGAAAACATTGCACAACAGCTGGAACGGCGCGTTGCCTTCCGCCGCGTGATGAAGCGTGCCGTACAATCGGCGATGCGCCTCGGCGCCCAGGGCATCAGGATCAATTGCGGCGGACGCCTCGGCGGCGCCGAAATCGCGCGCATGGAGTGGTACCGCGAGGGCCGTGTGCCGCTGCACACGCTGCGCGCCGATGTCGATTACGGCGTCGCGACCGCAAAAACGACGTACGGTACCTGTGGCGTGAAGGTGTGGATCTTCAAGGGTGAGATCATGGAGCACGATCCGATGGCTACCGAACGGCGCCAGGCGGAAGCTTCGGATCCGCACCGCGCGGGCGGCGGCGCCGGCCGCGAGCGGCAAGCCCAGCACTGACGGACGAAAACCATGCTGCAACCCACACGCACAAAGTTCAGAAAACAGCACAAAGGCCGTATCCACGGCGCGGCGAAGGCGGGCACGTCGCTCAATTTCGGTGCCTTTGGACTGAAAGCCGTGGAGCCCGAGCGGATCACTGCACGCGAGATCGAGGCGGCTCGCCGCGCCATCACGCGTCATATGAAGCGCGCCGGTCGCGTGTGGATCCGCGTATTCCCGGACGTACCTGTGTCGAAGAAACCGGCGGAAGTACGAATGGGCTCGGGAAAGGGCGCGCCGGAATATTGGGTAGCGCGCATCAAGCCCGGGCGAATCCTGTTCGAAGTGGACGGTGTCGACACCGAAACGGCGCGCGAGGCACTGCGCCTCGGCGCGGCGAAGCTTTCGATCGGCACGAAATTCATTGCCCGGCTCGAGGTCTGACGATGGCGAGGAAAGACAACACGGCGGACGATTTCCGCGCCAAGTCGGAAGACGAACTGACCGACGCGTTGGCGAAGCTGAAGAAGGAACAGTTCAACCTGCGTTTTCAGCGTGCGAATGGTCAGCTCGAGAACACGGGCCGCGTCCGTACGGTGCGCCGCGAGATTGCCCGGATCCAGACTGTAATGGGCGAGCAGCGCCGCAAGACGCAGCGATAAAGGCAAAAGGATCAGAGAAAATGCCCAAACGCATTCTCCAGGGCGTCGTGGTCAGCGACAAGAACGCGAAGACCGTCGTGGTGAAAGTCGAACGCCGCTTCACGCATCCCGTGATGGGAAAGACGGTGCGCCGCTCGAAGAAGTACCACGCGCACGACGAGAACCGGGAATTCAAGGTGGGCGATGTGGTGCGCATCCGCGAATGCCGGCCACTCTCGAAGCTGAAGACCTGGGAAGTGGTCGGACGCGTTGGCGCGCAAGAGCGCGGCGCAGGAGCCTGAAGCCATGATCCAGATGACGACCGAGCTTGACGTGGCCGACAATTCCGGCGCCCGCCGCGTGATGTGCATCAAGGTACTGGGCGGCTCGCGGCGCAAATATGCCGATGTGGGCGACACCATCGTCGTCAGCGTGAAGGAAGCCATCCCGCGCGGGCGCGTGAAAAAGGGCGAGGTGCTGAAGGCCGTCATTGTACGCACCGCAAAGGGTGTACGCCGCCCCGACGGCAGCCTCATCCGCTTCGATTCCAACGCGGCGGTTCTCGTCAACAACCAGAACGAGCCGATCGGAACACGCATTTTCGGCCCGGTGACGCGCGAGCTGCGCAGCAAGAACCACATGAAGATCATTTCGCTCGCGCCGGAGGTGCTGTGATGACCGCGCGCATCAGGAAAGGCGACCGCGTCATCGTCACGACGGGCCGCGACAAGGGCAAGAAAGGCGAAGTCCTGCGTGTTTATCCGGATGAAGAACGCGCGCTCGTATCCGGCATCAACGTCGTCAAGCGCCATCAGCGCCAGACGCAACGCCAGCAGGGCGGCATCGTGAACAAGGAATCGCCGGTCCACCTGGCCAATCTCGCGCATGTCGATCCGAAGACGGGCGGTGCGACGCGGATCGGGTTCAAATTCCTGGGCGACGGCCGCAAGGTCCGCTTCGCCAAGAAGTCCGGTGAGGTCATCGATGTCTGAGGCAGGCAAGGAGAAAGCGGCGCCCAAGGGCGATCCGCGCGAAGCCGAGAAGGCGGAAGCCAAGGCGGCGAAGAAAGCCGCCGGCAAGAAGCGCGAAGACAAGTCCGCGGG
>DATGGN010000009.1:0-97170 GCA_035308485.1 Rhizomicrobium sp.
TCTCGCGGCAAACGCGCGCCAATCGATCCGCCAGTGTCAGGAGAACATCCGGACGCTCAGGAATGACGGCGTCGTGATCCTCGTCGACGAAGACGGCGAAGATTGCGCGCCGGATGTTCCAGCCGCCGGCGGTCGCGGCAAAAAGACGGAATATCGCATCGATCTGGAAAGGGTGTTGTCCCTTCATGGTTTGCATGTGGAGCAGGACGAGGCCTCCGGACGCAAATGCGAGTTCTGTCGCGCGCGCGAAAAGCGCCTCGCGAAAAGGGTGAAGTCTGGCGCACGAAAGGGTGCAGTTTCCGACAGAAAGGATGCAGTTTCGAACACAAAGGGTGCAGTTTCGGGTAGCGCATATATAGAACCCACTAACCCAACTGAACCCATTGAACCAACGCAACGCGCGCGCGCGCAAGACGCCGCTGGCGCGGAAAGAAGAATGAAAACGGGTTTTGCCCGCTGGTTCGGCGAATATCGCCAGGCGCCCAACTTCAAGAAAACCTGGACGAAAGATTCCGCCCGCGCCGCATGGGAGCGGCTTGGCGACGACGATCCGCCTGATGCGCAACTGATCGAGGCCGCGCGCCGCTACGTGCGCTGGCTGAAAGATCAAAACGCCAAGCGCGCGAGCAACAACCCAGAACCGGTGCACCATCCGGCAACATGGCTCATGAAGCGGTGCTGGAAGGGATTTTTGGAGAACGAAACCGAGAAGCCGGATGGCGGCGAACACGCGGAAAAGCTCGCACGATTCCGGAAGGAATTTGGGGAATTTGCGGATCGCCTCGTCGCATCGCTGACCGCACCGTTCTGCGCCGAATGGCTTGCGCGCTGCGTGCTTTCAAGCCGCGCGCCGCCGAAGATCGAGGCGTCCACACCGTTCATCCGCAACTGGCTCCAGATGAACGCAAGGCGGAAACTGGAACACATATTTGGCGAAGACCTCATCATTGAAGTGCAACAACAGGGCAAAGCCGCGGCGTAGATGAGCGATTGTTTCACAGAAACACGATGTGCAACAGCGCCGGATGTTTCACGAGAAACAGGATGTGCAACGCCATCGCGGCAAGTTCAGGCCGCCGGTCGTAGCCGCTACCGCAAGCACGCGAACGGGACGTGCTCAATGTGCATGGAGCGTCCGTACGTTTACGGCCGCCGCTGCCGCGAATGTGCAACGCTCTACATGCGCAACTGGCGCGCCAAAAAACACGAGGGGCAAAGTGGGCAAGAGAACCGGTAAGCCTAGAACCAAAGAAGCGGACCGTTATCCCCCGATCTGTCTGCCATCGCAGCGGTTCGGCGAGCATGGTTTTGTTGGTATCGGTGAGCGCAACCGTGTTTCCGATCTGCTGAAACGCGACAAGTTGGGCCACAAAGCGCCGGTCGGGCATGACGGCGACGCTCCTGAATCGATGGATGCGCGCGATTTTCCCGATGTCGATGTTGATGGGAAGCGTGAGCCTGTCAAAGGGCCGATGAACATCAATTGCGATAAGATCGAATATCTCTACGCGCACGGGCACATCGAACTTAGTCAGGCGGAAGCGGCACGCCGGTTGCACAAGGATTGGACGACGGCGATGATTTTGCCGATAGCCTCCAGCGTGCTCGTTGGAGCCGGTGGCGCGAACGAATTGCCGAACGACGCGAAAGCCGCGGCAATGAAGCGCCACGGCCTGGCAGTGGAAGTGCTTGGCGAAAACTGGTCGATCCTCGAACTCGTCGTGCAGCAGAACAAGTCTGTCGAACAGGCAGCATCCATGCTCCGCGTGAATCGCAAATTTGCGATGGGTTGCCTGTCGGCAGCGCTGTGGTCTCTCGCTGCACATTACAAGCGGGAGAAAATTGCACTTCAGGAATGGGAAAATTGTCGGCGGGTCAAAAATGCCGCTTGACAAGGGTACCGCTCGCGAGCATCAAAAGCGTACGACTGATTTGCGCGTCTGAATCGCGCCGAATCGGCGAGCAAATCCCGGAAAACCCCAAGACTGCGATGGCGCTGAAAACGATCGGCCCGCGCGTTCGCGCCCTCGAAATCCGCGCTGCCAAACCTCCGCCCAAGACGGCGGACCCACACTACCTCACACCTGAGCATCAGGTGTGGGCCGAGGCAGTGAAGCGGCGCGCCGACTATGCCTGCCAGTGGCCCGGCTGCGGGCGTCGCGAGCGACGCATGTTCGCCGACCACATCGTCGAGAAGCGAGATGGTGGGGCGCTCTTCGACCTCAACAACGGCCAGTGCCTCTGCGGCAAGCACCACTCCATCAAGTCTGCCAAGGCGCGGTCAGGTAGGATGGGGATGGGGGTTTGATTTCCCATCCGACCTTCGCGGCCAACCACGTTGGACCGCACGGAGAGATTTTTTTTGGCTAGGGAGCGCCGGAGTTTTTGCCGGGTAATTACCCATGGGACGACCGAGTTTCAGCCCGACACCCGAGCAGCGCGCGCAGGTCGCCGCGCTGTCCAAAGCCCGCGTGGCGGTTGAGGAAATCGCGCGCCGGCTCGATCTCGCGCCGAAGACTTTGCGCAAGCATTTCGCGGTCGAACTCGGCCTCGTTCAGGCAGAAACGGTAATTACCCGGGAATTTACCCGCTTCGTCGCGACCGAAGAGCAGAAGGAAGTCGTCACCATCCTGGCGGGCGGCCGCTTCTCGCGTCCGGAAATCGCCCGCAAGATCGGCGTCAGTGTCGAGGTGCTGCAGGAGCATTTCGCGAAGCAGCTCGAGGACGGCCCGGTCAAATGCCGGTCCGATGCCGTACAGGCGATCTATCACGCGATGCGCGGCGGCAACATGACGGCCGCCAAGCTGTGGCTGATCATCAGCTCGCAGGGCGACGACGACCAGCCGGGCGAACAGCCCGCGGCCGCGGGCCTCCGGGGCAAGAAGCAGCAGCAGGCCATCGCGGCGAAGACGGCCGAGGCCGGAACCGGCTGGGAGGATCTTGTCGCGCCCGGCAGGCCGAACTAGCGCGTGCTGAATCTCGCCGTTCCCGATTGGGAAGCGCGCATCCGTGCCGGGCATTCGCTCTGCCCGCGGATCGACATCAACCCTCCGCTGCATGCCCGCGCGCGCAAGATGTTCGGGATGCTCCGGCTTCCCGATGTTCCCGGTCATCCGACGCTCGAGGAATCCTGCGGCGACTGGTTCAAGGAGATCGTCGGCGCGTTTCTCGGCGCGATCGATCCGGACACGCTCGCTCGCGTCATCAGCGAGCTGTTCCTTCTCGCGCCGAAGAAGTCCTCAAAGACGACGTACGGCGCCGGCATGATGCTGACGGCGCTGCTGATGAACCAGCGGCCGTCCGGCGAATTCCTGTTCACCGGTCCGACGCATGACATTTCCGAACTCGCCTACAACGCCGCCGTCGGCATGGTCGACGCGGACGACGAATGGCAGCGTGGAGAAAACGGGCAGGAGGGCTATCTCAAGAAGGTCCTGCACACGCGGGACCACCTGAAGACGATCGAGCACCGCCTCACCGGCGCGAAGCTCGCGATCAAGACGTTCGACATGGACGTCGCCACCGGCGTGAAGCCGGTCGGCGTTCTGGTCGACGAACTGCACATCATTGCCAAGAACAGAAACGCCATGCGCGTCCTCGGTCAGCTCCGCGGCGGGATGATTTCCAACCCGGAGGCCTTCTTCGCCATCATCACCACGCAGTCGGACGAGCCGCCGGTCGGCGCCATGGAGATCGAGCTTCGCAAGGCGCGGAACATCCGTGATGGCAAGACAGCCGGCGACACGCTCAGCATCCTGTACGAGTTTCCGGCCGAGTACGTGAAGCCCGTCCCGCCCGGCGTAACGCCGGTGTGGTTCGATTCCACACTCTGGCCGATGGTCACGCCCAATCTCGGCCGCTCTGTTACCATCCCCGTGCTCGAGCGCGAGTTCGACAAGGCGAGGCAGAAGGGCGAAGCGGAAATCCGCCGCTGGGCCAGCCAGCACCTAAACATCGAGATCGGGCTGGCGCTCCGGTCCGATGCCTGGGCCGGCGCGCAATACTGGGAATCCTGCGCGGACAAAACGCTCACGCTCGACAGCCTGATCGAACGCAGTGAAATCTGTACCGTCGGCGGCGACGGAGGGGGGCTTGACGATCTTCTCGGCATGGCCGTGATAGGCCGGGAGAAGGAAACCGGCCGGTGGCTCGTCTGGGCGCATGCCTGGGCCCATGAAAGCGTGTTCGAGCGCCGCAAGGACATCGATTCCACGCTTAGAGGCTTCGCGGGCGACGGCGATCTCACCATTGTCGAGCGGTTGGGCGACGACGTCATCCAGTTCGCCGACATCGTCGAGCGGCTGGAATCCGCTGGCCTGCTCGCCAACAGCGACAAGCATCCCTGTATCGGCGTCGACCAGGTCGGCATCGGCGACATTGTTGAAGAACTGGTCGCAAGGGGCATCGCGCAGGAGCGCATCGGTGGCGTTCCCCAGGGCTGGAAGCTTTCCGGGGCGATCAAGAGCACCGAGCGCAAGCTCGCCGGAAAAGAAATTGTACACTGCGCCTCGCCGCTGATGGCCTGGTGCGTCGGCAACGCCAGGGTCGAACCCCGCGGCAACGCCATCACCATTACCAAGCAGGCGGCAGGCTCGGCGAAAATCGACGCGCTGATGGCGCTCTTCGACGCCGCCGTCGTCATGGCGATGAACCCGGATTCCGGCCCGAGTGTGTACGAAGAGCGGGATATGCTGGTGCTATGAAATTCCGTGCGCCGAAGCCTTCGTCCGATCTTTTGCTGGATTTCGCCGGAATTTTGGGCGCGCTGCTCGTCGTTGCCGGCGCCGCGCTGATCTACCCACCGTCCGCGTTCGTTGTGGCCGGCGCATTCCTTCTCATCGGAAGGATTTTGATTGCGCGCAACTCCGCGAGCAGCGACCGCGGCTGAAGAGGTACAGCCGCATGGCCCTTTTCGAGCGCATGTTTTCGCGCGCAAGCGGCGGTGTTCCGAGTTACGGGATGATTCCGCCGCTCGGCAGCGTGCAGTCCGCCACGGGGTTGCTCGTCAGCCAGGCGACGGCGATGGGCGTTTCGACCGTCTTTGCCTGCGTGAACCGGCTCGCGACAGATCTGGCGCGCTGTCGCCCGTCGCTGTTTCGGCTGACCGATGACGGCAGCAAGGAACCTGTACTTGATCATCCGCTGCTGAAACTGTTTCAGCGGCCGAATGCGCAGCAGACCTGGTTCGAATTCGCCTATCAGACGTGGGCCGGCTTTCTGTTGCGCGGCAACGGTTATGCCGCCTGCAAAAGGGACGGCAAGGGCAACCCGGAGGAATTGATCCCGATCAATCCTGACGCCGTGATGGTGCTGGAAACTTCCGAAGGTTCGATCTTCTACAACGTCAATCGCATCGGCCTCTGGCAGATCGCGATGCTGCGCGATTTTCCGACGGCGATCGCGCAGGAAGACATCCTTCACCTTCGGGGGCTGACGTTCAATTCCCTCGTGGGCGTGTCGACGATCGGCCTGGGGCGTGATGCGATCGGCCTTGCCATGGCGCTCGAACAGCAGGGCGCGCGCTGGCTGGCGAACGGAGCGCGACCTTCGACGTGGCTGTCCACGGACAGGCGCCTCAGCGACGCGACGGCCAAGCGGCTGAAGACGCAGTTCGACGATGTGCACGCCGGGATTCAAAACACCGGCAAGACCCTCGTTCTCGAAGAGGGCCTGAAACCGAACATCCTGCAGCTGAATTCGGTCGATCTGCAATACGACGCCCAGCGCAAGCGTCAGGTCGAAGAGATATGCCGCTTCTATGGCGTACCGCCGCGGCTGATCGGCTACGCGGCCGACACGCGCGGTGCCAATGAAAGCCTCGCCGCGCAATCTCAGGAGTACGTCAACTCCGCGATCATGCAGCGCATCGTCCTGGCGGAAGAAAAACTGGCGCAGTATTTTGAACTCGACAAGGAAGGAATTTCTGTCGCCCTCGATGAAGGACAGCTTCTCCGAGCCGACGTGCTCACACGATACCAGGCACTCCGCCTCGGCATCACCTCGAGCGTCATCACGCCGGATGAAGGGCGCCGCAGCGAAGGCCTGAAACCGAAGGGTGGTCAGGCCGACGAACTACAATATCCGGCGAACAGCGCCGCAATGGGCAGCGACAAGACTGGTACAGCGCCGGACGGAGCGGGCCATCCGGAAAAGAACACGGTCGGCGATGGAGGAATCGGGTCAGGCAACCGGCCAGAAGTCGCCGACGAAGAATCCGCCGAAGCCGAAAACGTACCGGCACAGAACTGAGGGCAACAATGGCAAAGGTCAAAGTTTCACCGGAGATTCTGGCTGACGCCCTGTTCGGCTATACCGAACGGCCCGTGGAAGTGCTGGGAGCTCAATTCCTCGCGGGACTCGGTAATCCCGTGATTGAATTCGAAATAGTTGGCCCGGATGTTCCCGAAATCGACGAAGTGTCGGCGATCTGTAACGTACAGCAAAATCGTGCGGGCCAGCGGTTTGTGAAGATGCACTTCGAGCCCGTAAAGTGACCATACTCCGCAAAGTCGTCCCCGCCCAAATGACGCCGGTCGGCGACGACGAGGTCGAGGTTATCCTTTCAACCGCGAATCTCGCGCGGGACGGACACATTCTCGTGCCGCAGGGCGCGCTGCTCGACAATTATCGCCTCAACCCCATCGTGCTGTGGCAGCACGATCCTGAGCACCCTGTCGGGAACGCGGAAGCGCTCACCGTCTCGCCGGAGAACATCACTGCGCGCGTGAAATTCGCGCCGGTCGGTACCACGCGCAAGGCCGACGAGACCCGCGGCCTGGTGAAGAACGGAATCGTACGCGCCGTCTCGATCGGGTTCGAACCGCTCGACGGCGAACCGCTCGACCCGAAGAAACCGCGCGGCGGCCAGCGCTTCACCAAATGGGAATTGCTCGAGTGCTCGTTCGTCTCCGTGCCGGCCGACACCGGCGCCGTGGTGACGGCGCGCGCCAATGGAGAACGAGAAATGGCGGACGAAGACTGGAAGGTTGGAACGTCGCGCAATCTCCCGATCGAAGACAGTGACGCCTGGGACGGCGGCGAAGCCGAGGCTTCGATCTTCAAATGGGCTGGCGGCGACGATTTCGACGGCGCGAAGGCCCGCAAGGGATTCCTGTTCTACAACGCCAACAAGCCCAAAGAGCGCAGTTCATACAAGGACCCCATCGCGCATGTCGTGGATGGACGGCTCGTCGTTCCGAAAGGCGCGATTCGCGCCGCCGCGTCCCGCCTCCCGCAGACCGATGTACCGGAAGGGGCGAAGAAAAAGGCGCAAGCCGTTCTGGATCATTACAAGGAGAAAGCCGGCATGTCGGACAAGGAACATTCCGTCGTTGCGGCGCACAAGCGCGCGCTGTCCCGCGCCCCGGCCGTTCCGGTCCTCAAGCGCGGCCTATACGAAGTCGCCAGCCTTGCCTACCAGCTCGAGCAGCTGGGTTACGCGCATGCCTGCGCGGAATGGGAAGCGGCGCTTGAAGGCGACGACAGCAAGGTTCCCGCCATGCTCGGTGAGGCGCTGAAGACGCTTGGGGGAGCCTTCATTGCCATGGCCGAAGAAGAGGCCGAAGAACTGCTCGACAACAAGGGCCTGCTCGAGGATGACGATGACGACGCCATCGAAATCGATGTCGAAGAGCGCGCCTACATCGCCGGCGGCAAGACGCCGCGTGCCCGTGCCTGGCGCAAGGCGCTGGTCATGCTCCGTGCCGGGAAGGCGCTCTCGCAATCCAATCTGCAACAGCTCGAGGAAGCGCAGGATCATCATGCCCGCGCACTCAAGCACCATCGCTCCGCCACTGAAGCCCATGGCGAAGTCGGCAAGGCCATCGAGAAGGCGCGCTCCGCGCTGAAGCGCGCGATGGACGCCGCAGACGGCAAGGAAGTGGAGAAGGCGCAGGCGCAATGCCGCAGCGCCGCCAAGGCGCTCGATGGCGTGGCCGATCATCACGAAGATGTTGGCGATGCCCACCGTGGCATGGCCCGCTGCGTCCGCGCGGCCGAGCGCTGCGTGCGATCCGTCGTCGATGGTGCCGTTGCCAGCGGCGAAGACAGCGATTCGAAAGATGTACAGAACTCTTCCGGCGAGACCGAAGAGGATAAAGGTTCGCGCACCGCAGAATACTGGCAGCGCGAAGTCGCGCGGCTGAGAAAAGCCGCCTAAAAATCCGCCGCAAGGCAGATCGCCCCGAACGCCCTTGGGCAAGGCATCCGCGCTGCGGCTTACGAGCCGCAATCTCTCAAATGGAGAAACACCATGACGATCAGGGTCCACGACCTTGAGAAGAAGCGCGCGACTGCCTTTGATGCATTCAAGGCGCTCGCGCACAAAGACGACAAAACGGATGATGACTGGACGAATCTTCCGGAATTGAAACGCGCCGTCGAAAATCTCGATCGCGAAATCGAGATCGCGAAGGAAGCGCAGCGCCTCGCTGGCGCGCGTGCTACGCCTGTCGAAGGGCAGGAGGGCGACGGCACCAGCGTACAGGTTCGCGAACGCGATCCCTATATCAACGAGGACGACGCGAAAGCGATGGGCCTCGGAACCTCCAAGGGCCTTCGCGCCATCGCCTGCGTGAAGCTGTTCAATGCCGGCGGATCGAACGTACAGTCGGCCCGCAGCATTGCGGCCGAACGCTACGGCGAGCGTCATTCCATCACCCGCGCTTTCGATCCACGCAGCGTTCCGGGAAGTCGTGCGCTGGTGACGGCCGTTGGTGCCTCTGGCGGCTTCATCGTTCCGCCGGATTATGTGAACGAGATCATCGAATTGCTGCGCCCCGCAGCGGTTGTGCGCTCGGCAGGCCCGCGCGTTCTCCCGATGCCCCGCGGCACGATGACGTTGCCCGGACAGGCCTCTGCGGCCAGCGCCAGCTATAGCGGCGAAGTCTCGCAGATCGCCTCTTCGCAGCAGACGCTCAACCAGATCGTCGCCAGCTACAAGAAGCTGACGGCGTTGACGCCCGTTTCGAACGATCTCATGCGCTATGCCGACCCGGCTGCGGATGCGTTCGTGCGCGACGATCTCGTCAAGGTGATCGCGCTCCGCGAAGACCTTGCATTCATCCTTGGCGACGGCACGGCGGCAGCCCCGATGGGCTTCCTTTATTTCGCCAATCGCTGGGTAAAGGCGCAGGGCGGTACGGTCGGCGTGTGGAGCACAACGGCAAACTCGACCCTGGCCGTGAATGCCACCGACCCGGCAAACACCACCGGCGGCAACTTCATCAGCGCCAACGAGACGTACACGCTGGCGACGGTGGCGGCCGAACTCGGCGGGGCGGTCAACCGCCTCGACACGGCGAACGTGCCGGACAGCCGCCGTGTGTGGTTCATGCACCCGCGGAGTTACAACTATCTCTTCAACGTGCAGAACTCACTCGGCGTCTACGTCTATCGCGAGGAACTTCTGACCGGAAAGTTGCTCAGCTATCCGTTCAAGAAAACCACGCAGATCGGCACCAACTACTACGATGCAAACGGCGCGCACACGGACTGCTCGTTCATCTTCCTCGTGGAAATGGACGAGGCGATCATCCTGGACTCGATGACGCTTGAGCTGATGGTGTCTCGCGAAGGCTCCTATGTGGACGCCAACTCGAACACCGTCTCGGCGTTGCAGAACGACCAGACGCTGATCCGCGCCATCGCAGAGCACGATTTCCAGATGCGCCACGATCAGTCGATCGCGGTCATCCAGAACGTGCGCTACGCGCCGGCCATCTCGTAACCGGAAGGGCGCGGGCGGTGAGCCCGCGTCCTCCGCCTTCCCCCTTCCGAACGAAAAGGAGTCACCCAGATGGGCGACATTGTTCAGACCAAAAACATCGGCGCGCTGGTCGACATTCAGCGCTGCTCCGATCATGCCACTTCGACGGCCGGCGGGTCCGGTGATGCCACGACCGTCACCGGTCTCACCATCGACCGCGCTGGCTTCTCCAGCGGTTCCTTGCCGCGTTCCGCCCTGTTCGGCGTCCTGTACGAAGCAACCATCGCTTCGGGTAAGACGCTCTCCATCGGCTATGCCGTCCAGCATTCACTGGATGGCTCGACTTGGACGGACTACCAGACGGCGACCTATGCCGTGGTCTCGACAGGCGCGTCCGGCGGCTCGACAAACAAGGGCACGTGGAACGTCGCCTGCGACCTGAACAGCGCATATCGCTACGTCCGCTTCAACTACAATCCGGACCTGAACGCCAGCGGTACCGATACATCCTATTCGGATGCCGCTGGCGTATTTGGCGGGTTCGACAGGCTGGCCGCGCCGGTCAACTGATCCGCGCATGGATGACGCCCAGAAAGCGAGAATGGAGCGCGCGCGATCGCGCTCCATTTTTATCGCCACGCCGATCGCCAGGCATCCGGTGCGGCAGTACACGACTGCGCTGCACCTGACATGCGTCATGCTCGCAGGCCTAGGCATCCGCGCATGGGTGCAGAACACGGTCGGCGCCAGCAACCTCCCGCGGGCGAGGAATGATCTTGTCGCGGCGTTTCTGGCGTCGGATTACGACGACCTGCTGTTCATCGACGACGACATGGGCTGGAACCCCGGCGACGTCATCCGGTTGATGGCGTCGGAGCAGGCCGTGATCGGCGGCGTCGGATGCAAGAAGACGCTGCTCGCGGACACCGCCAAAGAGAAGTGGTGTTTCCGCGCGCTCAAAGGCGGGCGCTTCGTCCAGGACGATTTTGGCGCGATCGAGGTTGAGGCAGTCGGTACCGGCTTCCTCAAAATCTCGCGCGAAGTATTCGAGACAATGAAAGCCGCGCATCCAGACTGGAAGCGCAACGGCTGGCACGACACACCGGCAGAACACAAGCCGCACTGCTACCGCTTCTTCGCCTTCGATCCGGACGACCCGGAAGAGAAGGGCGAAGACATCGCCTTCTGCATGGAATGGCGGCGGCTTGGCGGGCGGGTGTTCATCGATCCGACAATCAGGCTCGTGCACGTCGGCGAGATGGAATTCACCGGCGACTTCACCGCGCTGCTTGAACCCGCGCCCCAATACCGCGAGGCCGCCGAATGACGAAAATGGTCCAGTTCACCCGGCCGATGTCGCCGTACAATGTCGGCGAAGAGAAAGCCCTTCCGGACGGCGAAGCCGAGCGCGCCGAGAAGGAAGGCTGGGGAAAGATCGTGCCGAGCGTCTTCGACAAGCAGGCCATCGCCGAAGAGACGAAGAAGCGCCAGCGCTACATGACGCGCGGAAAGGAATCCCCGCGATGAACCTGCTGACGCTCCCCGCCGTAACGACGGCGCTGCCCCTGACCGCAACGCCGGCCGTGCGGTTCAACGCGCCGCCGAAATCGGTGAAGCTCCAGGCGAACTTCACCTACGGGTCCGGAGGCACGTCTGTCGACGCCTATGTGCAGACGAGCATCGATGGCGGGACGACCTGGTGCGACGTGGCGAATTTTCATTTCACCACGGCGAGCGCGCGATCGGTCTATGCCATCATCGGCGACAATGCCTCCGGCGCGTTCACGCCGACGGACGGCAGCATCGCCGCAAATACCTATATCGCGGGGCTGTTTGGCTCCCTCTGGCGGGTGAAGTACACCTCGTCCGGTACCTATGCGGGCGGAACGGCGCTTTCTGTCGATATGTCGAGCGATCAGGCGCCGTAACCGGCGATGGCGCTCTCGGTTGTCGAAACGGTTGTTGCAGAAGCCGCGACCTACAATCTCACGGATCTGGACACGGCTCACTGCGAGCTGAAAATCCCGGACAAGGACACCTCGAACGACAAGTGGCTATCGCGCGCCGTCACCCAGGCGAGCAAAGCCGCACAAGCCTTGTGCAAACAGCCGCTGGTCGTGGAATCGGTCCTGAACACCATCGACATCGAACAGGACCCATATCCTTACCAGACGCCGGGCGGCGTACGGCCGCTCCAGCTGTCCCGCTTTCCGCTGATATCGGTCGGGACGGTTCTGCAAACCATCGCGCTGAACACGACGCAGACGCTCGTTCTCGGCACCGACTATCGAATCGATGCAGACGCCGGGCAGCTGATCCGCCTGAACCCCTTCACCGGCGTGGCGACAACGTGGGAAGCACTGCCGCTCAGCGTGCCTTTTGTCGCCGGGATGGGGGCGGTGGCGACGGAATCCTACACGGTGGCCAGCCCGTCCTATCAGTACACGCCGAAGAATGCGGCGCAGTTCTCGATCGACCAGGGCGTCGTTTACGCCTCGAGCGGAATCGCGCTGACGCCGATCGCGAGCGGCGCGCCGACGGTTGGTCAGTACCTGGTGACCATCGTGACGGATTCCCTGGGCAACCGCACCGGCGCGACCTATCAATTTGCCGCGGCAGATGTGAACGCCGCTGTCAACATCACCTACGGCTACAACGACATCGAGGACGATGTGATCGATGCCGTGCTTCGCCTGATCACGGCGCGATGGAGCCAGCGCGGCCGCGATGCGATGCTGATGGAAGAAACCACGCCCCAGCTCGGCACAAAGCGCTACTGGGTGCCGGATCCATCAAAAGCGAACGGCGCGATCTCGCCAGAAATTCAGGGGCTGCTCGACCCGTATCGCGTTCCTTCCGTCGCGTGACGCAGCGTCCATGGCAGACGACATCGGCGTCATCGTCACCGGTGATCGGGAGATTGCGGACAAGTTCGACCGGTGGCCCTCGCGTTTCGCGAGCGTGCTCTTCGAGCGCATAACCGGGCTGACGGACGAATTGTACGCCCGCATCGAAGGCGCGGTGCCCAGACGCACCGGGCGCCTCGCTGGCGAGATCGTCGAGAAGGTCAGAGAGACCGATACGAGCATCACCGGCTCGGTTTCCGTCTCTGCCGAATTCGCGAAGGCGGGCGCGCTCGAATATGGCGGCACGGGAAAGCCGTTCCGCGTCCGGGCGCACGAGATGCGGCTTTCGCATCTTTGGGCGCGGGCAACGGCGGTGCCGATGATGGTCAGCGTTCCCGAACATAGCCGCGTCCTGGACATCTCCGCCCGGCGCTTCATGCGCGGGCCGCTCGAATCGATGCGCAGCGAAGTCACCGACCAGCTGCAACAGGCTGTCGACGAGGCCGGTTCCGAATGAACCTCACGCAGGAACAGGCACTCGCTAGCCTCGTCGCATGGCTCGGCAACAAGACGGCTGGCACGTTCGACAATCTGCCGCCGGATTCGGCGAACCCGATCGACAACCGGCGGCTGGTTTTGCCATCGCAACTCGCCGGCAAGACGGCGCTGTTCGTCGAACACATCTCGGACGACGACACCTGGACAGGCACGGTCGTCCAGAAGACCGAGATGGAAGTCTGGATCTGGATTTTCGCCTCACCCGGCGACGATGACGTGCCGTCGACGGTTTTGAACGGCCTCTGCGCCCAGGTGCGCAACGCGCTTGCGCCCGACGGCATGGGCAACCCCTGTACGCTCGGAGGCCTTGTTCACTACGCCCGCGTCGAAGGCAAGAGCGAATACTTCCCCGGCGACATTGGCAAGCAGGCGCTCGCCAGGATTCAGGTCGCGATTCTTCTTCCGTAAAGGAACCACCGCCCATGCAACTGAACTTTGGCGCCGGCAATGCCATCGGCAAGCGTACGGACATCGCGAACGCGAAACCGTCCTTCCTCGGCGTGCTGCAGGACCTTGAAATCGATATCGCCCAGACGTTGAAGGAATTGACGGGTGCCTACAAAATGCCCGTCGACGTGGCGCCGTCCAATCTGAAGGTCACCGGAAAGGCGAAGTTCGCGCGCATCCAGGGCGCCTCCATCAATAACCTCCTGCTCGGCCAGACGGAAACGGATGGCGCCGGCATCGACATGGCGATTGCGGAAAGCTTTTCCGTCCCGGGCTCGCCTTCCTACGTCTATCAGGTCACCAACCACGCGACGTTCATCGAAGACCTCGGTGTCTTTTATGCCAATGGCGGCGCGCAGCTGCAACCGCTCTCCGTGCTCGTCGGCAACACGCCGGGGCAATATACGATCAACTCCGCCACCGGAACGTACACATTCGCATCCGGCGATGCGGGCGCCGCGCTCGTCTGCTATTACAGTTATTTGGTGTCGACGCTGGTGCAGATTTCTCTGGCCAATCAGTTGATGGGCACCGGCCCGGTCTTCGAGCTGCAGGCGAAGCAGTCGTACGCCGTGCAGGGCACGACAAAGGAACTGGTGCTGAAACTGAACGCCTGCCGCGCCTCGAAATGGAGCCTTCCCTTCAAGAATACGGACTACACCATTCAGGACTTCGAGTTCACCGCGTTCTGCGATTCCCAGAACAACTGGGGCACCTGGTCATTCAGCGAATAAGACCTTCCGGCTCAACGCCGCTGTCACCGTCCTAAAGGAACCTCTCCATGCAGCTGAATTTCGGCGCCGGTACGGCTATCGGGAAACGCACCGATATCGCCAACGCGAAGCCATCGTTTCTCGGCGTCCTTCAGGATATCGAGATCGATATTGCGCAAACGCTCAAGGAGTTGACCGGTGCATACAAGATGCCGGTCGATGTCGCGCCGTCAAATTTGAAAGTGACGGGAAAAGCCAAATTCGCGCGCATCGAAGGCGCGACCATCAACAATCTGTTGCTGGGCCAGACCGAAAGCGACGCTTCCGGTATCGACATGGCGATACAGGAAACGCAGACCGTCGCGGCTGCCGTCACCGCTGCCACGAACAACACGACCGCGGCCGGCAATGCGGTGCTGCATTTCTCGGCCGTTCCGGCCGGCGTCTACACCGGCCAGCTCGTCACAGACAACACGGCGAGCGTCATTCCCGCCGGCACATACGTGCTTTCGCAGACCAGCACCACCGTTACCCTGAGCCAGAACGTGACCGGCGGCGGCGTCGGCAATGGCGACACCATCAAGTTCTTTGCCGGCTTTCCGGTCACGAACGTGTCCGCCTTCATCGAGGATTTGGGCGTCTTTTACGCGACTGCCAACAACGGAATCCAGCTGCAGCCTGCATCGGCGGCGGTCGGTCCGTCATCGGGGGTGTATGTCGTACAATCCGGCTTCTACAGCTTTGCCAACTCCGACGCCGGAGCGGCCATCCTCGTGTGGTACAGCTACACGGTCAGCAATCTCGTGCAGTTCTCGCTTGCCAATCAGCTCATGGGAACGGGACCCGTTTTCGAACTGATGCTCAAGAATTCCTACGCCTACCAGGGCGTGAACAAGGAGCTGGTGATCAAGCTGAACGCGTGCCGGTCGTCGAAGTGGTCGCTCCCCTTCAAGAACACCGATTACACCATTCAGGATTTCGAATTTACGGCCTTCTGCGACGCCTCCAACAACTGGGGCACATGGGCATTCACGGAGTAGCCGGATGCGAAAATCGCGGCGCAGGCGGCCGCACGGCGGAACCGGTCGTCGCCGCGCCGACGCGACCACTCCGCTTTGCTTGGCGTTGCCAAAGCCGAACAGGAAAGCGATCGACGACGGTCATCCTTGCATCACGATAGCCGGGCAGGAGTGGCCGATCCCGCCGCTCGCTCCACGCCAGAACCGTCACGTCGTCGCCGCCCTGATGCGCATGGGCGGCGATTTTTTTGCTCATTATGGCGATCTTGTGGATGCCGTGTTCTTCGCGCTTACGCGCGCGCACCCCGATCTCGCGAGAAGCGAATTCGAGGAATGGCCGATCCCGGTGTACGAACTGACGGCGGCACTTCCCGTCATCACAAAGCAGACGGGGTGGCTGAAACCGGGGAAGAATTCGACGACGGAGCCTAAGCCGCCGGACTTCGACGCCATCATTGCCGAGGTGTGCAATTTCCGCCTCGGTACAACCGAGGAATACTGGGAAGACAATCTGACCGGCGCGCGCTTCGAAGCAATGGCGGAAGAATGGCGGCAGCGGCCGCCGTTGGTGACGCTGATATCGGCCTTCTTGGGCTATAAGCCTCCCCCGACGGAAGAAGAAGCCATCTCCGAACTGTTCCGCCTGTTTCCGAGCGGGAAGATTTCCGGCTCGCCAACCATGCATTGAGGACTGTTTATGCTGAAAGCCGTCGAGACGCAGCCTTTCATTGCCCCTCCGAAAGTCACGCTCGCAGGAGCCGAATACGAAATCCCGGTTCTCGCGCCGAAGCAGAACCGGATTGTCGTTCCGCTCATCGATAGCGTGTTTCCGAAGATAGAGAACGCGCGGCGTAAATCATTCGCCGATCCGGCCGACGAAAAGAAGGGTGTCGTCGCCTATCGCTGGATGGTCGAATTGGTGCTGAACGGCGCCTATGACGATCTTTGCGCGGTCACGCATGCGGCGCTCACGCGCACGTTGCCGGACCTCACGCGCGCGGAATTCGACGATTGGGCGGTCGATACGTTCGAACTGCTGGCGGCTGTCGCCGTGATTGCGCGGCAGGCGGGGCTTATCAGGGATGTGGTGACGGCGACAAAGCCGTCAGCGTAGCGGCCATATGCGAGGTGCGTTGGTGCGGAAGGACCATTCGTTGATGGTGCCCCGCCCGTAGAATCCGCCGTCGCGGTCGCGCCAGCCCCAAGAACCGTCCGGCGTGCTGAAAACCTGATCCGCGTGGTCTCCGTCGTCGCAGTTCCACAATTCGCAGCCGTACCAGAGGAACGTTTCTTTCCATGCACCGCCCGTCAGCGGTTGCAGCGAAAACACGTAATCGTGCGCGCCATAGCCGCGCGCAACGCCATACAGGCTGCCACGAACCTGGGCCACGCCGACGACGTGCCCCCATGCGCGGTAGATCGGTGCGCAGCCGGTCTTTGTACAGCGGTCCACGTCCGCGCCATTTGCGAGATAGATGACGGAAGCCATCAATAGCGGCAGTGGCGACAAGTGAAATCCCCCAAAAGCGTCAGGAATTAAAGTATGGCCGATAACATTTCTGTCAAGATCACTGCCGATGTCGTCGACCTGCAATCGCAGTTCGCGGTCGCGCGCTCGGAATCTTCCGCCCTCACGCAGGAGCTGAACAAGCTCGCCCGGCAGGCGGCAAGCACCGGCCTGACCGACGAGCTGAAAGGGCAGCTTGACGCCGCGGCAGAAGCGATGCTCCAGGCGAAGGCCCGGACGGCAGATCTGTCCGCGCAGTTGAAAGAGGCGCAGGGGTCCTCGTCCGCCATGGCGCAGGACCTCGACAAAGACGCAGCGCTCGTCGATCGCGCGTTCGTGCGGATGGCCGCGGCTGCCGCCGCGTACAAGGCCATCGATCTCGTCGACAACTCCATCGAATACGCGGCCAGCATCCAGCACATGTCGGAAGTGCTTGGGATTTCCGGCGACGATCTGCAGGCGTTCTACTACGCCATGCGGCAGACCGGTGGCACGACCGACGAAGCCGACACCATCCTGCGCCGGTTCATGGCGAATCTCGGCGGGGCCGCAGACGGCACGCTTCCGCAGGCAGAGAAGGCGATCGAGGCGGTCGGCCTGACGGTCGACGAACTACAGGGCTCACCCACCGCGGCGCTTCAGAAGCTTGCGGCGGGCATTCTCGCCGTCAAGGACCCGACCGAACAGGCCCGCCTCGAAATGGAGCTTGCGGGGCGTTCCGGCGAAGACCTGCGCCCGGTTCTTGAAGCGCTCGCCGGCGGCTTCGATGCCATGAAGGAAAAGGCCCAGGCCGCCGGGCAGGTGCTCGACGCAGACACGCGGAAGGGCGCCGAAGACGCTGAGATCGCCATCAGCAATGCGAAGACTGCGATAGAGGGTTTGCTCGCAGAAGGCGTTGTGGACTGGGCCCATGCCGCGGGTGAAGCCTTCGACTGGCTCGCGCCGAAAGCCGAGGCGCTCGGTCGCGCCTTTGCCTCCATCATGGGTGCGCCGGTTGACAAAGGCGCGCCGACGAGTGCCCCGGACTGGCTGAAATCGCACCAGGGCAATCTGCCGTCGACGGCTGGCGGCCTCGGCCTCGACATGCAGACGCCGCAGATGCCGGAGGTAACGCCTCCGACCATCGAGAGCGAAGGCCAGGCGAACAAGACAGCCGAGATCGCCCGCCGGCTATCCGACGCAATTGCACAGGCGGCCGAACAGCTTGCGCTCAAGCAGATTTCCGCCGCCGAATCCGCCAACAATTTCGAACTGCAGATGGGGCAGGAAAGCCTTGAGCAGTGGAAGGCGAAAGCCGTCGAAGAAGCGGACGCGAAGTACAACGCGGAACTAACCTACCTTCAGCGAAAAGCCGCGGCCGACAAAGGTAATGTCGTCGAGGAACAGAAAGACCTCGACCAGATCAAGGCGCTCCATCAGGAGCACGCGAACGCGCTGCAGGAAATCGACCAGCAATACGCGCAGAAGAAGCAGCAGGTCGACCGCGAGGAATTGCAGGAATTCCTCTCCGCGGAGAACGCGAAGCTGCAGGACGCGCTGCGCACGCTCAACGCCGAATTCAGCGAGCACAAGATCAGCGCCGATCAGCGCTACCAGCTCGAACAGCAGCTCACCAACGAAATCTACGGCGAGGAACTGAAGCGCCTCGACGTGCTGCTCGCCACGCTCACGCAAGGCACGAAAGCGTACGAAGACGCGATCAAGGAGCGCGAGAAGGTCGAGCAGGAATTCACCAAGCAGTCCATCGCGAACACCAACCAGCTCGAGACCCAGGAAGCGCAGAAGTGGACGCAGCTCGGCAACAGCATCAAGTCGAGCTTCAATTCCGCGCTCGACGGGATGCTTTTCGAGGGCAAGACCTTCGGGCAGGGCATGCTCGAAATAGCCGAAGGCATCATCAAGGCCTTCCTCAATATGGGCGAGACGATCGCGGAGAACTGGATCGAAACACAGATCGCGTCGATGTTTGAAACCAAAACCACGCAGGGCACGACCGCGCTTGGGGAAGTGTCCGACGCCGCGGCTGTCGCTGGCGCGAATGCCTACGCGGCGTATGCTGCGATGCCCCCCGTCGCGGCGGCAATGGCCGCGGATGCCGTGTCCACAACCATGGGGTTTGCCAGCCTCATCGCGCTCGAAACCGGCACGAACTACGTTCCCCGCGATATGCCGGCATTCCTGCACAGGGGTGAGGCCGTCATTCCGGCGCGGTACAACAACACGAACAATAACAGCAGCGACGTTGCGTTGAACTATTCCCCGACCATCAATTCGCGTGAGCCCGCAACGCTTGGGCAAATGCTGCAGACACACGGGCACGAAATGCACGCTTGGATTCGCCGCGAGTTCCGCAATGGCGCCTTGCGCGCCTGAGCGAGGGCGCGCATGTTCACCTACCCCCGCAATCTTCCCGGGCTCGCCTATTCCAAAATCCGGCGGCCGAAGCACGGCATCTCCGTGCAGACCCACCAGTCGGGCGGCGAAGTGCGCATGTCCTACTGGTCGGAACCGCTGTGGGAATGGGACCTCACATACGAGCTGCTGCGCGACGGATTCCGTTACGGGCGCAATTTCGATGAGCTGAAGCAGATCGAGGGGCTGTTCCTTGCCTGCACGGGAAGTCTCACGGGCTTCCAGTTTCACGACGACGACGACAACCGGGTCACGCGAACGCTCGCGGCAGAAACCGACGGCACGACAACGGCCTTCACGCTGAAACGCTATCGCGGTTCTTATGCCGGGGGACAACCCCTTGGTGTCGAAGCGATCGGCGTTCTGGACCTCTCGCAGCCGTTCAATCTGTACTTCAACTTGCAATCGGAAATCATCGATCCGAACGACCCGACATACGGCTACACGCTCGACACGTCGACGCCGAAGAACCAGCAGATTGTTTTCAATTCGGCGCCGCCAAACGGACACACGCTCGTCTGCGATATGTCGTACTTTTTCTATGTCCGCTTCCAGGCGGATTCGCTTGATCTCGAAAAATTCATGCATCAGCTGTGGTCGCTGAAAAAAGTGACCCTCGTATCGCTCCGGTATTGATGTGCGCGAATTCGTCAATTACACGGATTCCGGCGGCCCGGCATTCCTGAATTCGCTGCGCGGCGCCCCGGGGCAGGTGATTGCCCGGGCGGTTGCCGAACTCTTCACGATCACGCTTGCCACAGGCACCATCTATCGCTGGACTTCGTACGACAAAAGCCTGACGGTGATTTCGAATACCTGGCTGGCGCCCATCGACGGCGGTGCGCTCGTCACCTGCAACCGGCTTGGCGTGAAGAACACGGTCGAGGTTCCGGAACTGGAATTCCGCCTTGGCTGTTCGGATTCCCTGCTCGGAAACCTGAAGGCGCAGATTCACAACGGCCTGTTCGATGGCGCGACGGTCGAAATGGACCGCGTTTACATGCCGGCGGACGGTGATACCAGGTACGGCTACATCGTCCTGTTTTCCGGGCGGCTTGCAGGCGTGACGATCGATGCGGAAGGCATCACGATCACCACCAAGGGCCACAACGTGCTGATGAACCAGCAGGCCCCGCGCAATCTGTACCAGACGAACTGCCTGCATACGTTCTGCGATCCGGGCTGCACGCTTCTGGCCTCGAATTACACCTTCACCGGGCTGACCTATATCGGCGGCGGCGACGCAAAGCATCTGCGCTGGACCGTGCCGGCCGGATTTACCGCCTCGCAGTTCACGCTCGGCAAGGTGACGATGACGAGTGGCCCGGCAAGCGGGCAAATCCGTACCGTTTCTCTTGCGGTGGCACTGGACCTGATCTTCACCTACCCGCTGTACACGGCACCGAACGTCAACGACACGTTCGATATCCTGATGGGCTGCGACCGGCAGCTCGCAAGTTGCCAGACGCGCAAGACAGCAGGCGGCTCAAGCGTCGACAATTCGCAGCATTACCGGGGCTTCCCATTCGTCCCGCAGGCCGAGCTGGCTGTGTAAGGGAGACAGGTATGGCGAACGAGAAGAAATTCTTTTGCGTTTACGGGTTCGATACCCTGAAAACGGATTACGAATGTGTGGGTGCATTCACGCTCCGGGCTGACGCAGAGGCCTTTTCTGCCGCGTGTGATGCGGAGGCAGCGGGGGATAGCAAGCAGTACACTCGTTTCCCGGTCGTTACGCGCACAATGGCGGAAATGATCGATGCGGAAATCAAGGTTCGGCTTGGGCGGCTTGCCGATATTCTATTTGAGAAGGAACAGGCGGAACTTGATGCTAGGCAGCAGGACGCCGAGAGAACTGGCGCGAGCATAGCGTTCGCTTCCCGGCAGCTTGGAAATTTCCGCGAACTTTACACCCATGGCAAATTGCCTGTGCATGTCTCCAAACGAAGCTGAAGAGCGCGCGCACGTCTGCGCTATCGCGGAAACATGGCTCGGCACGCCGTTCCGCGATCAGGGCAAAGTCAGGGGGCCAAGCGGCGCCGTCGATTGTGCGATGCTGCTGGTCGCGACGTTTCAGGAAGCCGGGCTTGTCGATCCGGCGTTCGATCCTCGCCCCTATCCTCCACAATGGCATCTCCATCGCGACGAAGAGCGGTTCCTGAATGTCATTGACGGGCTGTTGAAGGCGCGGGGGCGAGGCGCGGAAGTACAGCGCGAGCCGATCCCGGGTGACGTAATCGTCTATCGGGTTGCCCGCTGTTTCTCGCATGGCGGCATCATCGTGGAGAACAACCACGTCGTGCACGCCTATTACCGCTCGCAGCGTGTCGCGCTTTCCGGCCTGAACGAAGTCGAACTCGCCTGCCTTCCCGACGGCAAGCCAAGGCCGCGGAAAATCTTCGATCTCTGGGCGCACTGATTCATGCTCCGCAAATGCCTTCTCGCGTGCGCGAGCGCGCTGGTTCTGGTCGGCGGAATCGCCGCGGCGGACGGGTTCGGCGCATGGCGCCATCATCCGCACGAAGCGGTCGCGCAGATCGCGAACGACCTCATGGTCGCGTCGTTTCTTTCGGGCATGTCGGGAACGAATTCGTCTGGTTCCACGGTCTACACCGGCATCCAGCTTCAGACCTCGGCGCAAGGGGTGCCGATCCAGATCGTCTGGGGCAAGAACCGCATCGCCCCCAACCTGATCTATTACGGCAATTTCCAGGCCCAAAAGCAGTCGGGCAAGGGCGCGGGCGGCAAGGGCGGCACGAAAGGCAGCGGGAACTACACCTACACGGCTTCCGTGATACTCGCACTCTGCGAAGGGCCGATCGACCGTGTTGAAGCCGTGTGGGCCGACCAAACGGAGTATTTTTATTCCGGCGGCGTCAGCCAGGGGCTTGTAAAGCTCAACCTCACGCTCGCATTTGGCACGGCGTCACAGGGCGTCGAGTTGTCAACGCCGCCGAACACAAACACGGTGGCCTATGCCTACACCGCGTATGTGTACACGGAGACCTACAAACTCGGCTCAAGCGCAGCGCTTCCCAACCATAATTTCGAGGTGGCTGGCATTCTCGCCTACACGGCACCGGGCGGGTTGGGAGATGCAAATCCGGCCGACATCGTCGACGATTTTCTGACGAATGCGCAGTATGGGCTGCCGGGCCTTCCATCCTCCGTCATCGACGCGACGAGCCTCGCCTTCTACAAAACCTATTGCCAGGCGCAGGGGATATTCTTCTCTCCGGTCATTGGCGGCGACAACGGGCAGGAGCAGTGCTCGCAGATTCTTGACCGCTGGGCCTCGTTGTCCAACACCTGGATTTTCTGGTCGGGCAACGTATTCAAATTCGTGCCGCTCGGCGATTCCGCGATCACGAACAACGGCGTCACGTACACGCCGAATCTGACCATCCAGTACAACCTCACCTACGACGATTTCATCGCCACGAAGGTCAAGCAGGGTTCGTCGAGCGGTGATGGAGCTAGCAAGACCGGCGATGGCGGTCCGATCCAGGTTACCCGCGCCGATCCCGCCGATTGCCCGAACCATGTGAAGATCGAGATCAAGGACAGGGGAAATTCCTACAACGCCGCGCCCTACGAGTGGCAGGACCAGGGCCTCGTCGACCAGTTCGGCCAGATTGATTCGCAGGTCACCGAGGCCCATGAAATCTGCGAACAGTCGATCGCCGCGATCTGTTGCCAGCTCATCGGCCAGCGAGGCGCGTACATCCGCAACACCTATGCGTTCAAGCTCGGCTACGAATTCGTGCTGCTCGAGCCAGGCGATCTCGTGACCCTGACGGACCCGCATCTGGGGCTGAACCAGTTCCCGGTTCGCATCCGCTCGGTCGACGAAGACGAAAGCGGGAACCTGTCCGTCGTGGCCGAAGAATTTCCGGGCACCATCGGAACGGCCAACTGATGCCGGGCAACCAGAATTCGGCGACGAACGTCCGCAACGATCCCAACGTCGATCCCGGGCCCGTCAACCCGCCGGGCATTATCGAGCCGGCGGCGTCGTTCACCGCCGGGATCCCGCAGCTTTGGGTCGCGGCTTCCGGAGGGGCCGACTGGGGCGGCTGCATCGTCAACGTCTCGTTCGACGGCGGCACGACCTATAAGGACATCGGCGTCATCACGCAGCCGGCGCTGCAGGGCGTGCTCACGGCCGGCATCACCTATGTCGCCGATCCGGACACGACGAACACGCTCGGCATCGATCTCACGCAATCGGCCGGAATCATGCCGACAAGCGCGACGCACGCCGATGCCGATGCGTTGCGCACCCTGGCGCTGATCAGCGACGCATTCACAACGACCGTTCCCAGCACCGGAGAGATGATTGCCTACGGCACCGCTGCGGCGACGGGACTGTACACCAGCGACCTGACCTATCTCAGGAGGGGCGTGCTCGGCACTGTCGACCGCGGTCACTCCATCGGCGCGTTCTTCACCCGGTTCGATCTTTCCGAACTCGGCCTGCCGACGAACTCGGCGCTGATCTGGAACCTGCCGCCGCAATATATCGGCGCCTCGCTCGTCCTGAAGCTGCAGAGCTTCAACAATTTCGGCAACGCGCTCGAGGATATCTCGACCGTCACTGCCTATTCCTACACGCCAAGTGGCGGCGGTTACGGCGGCGGCAGCGGCAGTGTCCCGACCACACCGACGGGATTTGCCGGCTATGCGCGCGGGACGAGCGGCAACGGTTACAACCAGCTCCTGTGGAACGCCAATCCGCTGGCCGATATCGTACAGTATTACACCGTGCAGCGGCGCGTGCACAGCATCGGTTCGTACACGACCATCGGCACGACGGCGAACACGATCTTCTACGACAACAGCGCCGCCACCGGCATTCAGTACGACTACCAGCTGACGGCACACAACGCGAACGGCGACAGTTCGGCCGCCGGTCCAGTCACCATCACCACGAACTAAGGCGCGCGCCTCCGGCGGCAGCGCATCAAAGGACTCCAGCATGACAGTGCAAGGCCCCATCGTGCTCCAGGCGCCAGGACCGAACATCGTGTTCGGCACGGCGCCTTCGGGTGCGTCCTACACATCGGATTCCAACGGCTTTATCGCCGTGCTCGGAACGACGATCAATCAGGCCAGCGATATCGCCTTTCTTCTTACCGCCGGGTGCGTCTGCCTTTCCCCCGGCGGCTTCGGCGGCAATTCGAACCAGACCGGCACGTCCTACACGGTGCAGCTCACCGACAACGCACAGGAGATTGTCTGTACGAATGCGGGCGCCTTCACGCTCAATCTGCCGAAGACGTTCCCGGTCGGTTTCTTCGCCAATGCCACGCAGGGCGGGGCCGGCACCGTGACCGCCAACGCGCTGTCCGGCGCTTCGACCGTCGGTGCGCATCAGACCACGAGCGGACAATACCTCCAGCTCAAATGCGTGGTGATCGCTAACAGCGACGGCAATTCTGCCGTGTGGGACACGATCCGGGTGGGCGCGTAGCACCATGCCATCGAGCAGCGAAGCGATAGGGCGTTAAATAATCATGGCCCTCAACAACGCCTCCTATTCGTTCTCCTGTACGGTAAAGCAGGCGAACAACCAGCCCTACGACCTGACGGGCAAGTCGCTCGTCATGGGCTTCAAGAATTCGACGGGACCGACGGGAACCGGCTTCACCACGATCCAGACCTCCGACAATTCCATTGCCGTACAGTCTCCGGCAACCAACGGCATCTTCGTTGGCACGCTTTCCAAGCTCCAGATGGCCGCGATGGCGCAGGGTACCTGGTACTGGGACATGCTCGACATCACCAATTCCGATTTGCCCATTGCGATGGGGGCGGGAATTCTGCTGGTGCAGCAGGGCATTACGCAGTCGGCCACGCCGGTCACGCCATCACCCGGGCTTCTCATGCCGGGCTTTTCCGATTCCATCTCGGTCGTCATGCCTGGAGATTCGATCGTCCTGACGATGGCGCCGCAGGGCCCGCCGGGAACGGGCGCGAGTTTTGCGCCGCAGAGCGTGCCGAGCGCGCCGGCGGAAGGCTTCCTCGTCTACTGCGATTCCGCCGACGGCCTTCTCAAGGCGATTTCTTCGAATGGCAACATCACGGATCTGGCGCTGCCATGAAGCTGCGAAATCCTTTGCTTGCTGGCGCTTTGCTGGCCGTGTGGGTGGGCGCGGCGGCGCTGACGGCAACCGAATCCACAAGCCTGTTCGCCTTCACACCCTACACGCTGGCGCGCGCGCCGAAATGCACGGTTCGTTCGACCACCACTGGGGCGTCCTGCCCCGACGCCACGACAGCGCTCAACAACGCGGCGAACACGGCCGTTTCACTGGGCGTCACCCTCACCATCGATGGCATGTACGCCGTTGCGCAATCGCCGGGATTTGCCATTCCCTCCGGCCTTACCGTGGAATTCCGTCCCGGCGCCTGTATCGTCCAGCAATTCACGCCTGGGAATACGAACGGCGTCATCGGCAACGCGAACTATACCGTCCAGGTCAGCAACGTCACCGCGTACAACATGCGGGTGTGCGGCGATCCAAGTCATAGTCTTGGAGGAAGCGCCTACCGGCTGAACGTTGCAAATTCCGTGTTCTTCTACCCGACTGTAGATCATACTGGCGCGCCAACAGGCGGCCGCGCATACACGATTGTCGCGCAGAATTCGCAGTTCATATTCCCGACCTTCTATGATCCGTATCCCAAGACAGGGAACGGAGCTTTCCGTTTCGAGGGATGCACCGACAGCCAGGTCATCGGCGGCTATGGCGTTTCCGGCGACGGGACATGGCAGTTCTCGCCTCCGATCAACGGCACCGTCCCGAATCAAAGTATTGTTCGCTGCTATTTCGACAATGTAGGAGGCGAATCCCTGGACGGCGAATTTTTCTCCGCCCAGCTGCACATCGAAGGCGCCAGCGAAAACCAGCTCGGCAGCCTCTGGCCGACCAATACCGCTGGCGTGAGCACGGGATACACCGCCAACACAGTTCACGATTGCGACCATTCCATCAGCGGCACGGTCACGCCGTGTCAGATCGAAGTCCTTCAGGTCAGCGGCGGGGCGATCACGCAGGCGGCTGTGGTCACGCCCGGGGCATACACCTTCGGCGGCTCGCTGCCGAGCACTATGCATCTGGACGGCGACAGCAGTGCAACGTTCAATGTCCAGTGGGTCAATGCGTGGCAGGGAACGAACTGCATCATCGATTCAGGGATTAGCGGCGCGCCGGGGCAGGCAATCTCGGGGCGCGGACTTGCGATCGGCAACGAAGGTTCGAACGGCGCGCAATGCCTCGGTCGCCCCGCGATCGACGGGTTGACCATCGCCAACCTGACCATCGACGATTCGCAGGACCAGCAATCGTCGCAGGTGATTTCAATCAGTGCCTCGGATTACGCGCATCCGATCGGCAAGGTCACGTTCAACAGCATCAGCGTTCCCGACCCGTTCAGCGCCTGCGTCGATATCTCCGGGCCGGTGGCGGGAGCCATATTCAACGATCTTTCCTGCGGCAGGTCGCATCAGGGGCTGGTCGGTTATCTGTCCGCCACGGCAGCACCGAACGCAACGAGCGCGACACTGGCGGCCGGGCCGTGCAATCTCATCAAGAGCGGCGATATCGTCGGCATCCTGCTCGACAACGACTACCAGGCCAACGGGGCCAATGCGAATAAGGTCCAGAACGTAACACCGAGCTCGAATTGCTCGGCCGGGTCGATTTCTCTCGGCACCGGCCTTCTCGGCCGCGCCTCGGCGGGGCTGGCTGCCGTCTATGACTACAGCGAACAGGTGTACAATCTGACCGCTGCCGCAAGCGGTTCTCCCGCCACGATCACGCTGCAAGCGGTCGGGCAGGTCAACGCGACGGATCAGTACATCCTTGTCTGCAATGACGGCACCTCCGTTTCCGGATCGGTCGCCAGCGTCAACAAGACCACCAACCAGGTCACGCTCGCCAACGCGTGTACGAGCGGGGCGAATGCCGGCAATCAGTTTGCGGACCGCACTGTCAACAGCGCCCATGCCGTCGTGACGACCGAGGGCGTCCGCGGCGCCACGTTCAATGATTTCATCGGCTATGGGGCCGATGCGTCGATCTTTTCGCTCGGCGGGCTGAATGGCTCTCCAGTCCCGAGCTCCGACGTCATCATCAACAACCCGACGCTGCGCGATGTCGCGAACGCATCCACGGGAATCAACTATTCCAATTGCGCGCATTGCCCGTGGACCGGCGGGACGATTTACGCCACGGCCGGGTCCGCCGGGACGAACGCCGCCTCCTATTCGACGACAATTCCCACAGGAACGGACAATCTTGCGGTTGCCATGACCGCCATGGCGGGCAACAGTACGATCCAGACCGAAAATCCCGGCCTGTTCGCCTACGCCAAGCCGTTCTATGCCAAAATCGATTCGGAGATCGTGTACGTCCAGAGAGGCATGGGTACGCCGAACTGGACGGTCAATCGCGCCTTGCTCGGCACGTCCCTGTCTTCGCATTCCGTAGGCGCCGCCATCACGATTGCACAATCAGGCGTGACGGACAGCCCCATGGCGCTCGTCGACGTCGGCGACCTCGGCTATACGGATCCTGCCAACGCCATCGGCCATTATCAGCCCGGGCAGGGGAACGATCCGCAATCGCTGCTCGGCGTCAACTGGCAGCGCACCGGCATCAACCAGGGCTCGTCTTCCGGCACGGTCGCCTTCACCGATGAATTCCCGCAGATCAACTGGACCGGAACCGGCGCGATCACGGGCGTGACGTTCTCGACCTCCATGCCGCCCTTCAAGACGAATTGCCAGCGCTGGTACAACAAGAACAACACCGGCACCGTGGCGATTTCGAACGGCACCGGAATCCACAATACCGGCGCATCCTCCTTCAACCTGACGCAAGGCGGCTACGCCGGCTACTGCCTCGATCCGACGCTGCAGGCCCTCTACCAGGAATTCGGCAGCGCGAACTAGCGCTGAATCTCACCCTTCCCACGGAGTATCCCCGCATGAAACGCTGGTTTCTCGCCGCGCTCTTTTGCCTTGTGCCGTTCGGTGCAATGGCACAAACGACAAAGGCGCAATACACCAACGGCGACGGCTCGACTTCGCCCGGGGTGACGATCTCATGCCCCGATCCGAACAATGCAGGAAAGACAATCGCCTGTCCCGGCTCCGGCGGCACCGTCACGGCCAATCAGGGGAATCCGAATGCGGGGGGCGTGCTGTCGTGGCCCATGATGCTGTTTGACAGCATCGGCAACGCGATTTCGTCCACAATCGTCAACAGCCTTAATTCCCTGAACGTGAACATCAGCGGCGTCAATGGCGTTGTTGTGGACCCCACCCAGCCGTCGCGTGTGTACGATTCCTATACCGGCGTAAATCTGAACGCGAATGCGACGACGGTCATCTACACAGGAACCGGGACACTCGAAACGGTCTGCATCAACAAGAAAGGTGCATCGGCCAACACGCTGCAATTCTTCGACAACACGGCGGGCAGCGGCACGACGATTACGGGCCAGATTGACACGACGGCCGGAACGCCTCCGTTTTGCGCGAAATACAGCTATCAGTTCAATACCGGACTAACGGCCGTGATGGCGACTGGAACTGCGGCTGACGTTTCCATAACGTACATCACAAAGCAATGATGCGGCCCATTCGCCTCGCAGCCTTAACGGCGGCTTTGTGCGTATGCTCTACGCTCGTCTTGGCGGGTCAGTTGCGCCCCTACCACGAAGGCTGGACGCCATATCAGCTTTCCCCGTCCGCATGGTGGAGCGCGCGCGATTACACCTACCGGATGACCGACGATGGCGGCGGACTGATTTCCAGCTGGAGGGGCAGGATTGCCGGGCTCGCCGTCACGGCCACCACAACGGCTCGCGGAACGTGGAGCAACACGGCTTTCCCCGGAGGCTTCCCGGGCATCACGTTTGACGGCGCAGCAAATACCTACGTCGCCACAACGCTGACGACGCTTCCGACCGGATCGGCGGCGGGAGCGATCATGATGGTCGCGTACTCCGCCATCTCAAGCGGGGCCACAGCGATTGAGTACGGCGGCACACAAAACGGCACAGCGATAGATCGAAAGCTCGCCCTTTCGAGCGTCGGCAAATCGTTCGCGACGGACGGCGCAACAAACACGCAAGTCAGCAATACCGCGCTCGCGAGCGGCGACGGCGGCCACATCATCTATGGTGATTGGTCCGGTACGTCCATGAATGCCTATCTCGACGGAACGCCAAACCCGTCGATCCCGACCACTATTGCAACGCTTGCGACAGGTACGGCGCGCATCCGCATAGGCGCCAACAACGGCGGTTCCGCGAGTGGCTTCTGGAGCGGCGTCATTTCCGAAGTGATTATCCTCCCCACCATTCCCACAACCGACCAGCGTCAGCGCCTGGAAGCGTACTTCGCATGGGAGTACGGCCTTCGCAGCAAACTCCCTCTCACCAACCCCTATTGCAACATCACACGTTGCTACCAGCCCGCACGATGAAAAAATATCTGCTCGCCCTTTTGCTTCTCGCGCCAGTTGCGGCTCATGCCGCAGGATGGTCGTTTTTCGGGCAGAAAAACACGCCGTCTTGTTGTGCGGTCACGGTCGTCGGGACAAGCGAGCGCATCCCCGAATACACGCACCAGATGACGGGCACCGACCAGCACATGACGTGCGGCTGGCCGACCTATCTGCCTCATGCGACATCGGAACTGACCGCGAGCTTCTACAATTTCTACGTTGGGACCCAGTCACCTACCGGGCAGACAATCCGCATCGTGCAGGCTAACATCATCGGGGGCGGCACCACTTCCGGCACCGGAACGGCGTATGTGCCTTGGACATTTGGCGGCTCGCGCTCCGTGTCCATGGCATGGAACGCCGCCGACGTACACACCGATACGATTTATCCGTATCAGATGGGCCTTACAGGCGGCGTGTTCCCGGCTGGGCTGTACTGGCTGCGAACAGTCATTGACGTTGGGCAGGTCGGGGGCGTGCTGCCAACCGGTTACTACATGTCTGCAAGCGGAGAATTTTCGTACACCTACGATCCGAACTCAGTGGCCGATCCCGCCATCGACACGACGGCGGCTCTCAACAATACCGCAGGAATGCACTTCTTCGGCTACTGTTACGCGCCTGTTCTTCTCGGGCGGTTTACGGCGGCGCAGAGCGTTTACGCCATTCTTGGTGATAGTTGGACCACCGGGACAGGCGATGTTCCGCCTACGGCTCCGACCTATGCGTACAGCTTCCCCCAGCGGGGGATGTTCGACAACAGCAATAATCCGTTTTATGCCAGTCTCGACATGGGAGTTGGAGGGCAAGACGGCGCTACCTTTCTGTTGAACACGCCGCAGATGATCGCGCGCCGCGCTTACCTGAGGTACGAAAACAAGGGGTTTGAAGAGTACGGGATCGTCTGCATTCTCAACGGCTGCACACTCGCCAGCCTGGAATCAACAGAACTTCAAATTTGGGCCACCATGCGTTCGGCAGGAATAACCTGCATTACGCGAAGCCGCACCGGGCCACGTACACATTCAACAAACAATTGGGACGACGAGACCAACCAAACCTATTGGAACTCGAACTTCGGTCCCGGTGGAGAAGTCTCCCAATACGATACGTGGCTGGTGAGTCAGCTGGGACAACCGACCGGAGTTAACTCGTTAATGGCCACGACGCCATTTCAAGGCGTCGATCCATTCAAGTGGATCACGAACGGTACAGACTTCTACGGCACGCCGGACGGCGAGCATCCGAGTCTGACAACGGCGCTTGGTATCGGGCCGACGTTTCAAGCGGCTTTGTGCTGACTATGGCGACTACAATCTTTAATCGCCGCCGAAGAAATAGCGCCGGTAAGCCGTAATCCAATCGTGTGACATAGCCTGCTGCGCATCGTGCAGCAGAAGCCGATGATCACAGACCATCTTGTGCAGATGGTTTTCGAGCCGATCTTTTGTTCCTGCACCCCAAGGTGCTGAACGCGGTTCCGGCCATAGATTGCGCGGATCGTGTGGCGAACCGCCGATCTCTAGCGGGATCAGGTGATCTTCTTCGAAGTCTCGCATGTGATCGGCCATGTCAGTGCGCGCCATCTGTCGATGCTTTAAGGCCGATGTGTAGTGCGATGGCGGCCTGACACTCTTCGCGTAGCCCTTTACGCAAATTGTACGATCAATGTTTTCCTGCGTAACTGCCGGATCAATTGCGCCTGGGGTGATTGCTGCATCGGGCAATCGTCCTGCCAAAGATGCAGCAAATAGCAGCGCAATAATCATCCCCCTTTCCTCCCACAATCCCCCTTACCGGGCAAGACGGATGGCCGGAATGATCGATTGGAACTTCATCCGCTCGCTCGAAAACGCCCACGGCGTCGATGCCTTGAAGGGCTACGTCCCCAATTCCGGCAAGAGCGGGGTAACGATAGCGACGGGCTGCGATCTGGGCTGGATCACGCCCCGGGCCATGGCGCAGCTTCCGATCACGCTGCAGGCCGCGTTGAAGCCCTATATAGGCGCAGTCGGCCAGGTAGCGGAAGCCGTGCTTGCCCGCGCTCCGCTAACGATATCCGAACCCGATGCCGATGCCATCGACCGGGTGACATTCGGGGATGATACCGCAGCGATCTCAAGCGCCTACACGCGGGATTCGGGAACGTCGTTTCTTTCGCTTCCGGATCGCGCGCAGACGGTGATCTGTTCGCTCGCTTTTCAATACGGGACCAACCTCGCGCGCAGGACCCCGCGCTTCTGGCATTTCGTTTGCGTGCGCGACTGGAACGAAACGGTCGATGACCTCCGCCATTTCGGCGATGCGTACGACACCCGCCACAACAGGGAAGCCGATTACCTAGCGCCGCTGTGTGGGGGACACTGAAGGGAAGTTTTGCCGAATGTCGAAGAAATTAACGCCATCACAAAAGCTGGCGGCAATCTCGCGCATCTATGAGACGCGCCGCAAGGTGAAGGTACAAGGTCACACGCTCACAGAAAGCACGCACGCCTATTATAACCTTGAAGGCGCGATCATTGACATCACGGTTAGCAAGGGAAAGTGCGACCGCGTTTGCTTGAAAACGCTAAAGCGTGTTGCCAAGCAGCTAGCAGAAATTGGCAAGGTTCTCGAAGACCGCGCCTGACATGCGTATCCTCGTTCTCGCCCTTCTGGCGCTGAATTGCTGTGCAAATGTGAGGCCGGAAGCCGGACTGTGCGATGTACCGGCGCTATTGCCGATGCGATCCGTGCCTGCCCCTGTACCATGGCACATAACGGACGGATGCTGGTTTGTCGGGATAACGGCGAAGGTGTGAGGACTGTTGCGGCGGTTGCCCCCTGGTTCTCAAATCAGGACACCCGACCGCCCTACAGTCTGGCGCACCCGCAGTGGCGCGCCGCCGGACGCTGAGTGGCAGAAGTGAGGGCCTGAGCCGCCCGACGCGCCCCTGACATACCACACGGCCCCTGAAACTCAACGCCATTCCGCGCCCCTCGCGCGTGATCCGCCGCCGGACGGAATCCGGCAAACCCCGCATGAAAGGAGAATCCTCATGCACGTCGATAGCACTTCGGATAAGCGCACCGTCAATAACACCATGCGCCATCAGTACCGCGTCTTGAATGACGCGGAGAAGGCCAACATGGAGAAGATCAAAGACTTGGGGCTCGCATTCCACGATTTCATCGAAGGAATTGGCCAGAGCCGCGAAATCTCGCTCGCAAAGACCAAGATTGAGGAAGCGGTCATGTGGGCCGTGAAGCATATCACGAAATGAGCGCGTCGAGCCAGTGTCATCACCCTGATTTGCACTTCGATCTGCATCATCAGGGGTTTCACGACACGAACATTCATTATCTCGAAATCAAAGCGCGTTGTACGGTGTGCGGAGTGCCTATGAAGTTTCGCGGCTGTCCGCTAGGCGTCACGCCCGCACACCCGACAATGGCTTTGGACGGGTCAGAAATTCGAGTGCCGTTTACCGGCGAAAACGAAGAGTACGACGGGAAGTCCATTGGCTTTGTCGGAAAACAAGTAGCCTAGATTAGCCGCGAACAACCCATCGATGCGGCGATACCGCCGGCATCAAACCCCGCAATAGGAGCATACAATGAGCATTCTCACCTATTTCGAAAGCCTCGGCGTCGACCTCGCTGCGGAAGCCGCGAAAGTCGGGATCGAACTCGAGCATCTTGGCCAGAAAGAGATTGGCACTGCCGTTGCCGATTTCGATTCGCTAGCCAAAGTCGGCATTCCCTTCGCCGTGCAGGCGATCAAGGATCAGATACCGCAGGTGATCTCCGGCAAGGAAAAGTTCTCTGCCGCCGTCACTGTGGTGTGGGAGAAATTGCAGGCGCAGTTCGGCCCGGTCGTCCAGCAGGACGTCGAATCCATCGTGCAGGATACCTGGAACGGGCTGAAGTCGATCGCGAGCAACCTCTAATCCCAACGGCTGGCCTAACCAGCCCGACAGCGCGCGGGAGTTGTCCCCTAACCCCCTTCGGCTTCCGCGCGGACTGTCTATCAAGCAGCTTGGTCGACACTTTGTCGGTCGAGCCTCCCAAAGGTGTTGAAATGCACAATGTCGATATCACGCCCATCTGGCAGATCGCAGACCAGACCATCGTTCAAGTCGCCACCGTGGCTATCCCGATTGTCGGGGCTTGGTTCGCTTGGCTGCTCCAACGCTATGCACCGAAATTCATCCCGGCATGGCTGGAATCGAAAGCGAGCGCCGATCTAAACACCGCCCTGCAAAACGGCGTCAGCATCGCGCTCAACAAGGCGCAGGCGTGGGAATCGGTTCATTCCAATGTGCAGGTGCAGGGCCAGGTAACCGCGTGGGCGGCGCAATATGCAGCCGATCATGCGGGGGATGCGATCGCACGCTTCGGCCTCTCGCCCGACCAGCTCGCGACAAAGGCGCTGGCCTTCATTCCAAAGCCGCCTGTTCCAGCGGCGCGCGTGACGTTGCCGGACGGAACGGCTGTCACCATCGGCAAGCCGTCGAATGTCGCCATTGCCGACGAAGCGGCCGAGACGGCGGCGCTCAACCGGCAGCAAGCCGCGAAGTGACCCGCGAGCGCGCCCGTACCATCGCACGCACGGCATGGGCTGCAATCGTAATTCTAGGCTTTGGGGCGATAGGACTCGCCATTGCGTGTTCTTGAAACAACCCGTGTAAAAGTTGGGGAGAATAATGGCGGACGAACTTTCAGCAGTCCAAGATTTTCAGGCCGTGACGCTTCCTTTGCACCGCGATCTCGGCCGCATCGAAGGGAAACTGTCGGCCGTTGAAGGTCGGCTTGGCGCCATGGAAGCCCGCGTTCTCCGCAATGAGACCATCACGGAGGAAGGTTTCCGTCTGGCGGCCAACGAGCGGGAAAAGAGCGCGGAAGTGATCGAAACCAAGGTCGACAACATCGAAAAGACGCTGGGCGACAAGATCGACGGAGTACAGAAAGCCGTTGCCGACATGGCCCTGAAACAGGCTGCAAAAGACGGACGATCCAGCGGCGGCCAGAGAATGTTGTGGACTGTTGGATCAATCGCTTTTGCTGGCGGAACGCTGCTTGCCAGCATCATGCAGATATTCTGGCACCACTGAATTCGTCGGGGCGTTTCATTCTTGGAGGTACAGATATGTCGCTGGGACTGATTTTGATTATCGTGCTGATCGTCGTCCTTGCGGGCGGATGGTATGGCGGATGGTACGGACCTCCCGCTCCCGGAACCGGGCCCGTGTTCTATCGCGGGCCTTATCTCGGCGGCGGACTCGGTCTTGTGCTCATCATCATCGTGATTCTGGTGTTGCTCGGGCGAATCTGACGCGCTGAACGATACAGACTGGAATAGGGCCGCTGGCGGGGAACCGCTGGCGGCTTTTTCATTTTGTACGCCTACCTGGTGGCGCGATGTACGCATTGTCCAGTCCCAGCGCTCGGCCAAGATAGGACGGATCGACCGCGCTCTCCAGCACGATCTCGACGGCGCGGGGGATGGGCGTGTCGCCTGCGATCCAGCGGCGGCAATGGCGATCGGTGACGCCGAGTTTCTCCGCCGCCTCACCCTGCGACCAGCCGAACTGCTCCAGTATCTTGCGGTAGCGGGAGGGGGTCATGTCATGTCCATCCCATAGGGCTGCCGGCGTTGGCGAGCAGCGTGATGGCGCGGCGTACATTGGGATCGTCCATGCCGCGCTTGGCCCGGTAGGGACTGCGCGCCGGCACGTATCGCTTGGCTGATTTGTCATAGTCCATCGCGCCGGGATAGAGCGCGATGAAGCGATTGATGTCGAGGCTCGCCTGAGCCGGCGAGATGCCAAATACCGAGATGATATCCTCCCGGCATAGCGTACCGCGTGCAGAGAGGCGCCAGTCGATGTAGTCTTGGCGCCTCTCGGATGCCCAATCGCTGCGGCTCATCAAATTTCCGTAAGGTCGGAAATATAGGCCGGTGTCCGTACGCCACTATCCCACGCGACCTCAACTCGCCTCGCGTCAATTACGCCGAGAACGCGGCCAGTGTCGTGGTCCTCGCCAATTCCGCCCTCGACGCGCTTTCCGACCAGAGCGCGGGCAGTCTTGAGATTACGATTCGGGTGATTTGTCATCTGATTTACTCCGCCCGCTGTTCCCGGCCGAGGCGCACCGTGTGAGACCTATATATATTGGCTAGGACATAATGTCCAGATGGCCGATGCGATTTTTCGTGAAATATTATTGCGAATTTGCAGATTCCGGCTCCTGCGGCACATGCTCCCTGCAATACCACGCATCCCCAACCTTCACCTTCGCCGGCCAGCCGCACACCTTGCATGGCTCGACACCGGCCGATTGGAAGAACCGCTCGGTAATCCGCTTGTCGTCTGCCAGGCGTTTGGCGCGTGAGCCCATGGGGTGCATGAACGCGCAAAGAACGTCCGCTCGTCAACTGCACGGATTTTGCACGGATCAGGCTTCCGCTTCTGTTTTCGTTCTTCCTCTTAATTCCGCTTTGTTCTTTTGGGGAAGTGCGAAAAAGCCTTATTTGGCGGGCTTTTCTGGTAGCAGCGGAGGGATTTGAACCCCCGACCAAGGGATTATGATTCCCCTGCTCTACCACTGAGCTACGCTGCCGGCCAAGGCGGGCGATGTAAGTGGCGGGCCGAAGCCCTGTCAAGCCGCGACCGGCAACGCGCTACGAACGGGGAACTAGCGTTTTCGAACGTGGAGCAGGCGCACCCGGCCGGTGGTTTCGGTGTCCGTCCAGGCGCCCGCCGGATCAAGCCCCTCAGTCCAGGCAAGCATCTGCGGCTCGCTGCGGTAATGAAGGGACCAGTCGGTAATGAACTCCATCGGCCAGAGATTGCTGAGCGGGGTTTCATTCATGTTGCCGACTATCAGGAGTCCGCCCGGAGCCAGGAGTTCGAAAAGCCGGCGGACGAGGCTGGCAGCACGACGGTCGGTGAGATAATCGAGGAGGCCGACCGAATAGATCAGATCCTGCGGCGGCAGACTTTTCATCTCGCTGTTGCCCCGCAGGAGATCGGTGAACGAAATGTGCAGACAGCTCAGCGCCGAACGCCCTTCGCTGCGCACCACATGCGGGTAGGAAGCGCGATAGGCGAAGTCGAGCGCGAGCTGTTCCTGGTCGATGAGCGTGAACTCGACGCGCGGCGGCGCGGCGCGATTGCGGGACAGCCAGGTCTCCACTTCGCGGGCCGAGCCGCAACCCAGGTTGAGAATTCGTGCAGTCCGCCCGCCGGCGGAAGTGACCACATTGGCGATTTCGGAGCGCATCTGCTCCATGCGCGTCTTGATGCATTCCGCCACTTCGAGACCGACGCGGTGCAGCAGCATGGCGTATGAATCCGCGCCGACGCGCTCCCAATCGTACACCTGATTCATGATGCCGAAGTCGCCCGGATAGCCGAGCGGTTTCGCATAGGAACGATGCCAGATGGCTCCGCCGCAGAGTTCGGGCGTCAGCACCACTTCGGTGAATTCCTTCACGGCATCGCGTCTCTCGCGTTCGCCCATGACGCTGCGGGCGATCTCGTTGCCCGTGCGCCAGAACACCCGCCATTCCTGTACAATCTGTGACTCGCAGGCCTCGAACACGGCGGCGTGGTCGAAATCGCGCGCGAACTCCTGCGGCACCGACATGTTGGAATCGATGACCGCGCGATAGCCACGCAGGAAACGCAAAACGTCGGCGCAGAAAACGCGGTATTCTTCGGGAACAAGTGCCGTGGCTTCCTTGCCGGCCGGAGAGGCCCGCGTCGCGATTTGCGCCTGCAGATTGCGGTTGATCAGCTTCTCGAGGTCGATCGCCTGATCGACGAAGCTGAATGCGATCTTCGACCCGAAAACGGTTCTTTCCGCCCAGCGGACCCTGGCTTCCGATTCGAAAATCGGCAACCCGGACTGCTGGATCGTCAGGCGGACCGTGTCGCCGACGTTGAAATCGTCGCTCCGCGCTTCCTTCCCGATTGCTGCAATTCCGCCGATGCTGATGTTCTGGATCTGGTAGGCCGAAGATCCGATGCGAAGTTTTGGCGGCAAGTGCGGGAAGAGCGCGCGCGCCTGATAACGCGGCGGCCGGTAGCGAATTTCTCTGCCGCGCGAACCCTGCAACTCTTCATAGGCAAGCATAAACGTCCCCCTCGGAACGGGCGGTCATGCCCTTCCCGTCGACACCTCAACCATTTGCCCCGTTTTGCTCATCCGCCCGGCAACTGTTCATAAACCCAGACGGGATTGTTAACGCCTTGTTAATAATATGGCACCCGCTCGAAAGGCAAGAAAAATCGCACGTCCCGCGCGCCTTGCAACGCAGGAAGGTTAATTTTTGGAGGCGATATCCGCGGCCGGGATTTCGTGCGTACGACCGCAGAATTCGCATCGCGCGCGAACGATTCCGTCGGCGTCGGCAAGCTCCTCGCGTTCCCCGGGAGGATAGGCGCGCAGCACCGAAACGATGCGGCGGGCGTCGCAATCGCAGCGAAATGCAATCGACTCCGCCGGATGGACCCGCACCTCGTCTTCGTGAAAGAGACGCCACAGGAGCGTTTCCGCCGCGAGCGAAACGTCGACCAATTCCATGTCCTCGAGCGTCGCCACGTAGGATGCAAGGCGCTCCCAATCGTCGCTGTCCACGCGGCCGTCCGGTGTGGCCTGCAACATCAGCCCGCCGGCAAGCCATTGCGGACGCGGGTTTCCCGGCTCGAACACAGGCGCGGCGGCGAGTCGTATCGCGGTCGGCAGCTGCTCGGACTGCGCGAAATACGCTTCCGCCGACGCGGCAATGCTTTCCTGCGCGAGAGACACGATGCCCTGGTAGCGCCGGCCTCCGGATTTCGGCTCGATCGTAATGGCCACCACGCCCTCGCCGGTCATGCTTTCGAACTTCGGTGGACTCTCTGCGAGCGCCGCGAACCTGCTCTCGTCCAGACGTGCATAGGAACGGATTCCCGCCGGACGATCCTGTTCGGCGCCGTAATAGTCGGCCGCCACCAGATCAAGCGGGCCTGCGCTCTTCGTCTGCACGGTCAGCCGCCCGTCAAGTTTCAGCGTCGAGCCGAGAAGCGTGCCCAGAACGCATGTCTCTGCCGCCACGCGCGCCGCCGGCTCGGGAAGCGGGTGCGCTTCGAGGGCGCGAGTCGATGCCGCATCCAACCGTACAAGCCGGCCGCGCAACCCGGCGTCCGGCAGATCGAAGGGAAGCACGAAATCGGCTGCCGGCGCGCGACGGTATTCGGGCTCGGCGATGCTCATGTGAGACACCAGAGGAGAATGGCTTTTTGTACGTGCAATCGATTCTCCGCCTCGTCGAACACCGCCGATTGCGGACCGTCGATGACGCCATCCGTGACTTCCTCCCCCCGATGCGCCGGCAGACAGTGCATGAAAATCGCATCGCGCGCCGCGCGCGCCATCAGGGTCTCGTTGACCTGATACGCACGCAGCAGATGATGGCGTTTGACCGCGTCTTCGTCGCCCATCGAGACCCAGGCATCCGTTACCACGCAGTCGGCATCGGCAACCGCGCGCTCGGGGTCGTAACCGAATTCAATTGCGGCGCCTGCTTTCCTCGCCCATTCCTTCACGGTTTCATGAGGCGCGAAATCTCTTGGGGTGGCGATCCGGAGACAAAAGCTGAAGCGCGCAGCCGCATGCACCCAGGACGTCAGAACGTTGTTTGCATCGCCGGTCCAGGCGACGGTCTTTCCGGCGACGGGACCTTTTTTCTCTTCGAAGGTCAGAATATCGGCGAGAACCTGACAGGGATGGGAAAACTTCGTCAGACCGTTGATGACCGGGATCGATGCGTTGTCCGCCAAATCCTGTACCATCTCGTGGTCGAGCAGCCGGATCATGACGGCATCGAGATACCGTGACAGTACGCGCGCGGTGTCCGCGATGGTTTCTTCGCGCGCAAGCTGCAGTTCCGCTCCCGACATCATCATCGTCGTGCCGCCGAGCTGCCGCATGGCGATGTCGAAGGAAATGCGCGTCCGCGTGGAGTGCTTGTCGAAGATCAGCGCAAGCACCCTGTTCCTGAGCGGGCTGTCCTCATCGGGAGCGCCGCGCGGCAATCCGCCTCGCGCAGCCTTTCTTCTCCGGGCTTCCGCGACGATCGACGCGAGTGTTGCGGTTTCCAGATCGGCGATGTCGATGAAATGCTTCGGTCGAACGACCGTCTTGGCGTGCGCGTTCATGCGGCCTCGTCATTCCGCGCCGGGTAGTCCCCGGCGGCATCGCTGATGATCAGGAGAGCCTCGCGCACGTGATCCTCGTCGATGATCAGGGGCGGCAGAAGCCGCACCACATTACCGCCCGCCCCTACGGCGAGAAGATGGCGGGCGCGCAGCTTCTCGACAAACTCGCTGTTCGGGACCTTCATCTTCAACCCCAGCATCAATCCCTGCCCGCGCACATCGTCGAACACCTCCGGAAATTCGGAAGGAAGAGCCGCAAGCTGCTGGCGGGCGAAATTCGCGACGCGCTGCACATTTTCGAGAAAACCCGGCGCCAGCACGACATCGAGCACGGCGTTTCCGACGGCCATGGCCAGCGGATTGCCGCCAAAAGTACTCGCGTGCGAACCGACGGTCATCCCCGACGCCGCATGTTCGGTCGCAAGGCACGCCCCCATCGGAAACCCGCCGCCGATCCCCTTCGCGGTCGCCATGATGTCGGGCGTCACTTCCGCCCATTCATGGGCAAAGAGCTTTCCCGTTCTTCCGACGCCCGTCTGGACTTCGTCGAAGATCAACATCAGCCCGTGTTCATCGCAAAGACGCCGCAGCCCCCGCAGAAATTCGGGTTCGGCGGGGCGCAGGCCGCCCTCGCCCTGTACGGGCTCGATGAGAATGGCGGCCGTTGCGGGCGAAATGGCGGCTTCAACGGCGCCCAGATCGCCAAAAATCACCTGATCAAAGCCGTCGGTCCTGGGGCCGAAGCCTTCCAGATATTTTGGCTGGCCGCCCGCCGCGATGGCCGCGAGCGTGCGGCCGTGAAACGCGCCCTCGAAGGTGATTGTACGAAAACGCGCGCCATTTCCCCTTGCATAGTGAAAGCGCCGCGCCATCTTGATCGCGCACTCGATCGCCTCGACGCCCGAATTGCCGAAAAAAACCGTGTCGGCGAACGAGGCATCCACAAGACGTCCGGCCAGTCGCTCCTGTCCGGGGATCCGGTACAGATTTGACGTATGCCACAGCCTGGCGGCCTGGTCGGTGAGCGCAGCGACCAGTTTTGGATGTGCATGTCCGAGCGCATTGACGGCGATTCCGGCTGCGAAATCGAGGTAGCGATCGCCCTTCTCGCTGAACAGGTATGCGCCCTCACCACGCACGAAGCTGATGTCTTCGCGGGCGTAGGTCGGCAGCACGGGGGAAATCACAACGGCGCTCCTTGCGGTTGGCGAAGTCTTTCGCGGGATTGGGCGGGGGGCGCTTTATCGATAGCGTCACGCCGATGGTCAAGCCGAAGGATTTGCCCAAGAGGACCGGCGGCAGAATCGCCCGACACAGCGATCACAAAGTTGACACCTACGTCACTTTCCAATTGACGGATGGGGGCATTCTGCCAGTGTCGCGCCGTGACGCCGCTCCAAGCGTTGTCACTGGCCCCGCCCGTATCAGGCCCCCCAACCAAAGCGGGCGGGGCTACCATTGTCCCTGGTTCCCGGCAGGAAATTCGAGACCGTCGTCGGCAAATTGTGTCGATACTGACACAGCGGAAACGCGCCAGGGCGAAACGAAAGCGGGCCGCTTCAAGCGTGTCGCAATAGCAGCAGCGCGGCCCATATCTGCACGGCGGCCGCCAGAGCGCCCAACAGCACCCAAAACCGGTAAAGGAGCGGGTTAGCCTGACGGGTGAGAGTGCGCTGCCATCTCCTTATCGTTCCGCTGCGCAGATGTATCGCCAGCGCTGCGACGGCGAACGTCGCGAAGACAAGCAAGAGCGCTCCGAGAAGGAATTTCACCATCGCGATCTCGTGCCTCTTCGCACCTTACTACCCCTCGGGTTTGCCAAATGCATAGTTCCGTGCTTATCAAGTTGACATATGTCGCGCCAGACGGGCAAGATCGGTGCTATGGGCGGCTTCCGAAGATTCCTTGCGGGTACGATCCGGGCCAGTTTTTTCCGGTTCGCGGCTTTCGTGGTTCTAGCCGTGCTCGGGATCACTCAAGACAAAATCCTTGCCTTCATTCATGGCGGCCAGCCGGAGTGGGACAAGGTGTGGCAAACCCACTTAGCTATTCAGGTGGCCTTTATCGGAGCCGCATTCTTAGTGATGGCCTATGCGTTCTATGCCTATGTCAGCCATCTTTTGAATCCACCCAACGAACCGGACATGACGATTAGTGACGCAATCAATTACCTCGCAAATGACTCGATGGTGCAATTACGCCAAAGCGTACCGGAGATCGCCAAGTTTGGTCCTGCGAAAGGGCAAACAGTTCGTCAAGGTGGTGTTCCACATGTTCACGCTAGGGATATTTTGTCCGAAAAAATCATTACAGGCGAGTTGTCCGTGTGGGGCCGCAGAGAACTGACGAAGGGAATGGCCTTCAAAACTTTTGAGTCGTATCGGCGACCCATCGACAAAGGATTATGGAACCACGCAACGCTTGAATGGCACTCTGTATTTTACAACGCCAAGGACGTCTCCCAAACTCATATGCAAGAGGGTCACACGGACTACTGCTACGCCGAATTGGTAGTTAACCGGGAGCAGTTGGAACGCCTATGGCCCCCGCTTCCAATATGGAAAAGATTTTGGCGGACAGAGCCCCGGTCAGACTACTGGGGCCGTCCGCTGGACAAAAACTATCGTCTGGTTACGCCGCCTTCTGAATTTGAGGCTCCATATCCTTACGATTCAGGTCCGCCGCCGACGCTCAGCGGTACAGATACGACCGAATGGTTCGCACCATCAGACGCCATTGATAAGTTTGTCGACAAAGACCTTACGAACGGGCGCGATACAGCGATTAAGTGGCTAATAGAAGCGCCAGAGACGAAGCGGTTGGCCGAAAAGCAACTTCGCGAATTTGAAGCATCGGCGGGACCGGATACACCGGATACACCGGAAATCGCCGCAACCCGCCGCCGACTACAAGTTTCGCAAATGCAATTGAGAATAGGCGACGACGACCTTCGATTTTACTGGAGGGAGATACGGCGTGACCTACAGGAGAGACTTGCGAAGGGTGAACTAATCGCAAAGGGATTTAAGAGCCCACACGTCGCTGACGCATCAGAAATAATTATTCCAGCCGCCGAATGGCGATTTCTTCAGGTCAATCCAAAGGACGCGACAGCAACTGGCGCCGGCGTTGAGTATGTTGGAATCGCAATTGCGAAGGTACCATAAGAATGTCCGCAGGCAACCACATCAGCTTGGAGGAAGTACGCAAACATCCACATTTGCTGATGCAGTTTATCAGACAGCGCATTGCTAGCGGACATGGCGTTGGGGACAAAAAGCGCTTTGATATAACGCTGAAATCTATGGTCAAGAGCTCTCCACCAAGCGCGAAAACATCATCTGCGGACAGTGGCGAATATTGTACAGAAACTCGAACTCGCCAAGGTACTTCGCAAGATGTTTAGCGGACACATGCACGTGGGTTCCGCGAATGGAGCGCTTCAACATGCTCCAGAAAGCTTCAAGGCTGTTGGTGTCGTGCGGCCCGTTCACCCATTCGTCCTGCCTGTGGTTGACGCTGCCGCGTCTGTAGCCAAGGGAGCGAAGGCGCGAATATCCAAGGTGCTCGTCGGTGCTGATGATCGTTCCCTTTTCGACATTGCGAACGATGTGCGCGCCAAGCGTTTCGCCTCTCGTGTCGGGAACGACTTTCGTCATCACATCGCCGCCACGTTCCAACATTCCGAACACGACCGTCTTGTCATCCTTGTTCCCCCTGCCAACGCCGCGCTTGCGACCGCCGACAAAGGTTTCATCGGCTTCGGTATGTCCGCCAAGCCTCGGATTGCCGTCCACAAGGCCCATGTGCTCGCGGATCAGGTGCGCCATGCGGAAAGCAGTCGGGTAGCTAACGCCAAGCTGGCGCTGAAGCTCTTTGGCCGGAACGCCGTGGCGCGTAGTGGTGAACAGGTAGATCGCATAAAACCACTTCGCGAGCGGCGTGTGTGTGTCCTGAAAGATCGTGCCCTGCATCGGGTGGACGTGATGTCCACAGTTGCAGGTGTAGGCCGGATGCTTCGCCAGCTTACGGAACGTGCCGATAACCCCACATTTAGGGCAGGGGAAATCCGCCCCATAGCGAAGCTCGAACAGATGGGCCACGCAGGCGTCATCGGTCGGAAACCGCTTGAAAAAGTCGCCTATCGTCAGGGATTTTTGAGCCTTGGCCATGTCCGTCTCCATCGACAGACCCAATATAGGCTAGCCGCGCCCATATGTCAACTTTATAATCGCGCATAGTTCCGCGCGTATCTGTGGACAACATTGTGCGGTATGACCGTAGTTGTTGTATTTTCCTCTCTTGCAGATACGATATTTGGTGGGCGCACAGAGGGAGCCGATGATGAGCTGGACGGATGAGCGCATCGAGCAACTGAAATCGCTATGGACGGAGGGGCTTTCTGCAAGCCACATCGCCAAGGTGATGGGGGGCGGCATCAGCCGGAACGCCGTGATCGGCAAGGTGCACAGGCTGGGCCTGGCGGGACGGGTCACCGCTCCCCGCAGCGAACGGATAAGGCTTCCTTCCGCACCGCGCCATGTGCGGCACCACATTCCCGAACCACCGGTCATCGAAGAAGATCCGATCGTGCTGGAAGACGGGAGCTTCGCGACGGTGCTCACCATCAACGACCGGATGTGCCGCTGGCCGATCGGCGATCCCGCGGAACATGAATTCCATTTTTGCGGGCGCAAGCCGAAAACGGGCTCGCCCTATTGCGAAGCGCACGCGCGCAAGGCCTATCAACCGCAGCAGCTGCGGCGAGAAAAGACGCGCCTGGCCAGCTGATTCAGGTCACGAAGGTCTCGTCGAGCGCGTAACCCGCGGACCGGACGGTGCGGATCGGATCGCGTTCGCCGCGCGGGTTGAGCGCCTTGCGCAGCCTTCCAACGTGTACATCGACAGTGCGCGCCTCGACATAGACATCCGAGCCCCAGATCGCATCGAGCAGCTGCTCGCGGCTGAAGACGCGGCCGGGATGCTGGATCAGGTGGTCGAGCAGCTTGAATTCGGTCGGACCGAGATGGATGTCCTGGCCCGACCGGCGGACACGATGTGCAGTCCTGTCCATTTCGATATCGCCGACCCGTACAACGTCTTCGGCGAGACTTGGCCGGATGCGCCGCATCACCGCCCGCAGGCGCGCGAGCAATTCGGTCATCGAGAACGGCTTGGTGATGTAGTCGTCCGCGCCGGTGTCGAGGCCGCGGATGCGGTCGCTTTCTTCGCCGCGCGCCGTCAGCATGATGATCGGGACGTTCCGCGTTTCCTGCCTGCTGCGCAGCCTCCGGCACACTTCGATGCCCGAAAGTTGCGGCAGCATCCAGTCGAGGAGAACGAGATCGGGCTGGCTTTCGCTGGCAACCAGCAGCGCCTCCTCCCCGTCGATCGCCTCGAGCACCCGATAGCCTTCGCGTTCGAGGTTGTACCGAAGGAGCGTGATCAGCGCTCCTTCGTCTTCGGCGACCAGGACTGTGGGTTTCAGCATCAGGTCTTCCGCTCAAAGGGAATGGTGGTCGAAGACGTGACATCGGCCTTGGGCCGCTCGATGGCGAGATGGCCGCCGCTGACCATGTGATAAACCGTTTCGGCGATATTGGTCGCGTGATCGCCGCAGCGCTCGATGTTCTTCGCCACGAACAGAAGATGTGTACACAGACTGATGGTCCGCGGATCTTCCATCATGTAGGTCAGGAGTTCGCGAAACAGGCTGTTGTAGATTTCGTCGATCTCGTTGTCCTGCCGCCAGACCGCCTCGGCCCCGGCCGCATCGCGATCCGAATAGGCATCCAGGACGAGCTTGAGCTGCGCAAGCGTGACCTTGCCCATGCGCGCCAGACTCGAGGTGAGGCGAATGGGAGGCTCGCGATTGAGCACCAGCGCCCGCTTGGCAATGTTCTTGGCAAGGTCGCCGACCCGTTCGAGCTCACTCGCGATCTTGATCGCCGCAAGCGTGTCGCGAAGGTCGATCGCCATCGGCTGGCGCAGCGCCAGCACCCTGACCGCCTGCTCCTCGATCGACTGTTGCAGCTGGTCGATCCGCGGATCACCGGCGATCGCCGCCTCGGCAAGGGCCATGTCCCGCCTGGCGATCGCCTCGATGGCTTCGCCAAACTGGGTCTCGGCGAGGCCGCCCATCTGCGCAACGCTCGTGGAAAGGCTTTCAAGCTGCTCGCCGAACGCCCTTACCGTATGTTCGCTCATCCGAAATCTCTACGCTCGCGGCGGCCGAATCGCCGTGCCTGCGACCGGTCCTGCCTAGCCATTAAGCGGCACGTCTTTGCGACAGTTTTGTATCACTTTCGTGAAGGCTGCGGCACCGCAGGAAGCAACACGGTAAAAGTGCTCCCCTCGCCGGTCTGGCTGTCGATGACCAGCCTGCCATGGTGGCGGTTGACGATGTGCTTCACGATGGCAAGGCCAAGCCCTGTCCCGCCCCGCTCCCGGCTCCGCCGGACGTCCACCCGATAAAACCGCTCCGTCAGCCGCGGGATGGCCTCGCGCGGGATGCCCTCACCTTCGTCCTTGACGGAAACCGCAACAAACGACTCGGCCCCATGGCGGCCAGGAACCGTCGCCTCTGCCGGATGCGGCGAGAAGGTGACGTTCACGTCCCCTCCCGGGCGGCCGTACTTGATCGCATTGTGAATCAGGTTCTGAAACAGCTGAACAAGCTCGTCGCGGTCGCCGAGTACCGGCGGCAGATCGTTCTGTTGCCCGATCGAGAGAGTCACCCTGTCAAGGCTGGCCAGGCCCTGCAGCGCGGCCGCCGCCTCGCTGACGACCGCGTGGATATCCACTTCGTCCACAGGCGGCACATGTTCGTTCTGCTCGATGCGCGTGAGCGACAGGAGATCGTCGATCAGCCTGCGCATGCGGTTCGCCTCGCCGCTCATGATGTCGAGAAATCGTTCGCGCGCCTCTTCATCATCCCTGGCATGGCCGCGCAGGGTGTCGATGAAGCCGGACAGGGCGGCAAGCGGCGTGCGGAGTTCGTGGCTCGCATTGGCGATGAAGTCGCTGCGTGCCTCCTGCGCGCGCACCATGGCTGTCACATTGTGAAGAAGCACGGCAATGAGCCGCGGCGTATGTTCCGTGCACGTCACATGGACCTGATAATGCTGCTCGGTCGGTACGCGCAGGGAAACCTCGACGGATTGTGGCTGACCTGTGAGCGCCGTACGCTCGATCGCTTCAAGCAGCGCGGGCGTGCGCAGAACGGCCGAGACGTGCTTGTTCCTCGTCTCCGTCCCCACCAGGGCGGTCATCGCCGCGTTGGCGAGGACGACGCGATTTGACTCGTCGAGCAGCATGAGCGGATCGGGCAAGCGCTCCAGCATTTCGCGCGCACGCGGCGGCAAAGCCGTGCCGCTGACCTCGGCGCCGTTCGAGGCAGCTGTCGTCGCCTCCTCGCTCCGGCGCGAAAGGCCCAGGCCGAATGCCACGCTCAGGAGACCTGCAACGACCAGCAGCTCCGGCGCATAGGGGGCGCGCAACAAAAGGAGCGCTGCACCAATCGCAAAGCCGCCTGCCAGCCAACACAGGCGCTGGCCGAGCGCCAACCGCTCTCGAAAGATCGGTGCCAAGGCCTCCCCTGGAATCATGCGCATCATCCTATCCACAATCGACGGCGCGTGAACCGGAAATAAGACAGGCAAAATGCTGCAATTATGCGACCACCCGCCTGAGGTCGGATTTCATGATTTTTCCGTTCGCATTGCGGGGCAGGGTTTCCGGCCAGAAAACGATCTTCACCGGCACTTTGAAGGCGGCGAGCCGGCTCGCCACAAACCCGCGCAATTCGGCTTCTGTCGTGTGCTGCCCGGGCTTCAGATGTACCACGGCGGCGGGCTCCTCTCCCAGCGAATGGTGGGGAACGGGAACGAGCGCGGCGTCCATGACGGCGGGGTGCTCGTAAAGCACGTTTTCGACTTCCACGCAGTAGATGTTCTCGCCTCCCCGGATCAGCATGTCCTTTGCGCGGTCAACGATGGTACAAAATCCTTCTTCGTCCAGGCGGGCGAGATCGCCCGTACGCACCCATCCGTCGACGAATGTTTCCGCGGTTTCCCGCGGTCGGTTCCAGTATCCCTTCACGATGTTGGGACCGCGCGCCCAAAGCTCGCCGATTTCTCCCGGAGGCAGGACGGATTCGTCGGGTCCCACCACCTTCAGATCACACACTGCCACGGGAGGACCACAGGACTCCGGACGATGTTCGTAATCCTCGCCGCTGTGATGCGTACAGGTGGCCGAAGTTTCCGTCATTCCCCATCCGTTGCCGGGTAAGGATCCGGGGAACGCGCTCACGATCTTTCGCACCAGTTCAGGCGCCGACGGCGCCCCGCCATACGCGACGCTCTCGAGCGACGAGAGATCGAACCTGCCGCGATCGGGATGTTCCAGCAGCTGCCAGGCGATGGCGGGAACGCCACCAGCCTGGTTGACCCTTTCCCGCTCGATCAGCTTCAATGCCGTCTCCACGTCCCATTTGCGCATCAGCACAAGCTTTGCGCCCGTGTAGAGCGCCGGATTGAGCACTGCAAAACAGCCCGTGGCGTGAAAAAAAGGTACCGAGAGGAGTGCCGCGCGCTGCGGGGCGGTCAGCGGATCGGGAACCGGCACCGGTTCGCCCCTTCGGAGAAAGTTGCGCGCCTGGGAAAATCCGGCGGCCATGATGTTGGAATTCATGTTCCGGTGCGTGCCGAGCGCGCCTTTGGGCTTTCCCGTCGTGCCCGAGGTGTACAGAATCGTCGCGTCGTCATCCGGCGCGAGCGCGACGTCTGGCAACGTACCATCCGGCAGTTCCGACCAGGCGTCTACCCGGCCGGTGACCGCCTCGAGCCGCGAAACGATCGGGTGGGGCAGCTCGTCGGGATACCGGCTGACATAAACGTGTTCCAGTGCCGGACAATTCACAAAATGCTCGGCCAGACGCCCGAGACGTTCGGCATCCGCAAAAACCGTTTTTGCGCCGCAATCGACGAGGCCATATTCGAGTTCCGACCCCGTCCACCACGCGTTCAGCGGCGTTACAATCGCGCCGGCGACGGCGGCGCCGTAAAACGCCGCGGCCCACTCCGGAAGATTGCGCATGACGATGGCGACACGATCGCCCTTCTTTACGCCGTTCGATACCAGCGCCCCCGCGATTGCACACGACGCGCGCCAGAAAGAGTCGAAGCTGACGCGCTCATTTTCGTACACGAGAAAATCGCGGGTGCCATAAAGCCGGCCCGTCGTCAGCACATCTCGCAGGGTCGACGGCGCGTGTTTCCAGCAGCGCGTGGGCACGCCGCCGATCACGACCTCCTCCGTCTCGAAACGCGAGCCGGGCGCAGTCAGGAGTACGTGGGCCGCGGCCAAAGACATGGCCGGCCAGTCGGGGTTCTGTCGTGCAGACGTGCTCATGGCGAAATCGGCTTTTCCTGCTTTCCGATATGATATTACAGCTTCTCCGGAGACCGTCACGGTCCGGACAGGAAGAGAATTACGAAAATGGGCAGCCCCGGCAACCTCGGTTTTTCGCCATTGCGGCTCCGGCGAATCGATCGGTTCCTCAAACAGCACTATGTCGACACGGGGAAACTCGCGGGGGCATTGGTGACTATCGCGCGTTGCGGCGAGACTGTGCACACAGCCGTCGTCGGACTGGCCGATCGCGAGCGCAACACGCCCCTGCGGGAAGACACGATCTTCCGCATTTATTCCATGACCAAACCGATCACCAGCGTCGCATTCATGATGCTCGTCGAAGAAGGACTGGTCGGTCTGGACGACCCTGTGCATCGATTCATCCCTTCGTGGCGCGATCTCGGTGTGTTCGTCGCCGGCGTGCCGGGCGGATTTCAGACCAGGCGCGCGGCAACGCCGATGCGCATCATCGATCTCCTGCGCCACACATCGGGTCTGACGTATGATTTCCAGGCGCGGACCAATGTCGATGCGGCGTACCGAAAATTCAAAATCGGCGTGATCGACAGCGGCGTCCCCCTCGATCGGATGATCGAGCTTCTCGCGCACACGCCGCTGGAGTTCTCGCCCGGCGACGCCTGGAACTATTCGGTTTCAACGGATGTGCTCGGCTACCTGGTCGGGCTGATCTCCGGGATTCCTTTCGAGCAATTCCTGCGCGAAAGGATTCTCGATCCGCTTGAGATGGGCGACACGGATTTCATGGTGACCGCGGACAAGCATTCGCGGCTTGCGGCCTGCTACTCCCTCGACCCGCAGGGCAACGTGGTCCTGCAGGATGACCCCGCTACCAGCCGGTATCTGAAACCGCCGCCATTCATTTCGGGCGGCGGAGGACTTGTCGGTACGGCCGCGGACTACATGAAATTCTGCCAGATGCTGCTGAACGGCGGAACGGCGAACGGCTACCGATTTCTCGGTCCCAGGACGATTGCCCTGATGACCATGAACCATCTGCCGGATGGGAAGGAGCTGAGCGAGTCGTCACGATCGCTCTTTACCGAAGCGGCATATGGGGGCCTTGGTTTCGGTCTCGGTTTCGCCGTCGTGGTTGATCGCGCGAGGACCATGACACCCGGCAACGTAGGCGAGTATTTCTGGGGGGGCGCGGCCAGCACGGCATTCTGGATCGATCCGAAAGATCAGATCGCCGTCGTTCTGATGACGCAACTCCTGCCTTCGTCCGGTTATCCGATACGTCATCAGTTGCGCTGGCTTGTCTATTCTGCCCTCGAGAGCTGAAAGTTCCCCTGTTCGGGTTACGGCGGATTAATGCGCCGGACGCGTGGGCGTCAGCAATTCGTGACATCATCGGCAAACGGGGAAGTGCCCGAGAGGTCTGCGAGCCGACCATGATCGACAAAGCCGCAACGCTTCACATGGCCAACCGACTGGGATTGGGGCCTGCACCCGACCAGCTTGAACGCATCGCGGCGAGCGGCGCGGACGAATGGCTCGACGAGCAATTGCATCCGAAGCCGGCGCAGCTTCCGGAAGCCGTGACGTCGGTGCTGAAGAGTCTGCCGAGCTTCGGAAAAGACTGCGCGACGCTCTACGCAGAGTACGATTGGCGAGCGCAATTTTCCGATCCCAAAGCCATCCCCAAGCAGGAAAAGAAGGAATACAAAAGGCGCGAACGACGCGTGCTGAACGAAACGCAGATCGCGCGCCTGGCCCGGGCGGTTGGAAGCCCCTGGCAGCTTGAAGAAGCCCTGGTGGAGTTCTGGTTCAATCACTTCAACGTGTACGAAAAAAAAGGGCCGGTGAAGATTTGGGTCGGCGCATACGAAGAAGAGGCGATTCGGCCGCACATCCTGGGACGATTCAGCGATCTTCTGCTGGCCACAGCCAGACATCCCGCGATGTTGATCTATCTCGACAATGCGCGGAACGTGGCGCCACAGCCGGATATCGCCCCCGGTGGAATGGGCACGCCGAAAGGGAAAAAATCGCGAGGCATCAATGAGAATTATGCGCGCGAAGTCATGGAACTGCACACACTGGGCGTGGACGGCGGATACACGCAGGCGGACGTCGTTTCGCTCGCGCACATTCTGACGGGTTGGACCGTGGGGGCCGGCGCCGATGCCGATGCGACGGCTGCCATAGACAAGTACAAGACCAAAGGCGCTTTCCGGTTTGCAACGCGGCGGCACGATCCGTCGCCGGAGTCACTGCTGGGACATTCGTTCAGCGGCGACGACGAACGAGAAGGCGAGGCGGCGCTGCTCATGCTGGCATCGCATCCCGCGACAGCGCATCACATCAGTTTTCAGCTGGCGCAGTACTTCGTTGCGGACGAGCCGGACAGCGCGCTGGTTGGCGCGATGGCGGAAACGTTTCGCAGCACCGGCGGCGATCTTCGCGCGGTCATGAAAACGATGACGACGCATCGTGAGTTCATGTCGCCGAAGAATTTCGCGACCAAATTCAAGACGCCTTACAGGTACGTTGTTTCGGTCGCGCGCATCGCGGGCCTCGCCCCGTCCGCCGTGCAGCCGCTCACGGCCGTGCTCGAAAACCTGGGCCAGCCCATCTATGGCTGCCTTACGCCGGACGGATATGCATGCACCCAATCGGCGTGGCTCGATCCCAACGGACTGCTCCGGCGGCTCTCCTTCGCGATGCGCTTCGGCGCCGGCGAGTACGGGGGGACGGACGGGCGACCGATCGATCCCGGGCCTCTGCGCAAAATGCTTGAACCGGTCCTGGGCAGCGCGACATTGTCGGCCGTTGCCCAGCTCCCGCGCGAGACACAGGCAGGTGCTCTTCTCGGCAGCCCGGAATTCATGCGCTGCTAGGCGAAAATCAGAGGAGAATCCGCATGAGGCGCCGCGACTTTCTTGGGTATTCCGCCGCAGCAGGCGGGGCCGCACTGGTTTCTTTCGGATCGCGCGGATGGGCTCTCCAAAATCCGCGCGCGGGAAAGCAGCGCCTGGTCGTCGTTTTCCTGCGCGGTGCCATCGACGGCCTCAACGTGGTTATTCCGTACACCGACCAGAACTACTATGCGATGCGGCCGACAATTGCGGTTGCGCGCCCCGGTCAGGCGAACGGCGCACTCGATCTTGACGGACGGTTCGGGTTGCATCCCGCACTCGTGTCCCTGATGCCCGCATGGAAGGAGCGCAGCCTCGCATTCGTGCATGCCTCCGGATCGCCCGACGAGTCGCGATCGCACTTCCAGGCCCAGGCATACATGGAGAGCGGCACGCCGGGCGTAAGGACGACACAGGACGGCTGGATGAACCGTGTTCTGGCCGCGTTGCCCGGTGAGCACGCACCGACCGAGGCGATCAATTTCGGACAGACCCTGCCGAGAATATTGGAAGGCTCCGTGCCCGTTGCCAGCGTTCCCACCCGCGAACGTGGTTATGGACGTGCACGCGACCTGGACGCGCCGATGCAAGACACCGCGGCGAATGCGATCTTCGATCGGATGTACACCGGCGCCGACGCCGTCAGCGTAGCCTATCGCGAAGGGCGACAGGCGCAAACCCAGATCATGTCGGATCTCGCCCGCGACATGAGCGAGGCCGCCGCCGGAGCGCCGTCGCCGAAGGGATTTGCCGACGATGCGGCGAAGCTTTGCGAATTGATGCGGCAGGATTCGACCATTCAACTCGCGTTCTTCGCCCTGAGCGGTTGGGACACGCACGTCCGGGAAGGCGCTTCCGAGGGACAGTTGGCCAACCATCTCAAGGGGCTTGGCGACGGGCTGGCGCAGCTGCGGACCGGTCTGGGCGATACCTATGGGCGTACGGTCGTAGTCGTCGTTTCGGAATTCGGCCGCACCGTACGGGAAAATGGCAATGGCGGCACCGATCATGGCCACGGCAACGCGATGTGGGTGATGGGCGGACCGGTCAATGGCGGAAAGATCTACGGCGACTGGCCGGGCCTCGAAGAGGACGACCTGCACGAAGGCCGGGATTTGGCCGTGACGACCGATTTTCGAAGCGTGGTTGCCGGCGTGCTCGAAAGTCATCTCAAGGTTGGAAGGGCCGGCATCGCGGGCATTTTCCCAGGCAGCACTGCGCCGGCCCTCCCGCATCTGATCCGTTCGGCATGACGAGACACCTGCCCGGCTTCGCCTTGCGAATTGCCTGATCTCGCTGTTATTGAAAAACGGTCCATCGCACTGCCCTTTCCCAGAGGGCGCAGGATTTTCATTTCATGTCCGAAGAGATCTCCGAAGCCAAACCGATTGTCGTCGCCGGCACGGGCGGATCCGGTACACGGGCGATCGTCAGGTTTCTCTCAAAGTGCGACGTCGATATGGGAGAAACCAAAGCGGGTCGCGATGCCGTGGCCTTCGTCGACTTGCTTGATCGGCACATCAATTCCGTTCTCGAGCTCACCCGATCCTGCGACTATGATCCTTCGGTTTTGCCCGCCCCGTTGCGGGACGAAATCGTTGCCGACTATCGCAAGGCCGCGAACGAGCACCGGTCGAACGAAGAGGGCAGCCAGGCGTGGGGATTCAAGAACCCGCGACACATGTTTCTTTTGCCGCTGCTGAGTCTGGCCCTGCCGAAAGCGAAGTTCGTACACCTGGTCCGTGACGGGCGCGACATGCTGCTGTCTGAAAACGTTCGGCAACCAAATATGCATTTCCAGGCATTGTTTGGCCGCCCGTTTGCGAACTCCCACGACGATATCGCGCGTTTCTGGTCCCGGACCAATACCGCGACCAAACAGTTCGGGTTAAGGGCGATGGGCGAACAATATATAAGCGTGCGAATAGAGGATTTGTGGGGACCCGAGCGGCGCAAACATGTGCAGGCGCTGGCCACGGCCCTCGACCTCGACCGCGAAGCGGCTATCCGTCGTGAGGACGTTTTCGAGGAGCGCGAAGGTTACGGCAGGGGGCGAGCCGCGGAATTTGCCTTGTCGGCAGAAACAAGGGCCGAATTTGAAGCCGCGCTGTCGGAATTCGGATACATCCCCTAGACTGCACGCCGTCTGTGTTGATTCCCGCGCCCGGAATAATTCGGTGACACTTTGTACTTTGTTCACCGCCCGACAGCCTCAGGTTACCGGCTTCCTTACGCGCATACTGAGCGGTCGAGCGAGAGTTTGACCGCTCAAAATGCAAGCGGCCGCAGGCAGGGAGAGAGGGGCCTGCGGCCATTCGCAACCGCGTCGCAGAGCACTGCGACGCACAACGTCAGCGCGGGCTTGGAGACGAGGCGGGCGACGACGACATAGAGCTGCCGCTGTTGCTCGAGCTCATGCCATCCGGGGACATCGCGGCAGAGGACATCGGGTCGGGGGACATCGTGCCGTGGACCGCGCGCTTCCCGCCCTTGCCGGCGGCGGCCATGTGGCCAGCGGCCATTGCGTGATCTTTGGACATTTCGTCACCCGATGAAGTGGAGCTGTTCGACATCGTACTGCTCGGGTTCGAACCGCCGTTCGACACATCGTCGCTGGCGGCACTCTGCGCCAATGCCGTGCCGACAACGCCTGCGCTTAAGGCGAGAGCAAATCCTGCAATTCTCACGTATTGAAGCATCTCAATTCTCCTTGGAAAGAACCGCACAGCCGCGGTCGATGGCGCTCCACACACGGTGGAACTTCGGTGTACGGCGCTCCGGCGCCGTTGCGTTGGTATTGGCACTCAACACTTCATCAATTGTGGGCCGCCGCGACGATGGCGCCGCCTGGTCCCTGTTGAATGAGGACAGCTGCACGAAGTCCGCTCCGGGGCGTTGGCGGAATCGCATAGATTTTTGTCTTACCGGACCAACTGCCGAGCTTCACGAGCTCCTTCACCACATTCCGGTGGGGCAGCGTTTGGCCGCCGTTCTCGCCGCGCGCGATAGCCACCAGTTCGATGTTCGGATTGTACCGTATGAGCCAGACATCCGCGTTGGTTGCCGGGATCGTGGAGGCTCCAATCTTTACATGATCGGACGCTATCGAAATGTTCGGCCCGCTCATCGAGCCCGTCTCGCGTCGGATGAGTGCTTCCAGTTCGCTCCGGCTCTGACCGACCACGTCGGCGCGCCCATTGACGACGACTTCGGGCGTAAAGACCTGATCCCGATGGAACGCGCGCGCGTAGTCCCACTGCCGGGCGGTGTATTGCGGAGACGCGAAGGTATCTTTCCAGCCGAGATAATCCCAGTACGTGACGCCGAAACTGAGCGTAAGAACGTCCGGACGATTGGCCAGCGCCATCACGTTCGCGTTGGCGGGCGGACAGGACGAACAGCCCTGACTCTGGAACAGTTCGACAACTGTCAGGTTTCCGTTATCTGCGCCTTGAGAAGGTGCCGACATTGTGGCCGACATGAGCACCGCGGCGGCAATGATGCTTCCTGCTGTCGTCACGCGCTTCACAATTGGTCTCCGACGCTGGTCCTGATTACATTCGCCGTGAAAGGCGCACGCGTTACACGCGTGCCGCAATATTTGCCGAATGCCTTGCGGATTTATCGCGAAGCGACCCCTTTTTCTTGCGGCCGGTTTTCGCGCGCTGGTCTCTCACGACGTCGAAGGTGCGCGCGCCCACATCCGGCGGCATGGGGACGAGCCACGGCGATGCTACGAGCGTGATTGTTGCGTCCCTGACACCTTCAGCCCAAGATTCCGGCGATCCAATCCGGAAGATAGGGCGAGCCCGCAAGCGCCTCGTACACCCCGGCTTGATAACTGCCGAGCGCGCCGTCCACCATGGCTTCGATCTCGTCAGGCTTGCTCATATCTGCGCCGTCGTAACGCGTCGCTACAGCATGGATGCGCTGGAGCCGGGAGCACTGCAGTTCTATGTCTACTGCGTCTCCGAACCCGTTGAGCACGACGTTGCACCCTTCTGCGGCCAAGGCGTCGGCAATGTACGCGCCGATTCCGCTTGTGGAACCGGTGACGAGCGCAGTTTTTCCTTCCAGCATGTTGCTCTTTCCAGATTCTGGCGCAGAGACGGGCTACGTTGTTGTCCAGTTCTTGTCCGCCTTGGTTGTCGGGGAATCGCCGACTGCAATGGGACTCTTCTGGCGCACCCAAGGCGCCATTCTCTCGAGAACTTCGTCGCGAAACACGTAATGATGAAGGAGAGCCATGCCCGCGTGGCCACCCACGGCTGCAAAAAGGCCGTAGGCTCCCGCGCGATGAAAGACGAGCAGGGTTTCCCACAGGTCGAGGTTGCGATGAACGAGCGGTGGTATCGTCCAGAAGAACAGATGAAAGGGCTCGCCCAGCAGCAACGTCGTTGTGAGACCAGTCAGCGGCTGAAGAAGGAGCAAGCCGTAAAGGATATATTCGAACCTCGTGGCTATCCATCTCTGTGCATTCGACATCCATTCCGGGAACGGTGGAAATTTCGCAAATGCACGGCGCCAAACGATGCGCGTCAGTGCCACGAACCAGACCATCACACCGGCTGAGCGGTGGAAGTCGAGCAGGGGCAGGGCTGGAACCGAGTCTCTCGCGAACTCGATGATCAATCCCGTCGCAGCCTGAAATGCGATCAGTGTTGCCGTCAGCCAGTGAAGAACGATGGTTACGAAATCAAACCGTGCTTGCGTGCCATCGTTTCGCAGAGTAACCGCCATCCGTCTGATGCACCAATAGAGACCTCGACGGGATACGTTTTATTCCCGCGCGTTGAGAAGGACAGCCGGCTGGTCATCCGGGTCCTATGATGTCACGATCGGCGAATGGAGCTGGGATACTCTCGAGAATTGAAGAAACGGGCGTGATGCAATCACGCCCGTTTTCTCGACGTTATTCTTTCTGGCGCCCACGGGCGCCCGCGAGAGCGGAAGCCGGCGCGGGCATGCGAATTTCGAATGGCGTTGGTGCTATCGCGGATTGTACACGGTGCCGCGGATCTCGTCGGCGTCCGTTCCGCTCAGATCGAAATACGTGAGTACGGCTCGCCCGTCGCTGCTGACGCTGACCGATTGCGGCAGGCCGAATTCGACGTTGCCGGCGATCGTCACCGGCGCGCTCCACGGAGCGCCCGGTGAAGGGCTGACCGAGACGACGACGTCATCGGCAGTGGCCTGCGCGGTGGCGCCCTGTGCCCATGCCGCAACCGACTCACCCTTTGCGCCGACAGCGAACGCGACGGGAAAGCCGGACTGACTTTCGTCGGTTGTTGCAGTCGAAAGCGTGGCGACGCTGTTCCATTTGTTGGAATCGAAATTGCCGGAAACGGCAACGACATTCTGTGCGCTGCCCTGAAGACCAACGAGCGTCGTATCTCCAGCAGGATCCGACTGAACGTTCTCGAATGCAATGTCGGTGTCCGTCGTAACGGTGGTGGGTGCGCTGAAGGTTTGCCCGCCGGACGCCTGGGTGACAACGGTGATCCCGTTCGTCTGCGAGTTGATAAAGACCGCGGCGCGATTCTTCGCATCAAGCGAGACCGCTCCCACGTGACTCACAGGATCGGGTCCTGCGAGCGCGGCCTGACCGACCTGCCAATTCGTCGTTCCGGCAGGCTGCCGCGCTGCGAAGAGGACGAAGTTCGATGTGACGCAGCGTTCCTGATTGCACGATGCATCAAACGTTTCCCAGGTCGCGACCGCGTCGCCCCCATTGCCGATCGCGACGGAATCGAACTGCAGCCTGTTGGACGTGGTGATAGCGGAAACTGGTTGACCCCACGCCCCTCCGGCGGGGCGAGTCGCCGTCATGATCGTACAGTTGCCGGTATCTCGAACGGCGCACGCGCCGCTCACCGCGGCGAGTACGGCAGAGCCGTTCGAATTCATCGTGAAAGCCGGCAGTCCGGCGATGCCGGAAAGGACAAGCTGGGGGGTTGTCCAGGTTCCGCCCGCCGGACGATCCGCGCTCCATGCATCGGCACCCGTCGACCACACGGCCGTTGCAGCGCCGGTGTTCGTTTCGTGCACTATGGGGTCAGACGCAACGAAGCCGCTCGACGGCGGAACAAGGTCGGCGCTCTTCCACGGACCCCGTCGTGCATGATCGGCAAATTCTATGGCACTGCCCTGCGAACCAAGATTCTCGAACCACACGGCGAGCGCATTTCCTTTCGAGTCGATCGCGTCGGACGCGCCGAAACCATTGCCGCCGCCGCTCAGGAGTTGAGGCGCGCTCCAGCCCGAGGCCAGAGCACCGGTTCCGGCCGAAGCGAGAAGCGCGACGCCCAGAACGGCGGGAACAACAACGCGAGGACGGAATGCAAGTCTGGATGCAAAGCGAGGGGGCATTTGTAACTCTCCTTTTGGATTGGGACACACCCTCCAAAAGACTGCATGCCAGCCCCGGATATTCCCGCGTGAACGATAATTTAGAATAATTCTAAATATGGCGCGATACAACATGCCGGGATGTGAACGGCCTGGCGCTCAATCCGGGTAAGTGTACGGGTTACACTCTCAGCATGCGCGCAGCCGCGGCGCTTGCGTGTACAAACTGGCGTGCACAAACCGGCGTGCACAAGTAAGCCTCCCGAAGTCTGCTCCGCAAGGTTCGACGCTTCGGTAGGCGGAGGGCAAATTCAATGCTTCGGCATCGTCGCGCGCAAACGGGAACCCAGCGTCGCAGCATGTCACTTACTGAGCATCCTGGGTCCGGATCGCCGCTGCGCGGCGTCCGGGATGACACTGTTCCTTGTATTGATGTCGAGACGCTATTCCGCCGCTGCGTTATGGCGTGCCGAGTCCAAGCGCGAAAAGCTCACCGGACACCGTCGTTTCCGAATAGACCATTCCATTCGCCACCGTTGGCGATGACTGTCCGGCTACACCGGCGACGACCGCGAGCTCCGCGCCAGTCTTTGCGTCGAACGCATAGAGGGTGCCGTCATCTGATCCGACATAGACGACGCCATTGGCGACGGCCGGCGAGGATGTGATCCCGCTCGCCACGGGCGCGGACCAGATAACTTCGCCCGAATGTGCCTTGAGCGCATAGAGAGTGCCGGTTACTGACCCATGCTGGCCCACGACAGAGGCGCCGGCATAGACCACGCCCTTTGCCACGGCGGGAGAATCCCCGATAATTGAAAGTGGACCACCGGGCGAAACCGACCAAAGCACGGCACCCGTCGTCGCGTTGAACGCGGCCAGGGCCCCGCGGCCGCTGCAATAAACCACACCTCCTGCCACGGCCGGTGAAGATGTACCGTCGAGGATCGACGAAGACCAGAGTTGTGCGCCGGTCTTCGCGTCGAAGGAGAAAAGCTTGTCCCCGTTGATATAGACTGCGCCATTGGCCACCGCCGGCGAAGAAGCAGCGTTGTCGGCACTGATCGGCGCCGACCAGAGTTGTGCTCCCGTGGCCGCGTCGATCGCGAAGACACTGCCGAGTGCTGACCCGAAATACGCGATGCCATCGACAACAGCCGCCCCCGAAGGCGCATCCGGCAAGTAGTTGTTCTCTGCGCACCACAGATTGGTCCCATCGGCGGCGGCGTATGCGCAGAGGCCGTTTTGCGTGTCGATGTAAACCGTACCTTTGGTGATCGCCGGGGAGATCCCGCCTGAATTCGTGGCCCACAGGAGCTGGCCGGTTGCCGCGTCGAAAGCATTCGTCCCGCTATAGACAACGCCATCGACAACTGCAGGAGCGGTGAATGGAAACGAGTCGTCTTGTACCGACCAAAGTACCTTGAGCCCGCCCACATTCGTTGTAGTCAGGGTATGCTCATGCGGATTGTATCGCCCGCCCTTTGCGGCGAACCCGAATTCGGACCAATTGCCGCCGTTGGCGAGCGCGGCCGTTCCGGCGAGAGCGAGAAGCGCAACACCCATGACGGTGGGGACGACGGTGCGAAAACGGCGTGCAGGTTCTGAAGGGAAGCGAGGCGGCATTGGGTGTTTCTCCTCTTTGTCCGCCTGGGCGGAACGCAACCTCCTGTAGACCGCACAGCGACCATGTTTATTCCCGGCGCCCGGGACAATTTGGTGCGGCTCCGCCCCCTTACACCTCTCCGCACCACGAGAATGATCGGAATAAATTGGGCTCGGGATGAGTCTTCTCCGTGGAGACGCAAATCGTTCTCCCGGGAACCTCGACCATGCAAATGTTTGTCATTCTCATCGCCGCGCTGCCCATGGTCGCTGCCGCGCTGCCGATGTTTGTCTCGATCGGCGCTGCAATCGCGGGCAGGTACAGCCACGGCCAGGTGCGCAGTTCGCGGCCGGTCGGAAAGAGTACGACGGCAACTGCGGGTTGGCGCTGACCGGCATCAAGGCGTGGATGCGGGCCACGACCCGCAAGCGGCAATCACGACGTACCTCTTGCCGCAGCAATGATCTCGTCGCTTGCCTGTTCCTCGACGAGTACAGCGTTTCCCGAGCCCATTCGGGCTCGGCGGAAAGCGGCAGTGAGCGGCCACGCCAGACCACGCACCGAGTTGGAGAAGCTGCTCGACCACGGTCCTGTCCGGCAGCGTTCAACCACTGCTCTCGCCGCGAGCGATCTGCACTTGCACGGGGCGACCCAGCGAGACTTCCGCACGGCCCTGTCTTGCGCCATCCCCACGACGCCTCGGTCGCAAGTGATCCGTGGCGCAGCCTCCGTGCTTTCACGGTCGATAAGGGGTTTGAGTTCGGCGCGCCGGGTGTCGCCGCAGTGAGCGCGCCGGGCACCTTGCCGCCCGTCTCCTGACCGGCCGCGATGACGATGCAGGCGAAATGAGGCAAAGCGGCCCTTACAAGGCGGGAATAAATCTACCGATGGCCGGGTCTTGAGATATGTAACACCGGAGAAAGCACGGACGCGGACGGTGGGGCGGAAGAATGAGTGACAGGCGCGCGCGGTTCCAAGCGCAAGTCCTTCCGCACCTCGATGCGGCCTACAACCTTGCGAGATGGCTCGCGCGGCCGCCATTGGACGCCGACGACATTGTGCAGGATGCCATGCTGCGTGCGTTTCGGGCTTTCGATACGTTCCGGGGCGATAACGCAAAGCCCTGGCTGCTTTGCATTGTCCGCAACTGTTTCCTCACGGCGGCGGGAAATGCCCGACGCACGCGGAATGTGCCGATCGCCGAGGACGATCAGACGGACGCGGACGATCCCGCGTGGACAGCCGACGCGCCGGATCCGGAATCGGCCGCGATAAGCGCCGGAGAACGCCGCCGGCTGGACGAGGTGCTCGCGTTGTTGCCGCGCGAATTTCGCGAGGTTTTGGTGCTGCGGGAGATGGAAGACTTGTCCTATCGCGAAATTGCCCAGATTACCGGCGCACCGATCGGCACCGTCATGTCGCGTTTGGCCAGGGCGCGTGGGCTGTTGAAGGAGAAATGGCATAATGATCTGGAGAGGAACGCCTATGTCCTGCAATGAGGCGCTCCGCGTTCACGCTTACTGTGACGGTGAACTGGATGCAGCCGCGGCCACGGAAATCGAGCGTCACCTCGAAACCTGTGCCGATTGCGCCGATCTTCTGAAGTATATCGAAGTGACTCGCGGCGCTTTGCGGCAGGATGCGCTCTATTACCGTGCGAGCGACGAATTGCGGGAACGCATCGGCGATGCTCTTGATGATGAAGAGGGCAAGCGCCGTCCGCGCTTTGCCTCATGGACGACGCGATCGTTCCTGACGGGTGCGGTCGGCGGGAGCGGCGTCACCGCGCTTGCGGCCGTGCTGGCATTCGTCCTGCTGGTCCAGCCGGCGCCGAATCTGCTGGTCGCCGATCTGACGAATGCGCATGTGCGCTCGATGATGTCGGATCATGCGATCGACGTGGTGTCGAGCGATCGCCACACTGTGAAGCCATGGTTTGCCGGACATACCGATGTCTCTCCTCCGGCAGTCAATTTCGTGGCGCAGGGATACACGCTCGTCGGCGGTCGTGCAGACTATATCGACGGCCATCGCGCCGCCGTGGTCGTCTACCGCCACGGCAAACACCTCATTAACGTCTTCGCCTGGGCCGCGGGCAACGAACGCCTGCCCGAAACAGCCGAGCGTAATGGCTACCATCTTCTGTTCTGGAGGAGCGGTAATCTCGCCTTCTGCGCGGTGTCGGATGCCGGACTCGAGGAAATAAAAACGCTGACGCGGTTGATTCAAAACGCAGGCGCGCCCGTCACGCGGGAATAAATCGCGCGAGCCCCGAGTCAGGCCTTTCGAATATCAGCGAGAGGCTCATCATGTTTCCGCCAACGACGTCGGCAAATCCCGCCGCAACAGGGCCGGCACCTGCAAGTGCCGCTGTACGATGTACCCAGGAATAATGGCTGCGATCATGGTGAAGTAGCGCCGGTCGTCAAGCTCGACGGCACACTTCCCAAGCAGAATGGGCGCCCGTTGCCCCCAGCCCCCTCAGCGACGGGCGCTCACGAGTGGACGGGATGTCGATCCCCGGCATCCCGTCCGCAATCACGTTTGTCTGGGCCGCAATTTTGTTTGTCGCGACTCGCTGAAGCCAAACGTACGAGGAGCGAAATGTTCTGGACGCCCTTTCGGGAATAAACGGGACCACGCAACGGTCTCCGCTTTGATCAGCAATGCAGAACGGATTGCAACCCTTTTGCGGCGAGCTTTGCGGTCTGACAATCAACCAATCGGAGACATTCATGGGCGCGCTCAGCATCTGGCACATCTTGATATTCGCTGCGATCGCTCTCCTGTTGTTTGGGGGTCAAGGCAAGATTTCCGATCTGATGGGCGACGTCGGCAGGGGGATCAAGGCATTTCGCTCAGGTTTGACGCAGCCGGACAGCGAAATTGCGCCGGCGCACGCCGCGCTCACCGACAGATGTCAGGGAACAGTCGAGACTGCTCGAGACGCAGTATCGGAGACTCGAACAGCGGCCCTAATCAATCAGCATTAGTTGTCTGGCGCAAAAGCGGAGAGCGCAGAGACTCCGACTTTCGCCTGGGACAATCTCGATATTGAGTCTCTGAGAGCGCGCGCGGCGCAAGTTGATCATCCTCAGTTGGGCGCCCTGGGTGTGGGCGTCCGTCACCCCAATTTGTTCGTGCCGCGAGGCGACACAATCAGCGAAGTTGGATGCCGCTTGAATCGCTCGTAGGCAGGATAAGGCCAGCGTTTCCCAACGTGATCCTTCGGAAGCTCGCGCAGTCCGTAGGACGGCTTTTTTGGCAGCTGTGCGCACCGGCAATTGTGTGCTCGGTGAAGTGTTCCCCGGAGGGATTGCTTCCGAACATGCCTGGCGCCGAACGATCCTGATTGGTGCTTACGATGTCGAAGAGCTTCCCATCTGCAGTCTCCGTCAGCGGACTGTTCGGAAACCACGGGTAGGCAGACGTGGGCAGAGCGTTCAATTTTCCGGCGAGCGTCAGGCTAAAGAGCACGGTTTTTGCACTGTTCGCTCCGATCGTCGTCCCATTGAGATTGAACACCGTGCCGGCGGCGGCATTACCGGTCCCCCCGAACTCCGCCGTGCCGTAATCGGTCGCCTGGAACGGAGAATTTGGATTGTATTCGTTCGGGCAGGAATACGTGTGGCGATCGCAGGCGGACGCGAACAATTGCTCAACAGGCGGATTCCCGGCGACCGCGGACGAACACGCCAATGACAGCAGAACGCCCGGTATAGCGGCAAGGTGTAGAACGCGCGTCCGTCTCATATCAATTCCTCGCGCAGGGCTGTTGCACGGGATTCAGACCCCCGCGCGGACGCACCTATTCCCGGAATCGGCATTAATTTTTTTTGCGGTTCTGGTTCACCTCGAACAATGTCTGTCGCGGTAACGCTGGCCCGCCAGACGTGATTGAACGGTCTGTCGGGTGCGCTTGCGTATACGCGTACCGGTCAACACTGTCGTCAACGTATTCGCCTGTCAGGTGGGAACCGGACGCCTGCCAGATCGACCGAGGGCAAAAGTACCATCTCCTGCCTGGAGGAGCGGTAAGCTCGCGTTCTGCGCGGTCTCGGACGCCGGATTTGACGAATTGATGCCGCGACTGATTCAAAACGCAGGCGCGCCCCCTCTCTCGGGAATAAATCGCAGGGATGCCGAGTCAAGCCTTTCGAATATCAGCGAGAGGCTCACATGTTTTCCGACTACGATGCCGATAAATCCCGCCGTGGCGTACTGAAATGCCTGGCATTTGGCGGAGCCGGCACGCTCTTCGCGCTGTCGGGGGGTGTACTTGCGCCCCTCGATCTCGCCATGGCCTCATCGAAGAACGCCGCGCCAGCGATGAGCGGCATTCCCTTGTTCCTGCAGATCAGCGACACGCATATCGGCTTCAACAAGGAGGCCAATCCGGACGTCGCGGGCACGCTGAAGCAGACGATCGATCTCGTGAATGCCATGCCGGTGAAACCAGCTCTGACCATTCACACCGGCGACATCACCCATCTCTCAAAGCCGCAGGAATTTGATGCCGCAGCGCAGTTGATGTCGGGCCTCAGCATCACCGAGCTCCACACCGTCCCCGGCGAGCATGATGTCACCGACGGCATGGGCACCGAATATTTCAGCCGCTTCGGCCAGGCGTCCGCAAACAAGGGTTATTATAGCTTCGACCATAGCGGCGTGCATTTCGTTGGCCTCGTCAACGTGATGAATTTCAAACCCAATGGTCTCGGCGCTTTCGGCGACGAACAGCTTGCGTGGCTGAAGCAGGATCTCCAGGCGCGCAGTTCGAGTACACCGATCGTCGTGTTCGCGCACATGCCGATGTGGACGATCTACGAACCATGGGGTTGGGGTACAGGCGACGCCGACCAGGCGACGTCTTACCTCAAGCGCTTCGGCTCGGTCACCGTACTGAACGGCCACATCCACCAGATCGTTCAGAAGGTGGAAGGAAACATCACCTTTCACACCGCGCGCTCGACCGCCTATCCGCAACCCTCGGCCGGCGTCGGCCCAGGTCCGGGACCGCTCAAGGTCGCGAGCGATCAGCTGCCGAAGATGCTCGGGATCACCAGCATCAAGATACTGAGCCATCCCCCTTCCGCTTCGCTGCGCGATACGACGCTCGGCTGAGTTTTCAATTTCTCACAATTACAGGAGAATAAAATGTCGCCCCGTCATTCCATGCGCAGTCTGTTGAGCGCGTTTGCAGTCTCGACGCTGTTGGCCACGCTGCCGGCGTCCGGCGTCGTCGCTGCGGACGCGCCGCAGACGAATTCGGTCGTCATGAAGAATTTCGATTTCTCGCCAATGTCGCTTACCATCAAGGCCGGCAGCTCCGTCACCTGGAAAAACCTTGACGGTGAGCCGCACACGGTCACCAGCGTCGACGGTCTGTTTCGCTCCGGAGCGTTGGACCAGAACGACAGCTACACGTTCAAATTCGACAAGCCCGGCACGTACAAATATCTCTGCTCGATCCATCCGCGGATGATGGCAGCGATCATCGTCAAGTAACCGAGCCGGAACGCTGCAATTTCGCGAGGTTTTCGCCGAACACCATGGGCGACTCGTTGCACCCCGCCCCTTCCCAACGCAACGGGCGCTCCAAAAGTGGACGGGACGCCACCCCTCGGCGTCCCGTCCACGTCTTACACGCGGACTGCGCACGCTGAAACGAAAAAGGTTGGTGCCCGTTTGGGGGATGACGTTGCGAGGCAGGCAATTTATCAACTTTGTTGCCTGCGCCACGGTTCTCTTCCCCTCAATCCATGCCTCTCCGCGCGAATTCCTCCCAGGCGCGAAAGCCTCATGTCGTGTCCGGGAATAAATCTCACCATGGTCGGGTCTCCTTATTGACGATGTTGCACACAATCGAACGGAGACGTTCTCATGTTTTCCTCCTCACGTACGGTTCAGACCGCTGTGGCCGAATTGTCCAACGCCTCGCCACCTGGGACCAAGACGAAAATCCTGACGGCGCTGATGCTCGCGAGCAGCATCAATGCGGCGATGGCGTCTTCTGATGCCGCTCACAATCGGTCTGCAGACCAGATCGCGTACGCCCGCGACCTTTGCACCGGAGTCGTTGGCATCTATCCCGGCGAGGAACACTTCAAGGGATGTGTTTCAAGTCTCACGGACTCTATTCAGAGCGCCAGCCAGGAGCACGCCATTGTTCAGGCGCGAAGCAAGTGTTTCGCACAAGGGTACAATCCCGGTAGTTCCGACCTGGCTCTCTGTCTCCTGCAGGCGGCCAATGCACACCCGGTCGCGGGCGCGTGGACGCCTCCGGATGATCTCAATGGAATCGACAACCGAGATGATCGGGCAATGTTCAACTTCACGTCCTCGCTTGGCACCATATCCGACAGGGAACAGCAGGCATGCGCTCGACTCGGTTTCGATCCGGCTTTTGGCGACTTTGCGAGCTGCGTCGCCGATTTGCAGAGTGTAGTACAGAATACCGATATGCCGTCGAACTGATTTCCAAGCCGCAGGTCTGGAGAGACCCCCAGGCTGGATGTCGCGACGTTCACGGCTGGACAATCAATCAATCAGGCAAATTCATGGGCGCGCTCAACATCTGGCATGTCCTGATTTTCGCCGCGATCGTTCTCCTGTTGTTTGCGGGTCAAAACAAGATTTCCGATTCGATGGGCCTTCAGCGCGGACTTGGCACAGTTGGAAAATAAATCCTGTGTGTAGCAACACATTGGAGTTTCAGAGGCGCAAGGCGTTGGACAAATCCCGTAGCGAGGCCCACCACGCGCAACTGATTCGAGCTCTCGGCGAAAGGGATCCAGCGTTTTGACTTGATCCGTCGATCGCACGCCGAGCTCGGCTTCGCAAATCAGACGACGACGCATGGAATAAATCGTTCTCATGGACTGTCTATTTGGGGACGGCGCGGACGCGCCAATAGTCTGAGGCGGCGCCATCACGAGCGCGTCCACAACTTTGCTGCAAACGGACGATCCGCAAAATCGTCGCCGCTGCAGGAAGTTCCTATCCAGAATGGTTCGAGGGCAACTTTGATTTCCCGTGCAAAGCTCGTTTCTCTCGCAACGGCAACGCCGGCCCATGTGCTGCTGCAGGAGGACGTGGCCGGGACTTCCCGGAAGCTGTTTGGCGAGCGATACGGCGCCTTCGACCGCATGGCTTCTGTCTTCGAAACCGCGGGAATCCGCCGACGCTACTCCGTTCGTCCGCTGGAATGGTTTGCCGCGGAGCGCGGCTGGAAGGAGCGGATGGCGGCCTATCTCGAGGGTGCGCAGGCGCTCCTGGTCGACGCGGCGTCCAGAGCGCTGGATGCGGCACATCTGAGAGCCTGCGACGTCGACGCCATTGTCACGGTCTCGTCCACCGGTATCGCGACGCCCAGTCTCGAGGCGCGAGCCTCAAAGGCGATGGGGTTTCGCGAGGACGTTCAACGGATCCCGCTCTTCGGATTGGGCTGCGCCGGCGGCGTGTCGGGTCTGTCCATCGCATCCCGCCTCGCGAAGGCGCAACCCGGCGCCGTGGTTCTACTCGTCGTCGTCGAACTTTGTACGCTTGCGTTCCGCCTCGACCGGCTGTCCAAGGCCAACATGATTGCGACGGCACTGTTCGGGGACGGAGCCGCCGCCTGCGTTCTGCGAGCGGGAGACGGCGGCATTGCGGAGGTCGAAGCATGCGGGGAGCACACCTGGCCCGATACGCTCGATATCATGGGGTGGGACATCGATTCGCAGGGCTTCGAAGTGATCTTCGCGCAGGCGATACCCGCTTTCGCGGAGGAGAATATTCAACCGGCGATCGCAAGAATTCTACGTCGCTCCGACATACGCCTGATTGAAGTGGATCGCCTCATCTGCCATCCCGGCGGCATGAAGGTGATTGTCGCCCTGGAGAAGGCTTTCGGGCTTGTGCCGGGCACGCTCGACTACGAGCGTGCCGTACTGCAGGAGTTTGGAAACATGTCGGCGGCCACCGTACTCTTCGTCCTCGATAAGGCGCGTCGCGCAGGGCTGCCGCATCGGTCCGTGCTCACGGCGATGGGACCCGGTTTCACGGCGAGCTGCGTCTCGCTGACGAGAGCCGCTTGATCGGCGCCGTTTGCCTGCTGGGATTCGTCACGGCCGAACGCGTGACGGAATTGTTCCTTGCAAACCGCAACACATACCGGCTGCTGAGGCGCGGCGCCATCGAGGTGGCATCTTCGCACTATCCGCTTATCGTTGCGATGCATGCCATGTGGCTCGGTGGATTGTGGCTGCTCGTATGGAACCGCCCGATCGAACCAGGCTGGCTCGTGCCGTTTCTGGCGGCACAGATTGTGCGCTTCTGGGTGCTCGCGACGCTCGGCGAGCGCTGGACAACACGCATTGTGGTTTTGCCGGGCGCACCGTTGGTGAAAGCGGGCCCGTATCGATTCCTCGATCATCCGAACTATGTCGTGGTCGTTGCAGAAATCGGGCTTCTTCCCCTCGTATTCGGTCTGTTCTGGTTCGCCCTATTGTTTTCGATCCTGAACGCACTCGTGCTTACCATCCGTGTGACGGCCGAAAATGCCGCGCTTCGAAGAGCCTCCAATCTCCCGGGCTGACAGCGACAGGCTCCCGGCGGCCGCGTGGGCCGGCTTCGCCATGATGTGCATCGGCATGTTCATGGCGATACTGGATGTACAGGTCGTGGCCACGTCATTGCCGACGATCCAGGATGCGCTGGAAATACCGCGCGCGCAGATGAGCTGGATACAGACCGCCTATCTTATCGCCGAAGTCATTGCGATCCCGCTGACCGGATTTTTGACCCGCGTTCTGACGATGCGGTGGTTGTTTGTCGTGACGATCTCCGCTTTTACAATCGCATCGATCGGTTGCGCGTCAAGCGCGAGTTTTTCCACGCTGACGGCTTGGCGGGTGCTTCAGGGTTTCTCTGGCGGTACGTTGATCCCGGCCGTTTTCTCGGCTGTGTTCCTGTTGTTTCCCCATCGTCTGCAGGGCATCGCGACGACGATTGCCGGCGTGCTCGCCGTTTTTGCGCCGACGGTCGGACCGGTCGTCGGCGGGTGGATCACGCAAACCTGGTCGTGGCACTGGCTGTTCCTGATCAATGTCGTGCCCGGAATCCTGTCGGCAGCGGCGGCCGTCCGTTTCCTGCCGGAGGAAACGCCTGTGCCCGGCGAGTTGCGGACGCTGGACATCGTGTCGATGGCCTGCATGGCGCTCGCCCTCGCAACGCTGGAAATTGCCCTGAAGGAGGCGCCGCAGCGCGGCTGGCTGTCGCCGCTTGTGTGCGGCCTTCTGGTGGTGTCGGCGAGCAGCGGCATTGCGTTTTTTCGGCGATCGTTGGGCCGGTGCAAGCCCTTTGTGGAGCTCCACACGCTCAAGGATCCCGCATTTGCCGTCGGCTGCGCGCTCAGTTTCCTGTTCGGCATCGGCCTCTTCGGTTCCGTGTACATGATGCCGGTCTTTCTCGCCTTCGTGCGCGGCCATGGCGCGCTGGAGATAGGCACCACGATGCTGGTCACCGGCATCGCCCAGCTGGCAACAGCACCCGTCGCCGTCGCGCTCGAACGAAGGATGGATGCGCGACTGCTCACCGCTGCTGGTTTCGTGGTTTTCGCGCTCGGCATGGAAATGAGCGCATTTGAGACACCCAAAACGGACTTCGCGGACATGTTCTGGCCGCAGATTGTACGGGGGGTGGCGATTATGTTCTGTCTCCTGCCGCCGACGCGACTTGCTCTCGGGCACCTCAAGCCTGATGCCGTGCCCGACGCGAGCGGACTCTTCAACCTGATGCGGAACCTCGGCGGCGCGATCGGCATTGCGCTGATCGACAGCGTGATCTACGGCCGCGCACCCCTTCACGCGCAGGCAATCGTGCACAGGCTTCTGGCGCGGGACATCGAGACGGCAAGATTCGTCGGCATTCCTCTACAGTTATTCCTGAATCGCGCGTCGGGTCCGCTCGACCCGGACACACAAGGCATACTGGAGACGATGGTCAATCGCGCCGCCTTTGTTCGCGCCATGAACGACGCGTGGACATTGGTGGCGGCACTGACGCTGGTCGCCCTCTTCTGTCTGCCCTTCGCGAGCGTTCGTCCGCGGCATTCGCGTATCGGCTTCTACAGCGGCGCGCCCGACGCTTGAGCCAGACAATCGAACCGGGCATTGTTTGACGGCGAACCACGGGTGTCAGCGGGACTACGCTCTGACTTCGCGAAGCGACTCGCCACTCCGAGGTACGGCGGTCGCCTGCGATAGCACAACGAGCCAAATTTCCGCGCACAGCTCACCGGCGCATTCGGCGGCCGAGTAGCTGGCGGCAGGCAGCCTGTTCCCGAAGGAATTCCGGCGTCATCAGGGCCTTGAGAATTCGAGACTCGGACCAGTCGGGAACGTGGCCGAAATTGCTGTAACCGCAAACTCACAGGGGTCTATCACGCCGGAAGGCCAATTCGGTGCAACAGATCTTTGAAGCGCGGATCGGTGTGCAAGGGCTCCCATGCTGGCCGGAGCAGGATCGAGGGATTGAACCGTGCGGCGTAAGCCTTGTTCAGCCAGACAAAGGCTGCATCGCGATCACCGAGACCCACATTGACGAGAGCGAGGTACGCGTAGGCGGAAGGATTGCGATCCTGCCGGTTCTGCAAGTCGCCGATAATTTTCCTCGCGTCCGCCGCGCGCCCTGAAATTGCGTAAACATATCCGAGATTGGAATCGAACAGGCCATTGTGCCCTGAAAGCCTGATCGCCTGTTTGAATTCGGCAACCGCATCTTTGTACATTCTCTTTTGCGCGTAGGCTTGGCCGAGCTCGTAGTGAGCGATTGCGAACTGTGGATTCATCGCGATCGTCTTCTGGCTTTGCCAGATCGATTCGTCGAAACGGTGATCGATGCAAAGCGCGTCGGCCAGGTCTGCACCGACGATCAGCGACAGTGGATCAAGTGTCTTGGCCTTTCTCAGCTCGGCGATCCCTTGGCTCTTGCGCCCGGTTTCGATCAAGTGCCATGCGTACCAGAGATGCGCTGCCGGATAGCTGGGGTTCAATTCGATCGCCCGCTTGAACTCCGTTTCGGCTGCTTTCCAATCCCAGGCATAGAGGTCCAAAGAAAAAGCAAGCGATGCGTGAGCCTCGCCCAAGCTGTCATTCAGCGCCAACGCCTTGGTGGCATTGGCCTTGGCTTGCTCGAAAGCGATGGTGGGTGGAATAACGCCGTATTCCCAATCGCCGGACAGCGCATAAGAATCGGCCAAGCCGGCATATGCCTCGGCGAAGCGCGAATCGGCGTTGATCGCGCTGTCGAAATAGCTGATCGCCGTCCGCAAGCCTTCGGCGGTGCGCTTTTCCAGGAAGTAGCGGCCCTCCAGATAATATTTCAGCGCCCGGGGATCGACCTGGATCGATGTGCGCAGGACCGCGCGTTCCCGCAGGTTCAAGGTCGAACGGATTTGATTGGCGATATCGCGTGCGACACTGTCCTGCAGCGCAAGCGTGTCGCGCAAATTGCCGGAGTAGCTATGGCCCCACAGAAGTTTGTCCACGGGCACGCGAACAAGTTCGACATTGATTCGGACCTGGTCGCCGGACCGAAACACGGTGCCTTCCACGACAGCTTCCACGTCGAGGGTCCGGGCAATTTCCGGCAGGGGTGGGAGGCCGGACTTGTAGGGCATAACGGATGTACGGGAGATGACGCGTAAGGTGCCGATCTGGCCCAAGCGCGAGATCAATTCATCTGTCATGCCGTCGGCGAGATAGTCGTGGGGGTTATCGCCAGAAAGATTGGCCATCGGCAACACCGCCAGCGAGTGAATCGTGGTGTCGAACGGCTCTCTCGGATAGAGGGCCCACACCAGGCCTGCTGCGAGGATCAGGGTGATGATAAAACCCGGGACCGACCATGCAATGACCTGTTTCCGGCGCAGTCCTTTGGGCCAGACGACCTTGGCGCGACGTGTCGTTTGAGGCTCGAGCTGAGCGCTGGGCGGAGATTCCCGCGGGTGCGGAGGAACGACGCTCACCTGTGCGAGGAAGCGATAGCCGCGCCTGGCAACCGTCTCGACAAAGAGGGGATTCTCGGAGGAGTCGTTTAGTGCCTCACGAATTTTGCTGATCGCTTTGTTGAGGCCGTGATCGAAATCGACCGTCGTGGTTGGCCATAGCCGGCTGTGCAATTCTTGGCGGGTGATCAGTTCTCCCGGTCGCTCCAGTAACGTCGCCAACAGCCTAAAGGGTTGCCCCTCCAGTCTGATCCGTTTGCCAAGTTTGGTCAGTTCGCCGGTACGAAGATCGGCCTCAAAAAGCCCAAAGCGCAATCGTTGGGAGGAATCGTTCGCCAGCTGCAACGTGTCCCCTTCCAGCGCCCACTATAATCGCAAGCCTGAGCGCCAACAAGATTGGGGAGAACTCCGCGCAGCGCTTTGTTTTTATGAGGTATTTCAGGGGATATCGAATTCTTAAAGTCAGGAGCCGGCATCCCTTTTACATCGTTCTCGAATGGCTTCACATCGCGGTCGTGAAGGTCGTGCGGGGCTATGTGATGTTAGCTCGTGGGGTTAGCGCAAATCCAGCCAAAACGCGGAGGTGCGACCGATTCCATAGGCGATCCGCAGCAGTTCGCCGAACCGGAGCATACCGCCCCGCCGCCGCGGACCGCAGCGACTTCATGTCCGAGCCGTTTGCAAAGAGAGTGCGCCCAGCTTCCGCGAAAGCCACGCAATCGCGCACGCTCGGCGACATGCGTTCGAAGTGGCTCTCCCCGCTCTTGGGAATCACAAGCGTTCTGTTCTGCATCAAATTTCCTGATGTCTACGCACATTCGACGGTGTCGACCTGTGTCGCTTGTCGCAGTGGCGGTAGCGGCTACAGGTGGTGGCAATGAACGATCGGCGCAGCCGGTTTGATGCCAGGGTGCTCCCGCATCTCGATGCAGCTTACAACCTTGCGAGATGGCTCGCGCGTCCACCTTTGGATGCCGACGACATTGTCCAAGAAGCGATGTTGCGCGCGCTCAAGGGCTTCGACTCGCTCCGCGGAGACAATGTGAGGGCCTGGCTGTTCTCGATTGTCCGGAATTGCTTCCTTGACGCAGTTCAAAAGACCCGGCGCAGGCGCATTGAACCGCTGCCGTCCGATGACGAACTGGAGGCGGATGACTTCGTTTGGGCAATTGATGAGTCCGATCCCGAGGCAGTAATGATTCGAACCGGCGAACTCCGCCAATTGCACGAAGTTGTCGCGACGTTGCCGCGAGAGTTTCAAGAGGTTTTGTTGCTTCGCGAAATGGAGGACCTGTCGTACCGAGAAATCGGACGGATCGCCGGTGTACCGATAGGCACCGTCATGTCCCGATTGGCACGAGCACGCAGCATGCTACGGGAAAAATGGAACGGCGATGCGAAACGACCCGATCATGTCGTGCAATAGTCAAAATTGGGAAAGCCCATGACAGCGCACAAGCACAACGAAGGCAATTTAGGCGTGCTTTAAGAAGAAAGGAACGCCGGGAATAAATCCACCGTGCCGTAAGTCCCGTCATCAGACACCTTTGGGAAGAGAGCTCCCACTGTAGCGAGGAGATGATGTCCAATGTTCTTTGTTAGAGAATCCACCATCGCCGTCCTGTTCACGGCGACCGCGTTGCTTACGCTGGACGCTGCGGCTGCCTTCGCGGACCCTGGCAAGCCGGTGGTGCTGCCCACGGTGAGCCTCGTGGCAATCTCCATGGCAGGTGCGAAGGGTACGATCACGAGTTTCGACGCGCCCGATGCCCTTCAAACCGAAGGACTGGGCATCAACAGAAGCGGAGACATCGTCGGGTGGTACCTAGATCAGAAGTTTGTGGACCACTCCTATTTGCGGTTGGCAGACGGAACGGTCACCACGATTGATCCACCACAGTCCGACGGCAGTTCGCTGGCCATCGCGCTGAATGACAGACTCCAAATTGCCGGTCTCTACGCGGACGCCCAGGGCGTAGTTCATGGCTATCTGCGGACGGCGAAAGGGAAATTCACCACACTTGATGATCCCGAGGCCGGAACGAGCACCGGCGAGGGAACGTGGCTGACCGCCCTGAACAATGCGGGCCTGGTCACCGGCCAATACGTGGACAGCGGGGGCGTACCTCACGGCTACGTCCGGACGGCCGACGGCACATTTGCGAATTTCGATCCATCCGGCGCCATCCAGACCACGCCAACCGCGATCAACGATGCAGGATCCGTCGCAGGGTATTTCGAGGATGCGAATAAGGTTCAGCACGGGTTTGTGCGCACAACGGACGGTACAATCGAAGCCTTCGATCCTCCCAAATCCACCGAAACATGGGCCTATGGAATAAACGCGAAGGGCGAGATTACCGGGAGCTATTTCAAGGGCGCCGATCAGGGGCACGGTTATTCCCGCTCGGCTGACGGTACCATTGTCTCGTTCCAGCCTGACGGGCCTGAAGCCATCAACAGCAAAGGGACAATTGCGGGCCTGTTCTACAACGGGAGTACATTTCGCGCCTTTGTCCGAAAAGCCGGCGGTCACACAACGATTTTTGACGCACCCGATGCCGCCTCGGGCACGTTCGCGAACGCCATCAACAATTCGGGGGCGGTTGCCGGAGATTACGAGGACGCAAGCGGCATCTGGCACGGATTTGTGAGAGTGCCCTGATCGGACAATGCGTCCTGCGCATAAACCGGCGGCGTTTGACCAGGATGCGTCGACGATTTCCCGAGAGTGTCGAATGACCGCCGGACCGATTCGCCTGATTTCTCTGTGGTTGGTGCTCGTCGCCGCACTGCCCTTCATGTGTTCGGACAGCGCGGCCGCGCGGCCCGCTCTCACCGCCGGCGACATCCGCGATTTTCTAAACCATTACGTACCGCAGCAACTCAAGAGCTCCAGCATCCCCGGCGCGTGGTTGTCGTCGTCAAGGACGGCAAGGTTGTCGCGGCGCAAGGATATGGCGTCGCCGATGTCGAAACCCGCCGGCCGATGACGGCCGAGCGCACGCTGATGAACATCGCCTCGATCAAAAAGCTGTTCGAGGGGATCGCGATCATGCAGCTTGTCGAGCAGGGACGGCTGAATCTCGATCAAGACGTCAGCGCGTATCTCGATTTCTCCATTCCGACTCCGCAGGGAGGCGTGCCGGTCACGTTGCGCCGGCTCATGACGCACCGCGCGGGCTTCGAAGATGTGTTTAAAACGAGCAATCGTTCGTTTGCCGAACGGCTTCCACGGAGGCTGTTTCCTTATGGTGACGTTCCCGCCTATTCCAACTATGGCGCCTCCCTGAGCGGCTACATCCTGGCTCGGGTGTCGGGGAGCTCAACATCGGACTATGTCACGGCGCACGTTCTCTCGCCGCTCGGTATGACGTCTTCGAGCTTCGCCGTTCAGCCGCCGCCTGCGCTGACACCGCTTATGGCGACAGGGTATCTGGTCAAGCCGGGATCGCCGCCAGTCCGCCTCGATGTGCATTCCACGGACCTGCAGCTCAATACGACGGGGGACGATATGGCGCGTTTCATCCGCGCCGTGCTCAATGGCGGCGTGCTCGACGGCCGTCGCATTCTTCGTCCCGCGACATTGGCAACCATGATGGCGCCACAAGTCGCCGAACCGCTCAGCGCAATGGGGCTATACTTCTACCAGCGCGAGGTTGGTGGCGTCCGCTTCATCGGCCATCGCGGAGACACGAGCGTTTTTCAGAGCGACCTTCTGCTTCAGCCGGAGAACGCGTTCGGTCTCTATGTCGCCTACAACGCCGAAGGGGATGGCAGTCCCCGCGACGACCTGGAACGGGCGCTTGTCGCGCGCTATTTCACGGCCCCGGCGAAGGTCGTGTCGCCGTTTGTTCCTCGAGCTGCCGACGCTTCGGCTGTTGCGGGGTGGTACGAGCGTACACGCCGCTCGGAGTTGAATCTCTTCAGCGTCGAAGAGCTGTTCACGCAGAGGCGCATCAATGCGGACGCCGACGGATCGATTGAGACGGGCCTTGCGGGATGGCTCGTGAAAGACCCGGCACGGACGGTCTGGCGCGAAATCGCTCCGTACATTTTCGAGGACCGCGATGGCGACAAATGGGCATTCGAGAGGAAACGCGCGGATCTGGAGATACTGAAAACGACCGACGGAACGTCCGGGCGGGAACGGGTCTCTTGGTACGAAACGGCCGATTTCGCCCAGCCGCTGATGGCGGCAAGTTTGGCGGTGATGGTCCTGACGTTGCTGTCATGGCCGGCCGCAGCGTTGTGGCGGCGTGCCGGCCTCGGGGGAATGATCGCAACCCCCGGCACGCGAAAGCGGCTTGCGTTCATTCGAATCGTTCTTTGCATCGATCTCGGCGTCGCCGCCGCAGTCATCTGGCTGGTACGTGCGGATTGGGACCAGCGCCAGATTTTCGTAGACGCTCTCGATCCTTGGCTCGTTGCGCTCTATGCCGCCGCGTGGCTCGGAGTGCTGGCGACGCCGGTCGTTCTGTGGCTGACCTATGGCCTCTGGAAGCAATCCGGGATCGGTGTGTTGGCGCGTATCCACTACGCGATGGTTGGAGTCGCCGTGACGACCGCAGCCTGGTTTGCTGTTGCCTGGCACATCGCAGGGACGACGCTGAATTACTAACCCAACCATGACGTGGTCCATGAAAGAGACGAGCCAAATGCCGTCGCCGACCGGGATAGTCGAGGCGTGCCGTCGGTCCGCGCGCGAGGATCTCAATCCAATTGAGACCAGGTGGCCGGGAGGCCCGGGCCAAATCTCTCACGGCAATATCGGTACGTCGGCCCGAGTTCGGCGATTACGTCTTCCTCAACCGGCGATGTTTCGCTCTCGCTTGCGTTGACGATCTTCTGAAAATCGGGCTCGGCATACGGCACATCCAGAAATCGGCACAGCGATTGTATCGAATTTCTGCAAAAAAGGGTCTCGTAGAACAGACATAGGACTTCAGACGGAGCAAACACCTGGTCGAGGCTCTGCAGGGTTTGCTCATACCGTGATCTCGCCAGCAGCTCGGAACGACGCTTCCCTGCGATTCGCTTCAGTGCCCTTGTTGTACCTCTTCGGCCGATTTCCATACGCAGCTGAGAGTAAAATCTGGAAATCGGATCGCGCATCAAAAATATGACCCGCACATTTGGAAACAGTTCGCGAACCGCACGAAAGCCATCTTCTCCGATCAGGGCATAGGAAGGGCTGATTTCTCCAAACAGCTTCAGATGCGCAGGTATACGCGACTCGAAATATTTCCGATAAAGCCCGGGATCGCCTTGCGACTTGATCGCGAGCATCTCATTTTTCCCGCGCTTCGCCCCCGTGGCCCTCTGGCGAATTCGTCGGCGCTTGCGGCGAGCCAGAGGTCCGAACTTCGCGTCGAAAAAATGCAATTCCTTTCTCGGCATGTAAATGTCGCCGCGGCCTGAGAGATACTCGAACAGCCACGAAGTCCCTGCCTTCTGGGCACCCACTCCCAGCACGAATGTCTTGTCCCTGAATTCCAAGATGGCATCCCTGTATGTGATTGCTATTGTCCCTTTTCCGTTGAATGCCCATCCAGGCGAGGTCCGGGTTGCACGAATCGACGCGCAAAATCGACAATGTCATCCGCGTGTTTTTTCAGCTGGGCTGCTATGCGGGTGATATCCTGCAAATCCTGCTCGCTGATGAGAAACATGTTCTGCTCCCGCGCCAGATCGCGGGGCTGGATTTCGATATCGAATTCTTTCTTCAGGAATGACCGGTCATCCGCGTACAGAAGATCGGCCGCTTCCGCCACTGCACGACTGAAAATGAACTGGGATGGTGCGAAACTGCCCGGCATCTCCTTCAGTCTGGCAAAAAGCTCCAAGACCTTCTTCTCGCTTCCAACCACGTTGTTGATCGCCAGTTTCAGGACCAGCGCCTTCGGGCTCAGGCCCGGATTGCGGGTAACGGCGGGCGGAATGTCATTCTCGTTCCAGCCAATCCGCGCCAGGAATCGTTGTACGAGCGTGTCGGACGGGTGATAGTTCAGAACGGTGACCGTATGTCCGATCGCCCGAATTCTCCTGAGGAGTGGCGCATAGCAGATTTTCTCCGCGCGCGCTTCGAGGAATTCATCCGGAGATTCCCGTTCGCCGCTCCTCACCCGGTGGTTGTACCAGGATGATACCCGGGAAAAATGCTCGCGACAAATGACCAGGAATTCGACCTTCACGGGCTGCGGCAGACAAAGCACGACTGCTTCGACGAAGCCTGCTATGTCGCGTTTCTGGTGCAACGCCTCGGAACTGATGATGATGTCACGATCATTGCCGGCAGCACTTGCCGCGATCGAGTCAAGCATCTCCTGCAGGGATTGCGCAGGCACTTTGCCTTTTCGGTTCTTTCCGAGAAACTTGAACACCAGTCCGTGGTGTGCGCCGTCCGGCCAGAGCCCGACTTTCGGATAAATGACCGGCGGATCCTCGTGCCGCCGCAACAGACCCTGAATCGCCGTCGTGCCGGTCTTCCTCGGGCCAAGGTGCACGTAAAGAGTTCTGGACAATTTGCTGAGCTCAAGCAGGTGACGCGCTGCGTATCATGCAGAAATGCGCCATTCAAGTTTGACGTCTGCAGCCGGCACAGGTCATCCGTTGACGCTGTTGACCGGAGGAGTGCATTAATAGCGCCGCATTGGAATCATTTTCGGCTTCGCGCGTTCGAAAGCACCGGCGACCTTATCGATCTTATGGAAAAGCACCGAATTGGACGCGCGCGTTCGACGGAAGTCAGGTCTGTCGGGGTGGGCGACTCTGCGCGGGCGCATGAACTGGCCCGTGAATATGGTCTGCCTTTTCTCGTCGAATTTCTGTCCGATATCTGGCTGCGGCACAGTCCCGAAAGCGAAGCCGAGGGACGCCGCTATCAACAGGAGATCGTGGAACACGGCGAATTGGAAGTGATCTCGCCCCATTCCGGGATGCCCGCGAAATCGGCTGTTTCATTTCTGATCCTTCGGTCCATCTTCTATCGTTTTCCTTCTCAGCCCGAATTCTACGTAGCCTCGGCCAGGACGGTACTCGGAAACCCGCTCATTGCGTTGTTCGCGCCCCGCGAGAAACTGTTGCTCAAATGGGAATTCGATGACAAGCCGAGCGTCGACAAAAAACACATTGTCGAACTCAAATCCATCCTGTCCCGATCATCGCTCCGGCTTACTCCCTCCCATAGACCGGTGGCCGTCCTGATCGGACATCGGAATTTTGCACACCACCTCTGGAATGAACTCCCGGCCCTTGAACGATTGTTGAGCACCATCCCGCCGGAAAGCGCTCCGGAACTTCTGGTCCGCCGGGAGCCCCTCGGTCCGCTCAGGGCCATCTACCCGGAACTCTCGCAATGGAAAATCACCAGACCTGATTGGCGCGTGCCTCCGTCGATCAACGACGACGGCAGGCTGTTCGTCAGGCTTGGAAGTTACAGAATGCCGCTGGCGGTCAGAATGCGGATCCGGCGCTTTGCCGAAAGCGTGGTGACTCCTTCGACCAGAAACCTGATTTCCCGTCTTCATCAGCTCGCGGCGCCGACGTTCTGGATCAGCGTAAGGAGCCAGAAGCCGACGATGGCAAACCAGGTTGACACCCTGGCCAGGGTGTCAGCGCGCTTGTTGCGGGAATTTGAGCGATGCGCGATCCTGTTTGACGGGTTCTCGCCGCCCGACGACTGGTCTCAATGTGATCCCGATGTAAGGGAATTTTACAGCACGTCAGCGGAGAGCTCGAAAAGGGAAATCGATGTCATCATCGAGACAGCTTGCGCGATGGCTTCTGTCGGGAGCCAGCAATTGCTCGTCAATGCGGGCGGTTTGGGAATTCTGGATTCCATCGCTCTCGCCCAGACTGCGAGCTGCTATCTTTGCCACGTCGGAACGGTACAGCACAAAATAGGTTGGACGACCGACAAAAAGGGGATCATTCACGCAAAAAGAAGAAGGATAGTCGAACAGAACAAGGTGTGGCACCATCCTGACTGGCTTGAAAACGCGGTGCTTCCCATACCGGTCGCCCCGACTCTCGTGCGCGATTCCCCAAGCGGCGAAAATTATGCCGTTCTCAACCCCGACAAATTTGCGGAATTTGTTGCCCGTCATTTCCGGTCCTTCGTTGGGATCCCGACGGAGGATTGTCGATGAACGGTCCTGCGGCCCTGGGGAGACGCCTCGAACAGAAGCCCTAGGCGACGCTCGCCGGCAACAATGCGGACTTTTTCTTCTTTCCACCCGCCTTTCCCGGTCTCCAGCGTCCCACGTTTTCAACGTCAAACGTCACCTGGCCCTCAAACGACCAGTGCACGAGGTCATTCGCGAGAAGAAACTCCTCGACCTCGCGCGAATTTGAAAACCGGGACAGGATGTTCGACGGATTCTGCTTGATGAGCTTGCCTTCGTCCGGCGGCGCAAGGGATTCCGCTCCGATGTACGCAAGGAGCGACCTGAAAAACCAGGGGTTGTTGATCTCCTCATAGTTGATCAGATGAAAGTTCTGCCCGCCCTGCAGCAGTGTATTCATTGCCGAGGCGTAATAGCGCTCATATTTCCTGCGATGAACCTTGAACCTTTCTGCGTCGAACAGAACCTTTATGGGTTCGCGAGATTCTCGTGGAGCCTTCTGCGCGTTCAATCCATATTGCCCGGTCTCGTTGGCTATCAACTTCGACGAAAAGTTGGCGAGCACATTCCGTCTGAACAGAATGACCTTCCTGATCGTGCGATCCTCCAGCACGGCACGGAGCACATCCTGGTACTGTCCCCTCAAAATCTTGAATCCGACATGTGGACGGTCGTGATCTATTTCGAATATCTGTTCCAGGAACTTTGCGGGAGCCGCGCTCCGGAGCGCGGCGAGTTCACCCAGCCGCTCGGGCGTCCGGTACCTCTTGTGCCAGTTCACATAGACCTTTTTCGGATGACAGATTTCGCCGTTGCAAAGAATGTCTGACCTGGAATTGAGCAGGTTCGTCAGATGGCTCGAGCCGGTTCTTGCCGAGGCAATGATTGCAAATCGCATAGTCCGTCTGACTGTCCCTGTTCGCGCAGCGACGCAATGGTAGCTTTCGGGTCGAAAGCGTTCAACCAGGACCCGGCGGTGCGGCTCGCACGCGAGTTGCGTCTTTGGGGTGAGGTGTTTGCGGCGTCATGAAGGATATTCACGCCGCAGCCGAGCGCGCGCGGGATGATCTCGGCAATGGGGCCGTCAAAACGGTCGCTTGCCGTCCGCTGGACCGGCAACTAAGATTCTCCCGGCACAAAATGCCCGCGCGCCTGATCACGCCGGATACCGATCACCCATGACCAACGTTTTCCAGACGCATCCGCACGGCCTCCGGTCACGTCGAACCGATGGGATTGCGGCAGCGGGCATTCTGCGCGGGAGCGATTTGCCGTGATAATTTCGCGGTCCCGCCGCTTCAGTTTTGTCCACATTCACAAGACCGGCGGCACCAGTGTGGAGCAGGCGCTAGACCCGCATCTGGCATGGTACGATCTCATTCTCGGTGGATCCCGCTTCGGAGAGGAACTGCAGAAGCCCTATGCCGCCAGATTCAAGCTCCACAAGCACAGTTCGGTAGCGGAAATCGAGAGCATTTGCGGCGCCGAATACGTTGAGGACTATTTCCTTTTTTCCGTCGTTCGCCATCCGCTTGCGCGTGCGTGTTCTCTGTACAATTTCGCCGCGAGCACACTGAACAAATGGGCCAACAGCCAGGGTCTCACACTGGATGAAGTGGCAGCGCATATCACCAGGGAGTCGGCCAGGAAAAAACCCGGTTTGAAATGGGCGTCGTCGCGTGCGTTCATGGAGTCGCGGAATTTCTCCGAATTCATCCGGCATGAGAAAGTCGCCGGAGCGCCCGGCTTTCGTACGCAGGTAAGCAGCCTCAAGAATTCGTCGGGAAACCTCAAGGGACAGTTTTACCGAATAGAAGATCACGATAGATGGGCAGCTGCTCTCTCCGACAGGCTGAGGATCGATATTCGTCTGCCGCGTGCAAATGCGAGCACAGTCACGCTCGCCGACGAGCCCGCGGTTAGCGACGATGACAGGCGCTATATCGAAAACCGCTTCAGGGAAGACTACGAGACATTCGGGTATTGACGCGAACGCCCGCGCCGTCCCGGTCCATTTGCGCAGCTCACGCCGGCACGGCAACCGAGCCTTCATATTCCCGCAGCATCTTTTGTGCGGCAGCCTGCTGCAATCCCGTTTTTTCGCTGATGCACGCCACAACCACGGAATCGAGCTCGCCTTTGCGGCGCTCGAGGAGTTGCTCGAGCCTGTCGGTGAATTCCTCGTAAATTGACGATTGGCTTCTGGTGGCGACCGGGATTTGTATTGAAGCAACAGGCTTCAGCTGCACCGGATCTACCGAAAGCTGATCGCATATCCAGCCGGTTATCCGATCTGTACGGTCGCAAACATCGCCATACTGGAAAGTCGCCATCTCATGTTTGGCGACAAGCCGGTTCATGATCGCCTTGTCTGCCTTGAACCGGATATACTCGCCCCATATCTGGTTTTCCGAAAACGGGGCCCGCTGGAGGCGTTGACGATCCGTATCGGCGAGTGGCCCGAAGAAGTGCCACTTCTTGAGGTGCACGGCGACATAGCTGGAGACGACGGAATCGATCAGCGGGCGCTCCAGATAGACAAAACGGTAGCCGCGCTTCGCCAGCCATTCCACGTTTTTGTCGAGGTTCGAGATTCTGCCTGCAGAGGCTTCCAGGAGAAACGTGGACACGAGCTTTGTCCCGAAGATGCCGTTTGCCTGGCCATATTCTTCGACGGCCTTCATCGCGGAGGGAAAGCCGAGCTTGCCGGCAGTGGAAATGATTGCGAGCGGCGGTCGCAGATGTTCCAGAGGAGCGCCGACGCCGGCCCTGCACAAGGTCGTGGTCAAGTACCGGCTTCCGCTTCGTGGAACACACAGGATGGCATATCGCTTCAGGGAACCTGCGGATGACGGGCGCGCCAGCCCATCCATATGACAAATCAGCGCCGGCACAATGTGCCGAAACAGGCCAAACGCCCGGCGTCCCGGACCCAGAGAAAGGGATTGGATTATGGCCCGCTCCCTCGCCGCATCTTCCGCGAGAACTATGAAGTTGCCTGGCGCCTCGCCCTGCAATTCGGGCTCTGCGGCGTCTTCAGCCCAGGTGGCGCGCGGTACGAAATCCTGATCGGAACCCGACAGGACCGACTGACGCACCCAACGCGGCGCCACGATCCGGGCGCGCTCCCCACGTCCGCGCAGAAAGCCGGCGACGCGATCCCCGATTTCAGAATCGAACAGTAATTTCAGTGCCGAGTCCAAATTCGCGCCGCCTCCAAACGGTTAGGGAATAGTTCAAGAGACCCATTCTGCCAATAGTGCGGCGTTCGAATGAAATCGCAACGGGGATCCGCGCGCCGGAGAACGGGGTACCAGAACGCAGCGGATCGAGACGCTGTTAAGCGAGACGCTCAGTCATATGCAGCAGACTGGTGTCGATGAGGACGCGGTCGCGTGCGTACACTCGCCTGGGCGATGCACCGCCCCTTACGAATCCGGAGTTTTCCCGCGTTCTTGCAGGCAGAGCTCAACGGATCGACTTCGACGGCCCTTTGACCTGTAAAGCGAATCGCTGATCGTCTCCCCGCTGGACCGGAGGAATGGGGGGGGATACAGATATTTCCGCACAGAGCGCAACAAGACACGGGCAGATTTCCGGAGATTTCCGTTGGTCCCATATTTCACGTCGGAATTGTTTCTGTGAACGCCCCCGGAATAAGAGGATTGGCAACTTTGCACGGCACAGGTTCGGAGCGCTCGACGATCGTCGTTCACGTCGGACTAAAGAAGAGCGGGTCGGCATCGTTGCAAACTTTCCTCGATCAAAATTCGGACCGGCTGGGTCTGCTGTCGCTGTATTATCCAAAGATCGGCCGAAAAACGAGGATAGCCCACCACAACCTCGCCCACGAAGTTCGGGGATACAAGAGATTCGACCCCAAGCTGGGCACGCTGGCGGAGTGCGCGCAGGACTGGCGTGTCTGCAGGCACTCCACGATGATTCTGTCCTCTGAAATGTTCGAGGAAGTGGAGACGGACCAGGCTTTACGGATGAAGAGCACCCTGCAGGACGCCAGGTCGTCCGATTTCAGGATTTACGTTGTGCTCCGTGATCTGGTCGATCTCATGCCCTCGAGCTATGCCCAGAAAGTCAAGTATGGTTTTTTTACCTACGACTTCGACTCTTTTTTTTCCGAGAGGATGCATGAGAGACGGGTGCACGTTTTCCAGACCGTGAAACGTTGGGCCAGGGCGTTCGGCTGGGAGAATCTGTGCGTCCGGAGTCTCGAGCGTTCGGACCTGCTGAACGGCGATCTGATTGATGATTTTCTCGCAGTCTGTGGGGTAACTGACGGAGCGGACAAACTTGGTCTTGCGCGTACGGGAGTACAGAACACATCGCCGGGTTGGCGCGTCCTGGAAGCCGTGCGCGCACTTGTCGACGGACGTCATGGCCTGCCGCCCGATCATCCGCTACACAAAATCGCAGGGCTGAAACTAAGACGTGGTGTCGCCGAGTCGCGACGGCAGGGATTTCTCCTGGGGGAGTGCGCAATCCGGGTTGGCGAACCGCGCCGCTGGAACGCAGAGCGGGGCCGTTATCTGACTCGCGCTCAGGCACAGGCCTGCCTCGACACCTACTGCCGTTCGATCATTGCATTGAATCGGAAAATCAGCCGGAAGCTGCCGCTGCCTCGCACGCTTGATGAACGGGAATTCTGCGCGCGGGAATTCATGCCGGATGTCTCGCAAATACCCCGCAGCGAATTGAATTCGTTCTATGACGATCTGTGGGACGTTTTCCGTGACTCGGCGAAGAACCCATGACTGTCATCCCATCGACATAAAACAACGCGCACCGGGCTGAGGCCGAAATCTCTTCTCAAGATCCGGTTTCCAGCCGCAATTTAACGAGGTTCCGGAGAGCAGCGACGGCGACCGGGTGGTCGCCTGTTCCATGAAAGCCAACACCGCCGTTGGCGGCTACTCCACTTGGCAAAATTCGTTGCGCGCCTATGATGCGCCGCGTCTGGTCGAGGATTTGGGCATGGTGCGTGCACGCGGCTTCTTTAACCGTCTCTCCGGCGGCGCGGAGCGATCGGGCGAGCAGGCGGGAGAGCACGACGTCTCCACGCAATCTGAAACTTCCCACGAGGGGCAGGTTGGCGGAATTGTGGACGGCGCCATCGTTGGATGGGCATGGGATTCAAAGCGGCCGTACGACCCGTTGGAAGTTGAACTCTACAGCGGCGGAATTCTGCTGGCACGCGGAAAAGCCGATCGGTTCGACATTGATCTCGCCAGAGCACGACGCGGCAACGGTCTGCACCGTTTCGAACTGAGGCTGGAGCGGCTGCCGGGGCAGGCTCCGCCGTTTGTGATTCGCGCGGTAATTGCCGGCACCGAACGGGAGCTGCATCCCGCCATTACGATTACGACACTCCAGCAGGCCGAGGATCTGCTTTCGGGCAGCGAGTATATCGGCCGGATAACCGGAATCGAAAATGGCATGATCAGCGGTTGGGTGTACAATCGGCGAAATCCCCACGAGCTTCCGGTCCTGACACTCAGAATCGGCGGGAATCCGGTGTTGAGTTTGCCGGCCGGCGATCAGGTGGTAATGGCCGACGAGGAAGGAACTACCAACACGGTGTACCGCTTCAGGCTGCCTTTGCCCGCGAACGTTGCTGACGGTCAATTGCACGTCCTGTCCGTCTCCGCAGGCAACACCGACCGCGAGCTGGCCGGCTCTCCGGTGCTTTTCGGACCTTCCGATCTCGCCTCGATGTCGCGCGGCCTCATAATGACGGCCGACCGGCTTACGCGAATCGAACGCCGGCTCGATCTGCTGCCCGTGCCAGGTGACATCGTCACGTTCGAAAACAGCATTATCAGCCGGCTGCTGGCGCGCTTCGACACCCTGCTCAACATTCATCGCGACGGTGTCGAGAGGGAGCTTGCGCTGCTTCGCCGGCAAATAAGCGATCTCATGACTCAGGTTCCGATCAGGGACCCGGATGTGATCGAGCCCGCGGAACCTGTAACGGCCATAGACGCCCACACTCTTCAGCCCGAAAGCGCCTTCACGCCGCTGGGCCGATCGATGCCTCTTGCCGGCTACGAACTGGAAGAGCCGACAGCCGCGGTAAAGTTGTACGGAGCGTTTGGATGGCCGAAGCGAGGCAAGGCAACGGGTATCCTGATTGCCGGCGACGGCCGGCTCGAACTGGACAGATCGTTCGACGCAAAGGTATCAATTGTCCTTTCCGGAAGAGGTGCGCGCAGTCGCACCGAGTTTCAGGGTATGGTCGTGGCTGCGAATGGATCCCCCATGTCCGGCCGGTTCGATATGGCGGCGAACGGCGACTGGACCTTCATCGGAACCCAGATCGACGCGGCGCCCGAGGGTGCGGCTCGCGGCATAAGCATCAAGTACCTTCCCGATATCGCGAAAGCCAGCGGCGAGGTCAGCCTGCATTCGATACTGGTTTTTGGTGCGGGCCGTGCACCCGAGCACGTCGGCAGCGTTGCTCCGGAGGGTGTGGTTATCAATGTCGGCGGCGACAATATGGGACATGGCTGGTACCCGGTAGAGCCCGGTGCGCGCGGGGGATATTGCTGGATGGGAGAAGAAGGTGTGATCTCGGTGCGCGTGCGGCAGAGCGGTTTCTACCGGGTTGCAATTCCGGAAATTCGTCCGCTGTCCCCCGACATTATCTCCCGAATGCACGTTTCGCTGTTCGGCGAACCGCTGAAACTGGAGCTTTCTGCGCGCCCTGAAGACAGCTCAACCTATCGCGCAATTGCAACAGGCGTGGCAGGAAGATCGAGCGAGCCGGATTCACAGCTTCGCATCAGTTTTCCCAGAGATGCTATCAAGTCGCCCATGCAACTGGGGTTGAACAACGATCTTCGCCCGCTGTCCATCGCCATACGATCGGTTGCCGTGGATGCGGACGAGCCGCCGCACGGCCATTGACCGATAGAAACGCAAGCGGCTGAAATGCGCTACGAGGCAACCCTCCGCGAGGCGTACGCCAGGACGGCCCGCGCAATGGCCGGGTGGCTTCAGCAGCGACCACCAGGACTGGTGTTCTCGATCGACATCGGGGGCTCGACATTCGATTCCATTCTTTCCAGCGCCGCCACGTTTTCCGGTAACGAGTTTGTGCCGGCCTGGTCGCTTCTTCGCCATCATGCCTTGATGGTTGACCGGGGTCAGTCGATCAACGCGTCGGACATGTCTGCCGTATTTGGAAAATATGACGGGCACATGCTCACGGACAAAGAGAGCGATTATTGGACAAATGGGGGCGTCTACCAGACCCGCAGCATCGGGTCATGGCTCGAGGGCCGCGCGAGGGCAAACGTCCTTCACCTGGGGGACCCCGAACTGCTGTTCGATCACCTTGAGGGTGCAGCACCGGCATTGGAGACACAACGCCCCATCCTGACCCTTTATCCGGCAGGACAGGACCGAACGAAGCTGCAGTCGTTGCTCTCGTGGTTCAAGTACACAGTGGTCGACCTCAGCCTCCGTCCGGTTGGCAAAGCCACAGCCAATTCGCCCGCAGATTTCGGCTGGATCGCCCTTCCGAACGAACAGGAAGGTTCTGCGGGTCTATCGCTTGCGAGCGACGTGGAATCCGACGGATTCGACGGACTCGCATGGAACCGCCTCGACTACGGTGAAGCGTTGCCCCGCCAGCGTCGGAGCAGCGCGGTGTTCAACATCGGTGTCAGTGAATTGCCCCGGTTGGCACGAACGTTTTCAGCATCGGAGGTCCTCTGCAGCAGCGGTAGTTACCCGGTAGAAGGAGACGGAGAAACATTTTGGCGCTGGCTTGGGCCAGGTGCGAGTTCGCAGATCGCGTTGCCATGCTCTCTGCCGGGTTCCTATCAAGTGGAAATTGCGGGAATCGGCGCGTCTGCCGCGGAGCGGCTCGCGCTTTGCAGAGTGCTGGTCGAAGGCCGCGAGGTGCGCACTTCAACCAGCAGGGTGACGGAAGGGAAGCTTGAGTTCATTGTCCATCTGGACTGGGCGAAATACACAGGTCACATCGAAGTGACCCTGATCAGCTTCGGTTGCAGACCCCCAACCGAATCCGATCCCAGAACACTTCGCCTATGCGTCGAATCAGTAGCGGTCTCGCCGTGCTGAACGCTGCGCCAAACGTTCTTGTGTTCAGCCCGACGCCAACCCACCGGGCGATTCAGGGCAACAGGCAGCGCGTATTCGATATGTGCCGGGCAATGCAGAGCATGGGCGCGAAGGTGACGCTGCTTTACTATGCAACCGAACCGGTGTCGGCCAAAGACGCGCTCATGATGACGGCAGCCTGGGATGCGTTTGAAGTCATTTTTCCCCACACATTGGAACACAGGCACAGCCTTGTTCGCCATCCCGCGATTGATGACTGGTTCGATGAAGAAATCGCGGCCGCCATCTCCCGCCTCGTCTCAACCAGGCATTTCGATGTGTGCGTCGTCAATTATGTCTGGTACTCCAATCTGCTTGAAGTTCTTCCGCCAAATGTGGTGCGCCTGATTGATACGCATGACGTTTTCGGAGGGAGGGCGGAAAAATTCTCCGAAATAGGCCTCGATCCGGCATGGTTTCACACATCCGTTGTCCAGGAAGGCGCCGGTCTGGATCGCGCCGATTACGTACTGGCTATTCAGGACGAGGAAGCCCGCTTGCTGGCGGACAGAACGTCGGCGCAGGTCGTTTCAGTCGGGTGGCTGTCACCGGATGACTTCCTGCCTTTGCGGAAAAGACGCGCCGGAGAACCTTTGCTGGTCGGCTATCTCGCAAGTGCCAACCCGTTCAATGTCGCGTCGATCCTCAATTTTGCAGCTGCCGCGAGCAATCGACCAGACGTTTTGGAAAAAATCGAGTTTCGCGTCGCCGGCCCGGTTTGTGATGCGCTTCGCCCCATCTCTCATCCGTTTCAGCTCTGCGGGATTGTCGACTCCGTGTCGGAATTCTACAGGAACGTCGACGTAGCCATAAATCCAATGCTCGGGGGCACGGGATTGAAGATCAAGTCGCTGGAGGCCATGAGATACGGGAAACCCCTCGTGGCGACTGCCGAGGCGATGACCGGGATTGCCACGCACCATTCCGGCCATGCGCTTTCCTCTCCCGAGGCGGTTCTCGAACATCTGCTGGAACTTGCGACGCGCAATTCTCTGCTGGCAGGCGAAGCATCGATTTCAAGGGACGTTTATCGCCGCTACCGGGAGGAGCAGCTCACGGCCTTTCGCAGCCTGTGGTCCGGCGTCATGGCGAGCGTTCGCTCCCGCGATGGCATGACAGCCAGGCCCGATCACCCGGAGGGTGTGGCTTGACCACTCTGCAACGAGTTCCAGAAGTACATCCTTCTGCGCGCAGATCGCCTCTTGTCATTTTCGCGCCCGCTCCGCCCAGCAAGAGCGGAATTGCGACGTACGTGGACGAGCTGATGCCGTACCATATGCTCGATTTCGACGTGACGCTGGTTCTGGCCGACGACGCCGCCCTTCCGGAAGATTTCGCGAACGGGCCCCGCATACTCCTCGCGTCCGAATTCCGGAGGCACCGCTCCTGCTTCAGCGACGCGCCAAAGATGTACCACATCGGAAACAATCCCACCCATTGCTACATGCTTGAGTCCCTGACGACCGACCCCGGAATCGTTGTGCTGCACGACTTCAACCTCAACTATCTGCACCAGAGCGCAACCACCCTGCATCCCGAGTCGCGGGCTTATCAACGGGCCATGCTTCGCGACTATGGCGTGTTTGGTGACGACAACATCGCATGGCAGTCTGCAAGGCAGGATCGTGAGATATTCGCGACATACGAAACACCCTTGAACGGCGCAGTTCTCGAATCCGCCGTGAGCGTCATCGCTCACTCCCGCTACGTGCAGTACAAAGCCGCGGCACGCGCGCCGCACGTTCCGGTCTGGTACGTCCCGCATCACCTCTCGCCGCAGATCGGCGAATTCGCCCAGCTGGCCAAATCCACTGCGCGCAAACGCCTTGGTCTGCCCCAGCAGCCGCTCATCATCACTGTCCTGGGATTTGTAACCCGCGCGAAGAAACTCCATTTTTCCCTGAAGGCGCTTGCGGAACTTCGGAACCGCATTCCTCCCTTTCGGTTTGTAATCGCGGGCGAACAGAGGCCGTCGGAATACGACATTGCACCCCAGATCGAATCGTCCGGATTGAGGGACGAAACGATCTGCACCGGCTATCTGGAGGAGAACGAGTTTTTCCTGCATTTGGCCGCCACCGATCTCATCGTCAATCTTCGTTACCCAAGCGGTGGAGAGACCTCCGGGACGTTGATGCGGGCCCTGAGCATGGGCAAACCTTGCATCGTCTTTGACGATGGCCCGATGGGCGAATTGCCGGACGCGGTGGTCAGAAAAGTTCCTTGGGGCGAATTCGCCCAGCAGGAGTTCACGGCGGCGCTGTATGACCTGCTTGCGTTTGCACCCAAACGTCAGGCGCTCGGCGCAAACGCCGCCGCCTACGCCAGGAAACATCTGGGCATTGAGCGCATAGCCCGGAAATACGCGGACATCGTACGCAGCAAGAGAAAGCGTCTCACGCCTCCACCAACGACCGGCACGCGTCATTATTTTCCCTCGCCGGGCTCGACCGCGCGGCGGGTCAGAGCTTTCGAAGCCGGCACGGCCGAAACGCTTCGGGCGTGTCCCGCACGCCTGTGGATCGCGTCATCTGCGGTCCCCATGGGCGGGAATGGGCGTTCTGCGGTGGTTGTTTCCGAACGGCCCGACACGCTCGCTTCGCTGCTTTGCGGGATTTTCGATTGGGCACCGGATTCCGTAACGGCCATTACCCTGGAGGATTTTCTCGGCGAGAGGGTCCATGGATCCGATGGGCGGTCCGTACAATCCGGCATATTCGACCTCGCTCTCGTCACGCTTTCCGCCGATATGCCGGAAAACAGGTGCGCGTTGCTCATGCGCCGTATCAATGCGGTGCTGCGCCCTGGCGGGAGCGCAACGATTGAAGTGTGGCAGAAGCTCGTCGATGAGGTGGCGGATCCTCCCCTCGGCGAGGCGCGGTTGCCGGATCGTCTGCGCGACGCCGGCTTCTCGTGCATTCGCCGCAGTTCGCCCGCCGACGGAATCATCGTCGAACTCGTCGCGCCGGCCGACCAGGGAGATGTGCATCTGCGATTTGCCTGCGCAACGGCGCAGAAAACAAGCGAAATGGCGGTCTGGAGGTATCGTGATCAGCTGCCGGGCTTTCCTGCCGTAATGGGACGGCCGGTCGTGGAAAGCGGAACACCGGAGGGAAGCAATACGTGATTGTATTCCACGCCCGGTCGGTATCTCTTCGCCCCGGCCGAGGCATAGTATCCTCGTGACTTCCGCCCCAGGGCGGTCCGCGTTATGCCTCCAGCGTCTCCCGCAATTCAGCACTTTCAAGAAGTTCTCTCAGCTCGGATGCGTTCTCGACATGGTCGAGGACGTCGTCGCTGAGCAGTTTCTGCAGCCTGGGTGCCCGGTCGAAATGGTTCTGTACGCCAAGAAATTCGCTTACCTCGCCGACGGTTTGCTCTGAAAAATTGCCGTCCGAATCGAACATGTTTTCGTAGTTCAGCTTCTTGTACTCGCGCCTGGCGGCAAAATGCGTCTCAATCATCTGGTACACCTGCTGGGTAGCCCGTATCTCACGAAGGACCTGATTGGGATTGATCCGGATTCTGGCGCTCTGCTTCTCGCCTTCAGGGAGAGCGTTGCTGTGATAGATCTTCGTTTGCATCGCAACCTGATTTGAGATGCACAAACCCACGACATCGTTGCGGTGAATATCAATGACCCTCCACCTCTGTTCGCGCATCAGAAAGAACAGCCTCGGCAGCTGCCCGATTTTCCACCAGGGTTCGCAGAGCAGATGCGACTGGTCGTATTTCACGTCGAGTACGACCACCTTGCAATTGGCTTTCTTCGCCTCGGCGGAACGCCGGCACGTCTCCACATATTTCATGAATGTCTTGTGCGAGTTGCCCGGGAGCAAACTGTCCGCGTCGGTGGCAACCTGGCGCTTCAGGAACTGGAAATACGAACGTTCGTTCGACTCGTTGAAGATTTCGCCGACGCAGGCGACCCGTGGGTGCGTCCCGAGCATTTTGCTGAACACCGTGGTTCCGCTTCGCGGCCTTGCAATCAGAAAGCAGATTCGCGGCAAATCGGAATTCCCTGACTTTTTGGCAGCCGACGATCCGTCACGCACCTTTTTTTCTGCCTTCTTGCCGGATCGCGATCCGGCGGCTTGAATGTCCAGGTTCATTCGCGACGCATCCTGCCGGAGAAAATATCCTCAACCCACGAGTCTGGCCAAGGCGTGCGGAATTCCCCGCAAGAGTATCTGATTGAGCGGCAACGGTGAAGAGTCTGCGGCTTCAGGCGCGGGCTGCCTCGTCCGTCTTGCGAGCAGCCGGGAATATGTCATCCAGCCCGTGCCCTCGTGATGCTGCGGAGAAGCGCGCGACAACTCATTCGGACTGGCGATGTACCGTGCAATGTCGGCATAGCTGCAGCACAATACAAGTCGGCCGTCGTTCCGTTTGACGGGCACAGGAAAACGGGAACTCGCAAGCACCAGGCACGGGGTCCCCGTGAGCAGTCCCACAGTGCGACAAACCGAGTGGCCGCGCCAGTCCTCGCCGACGGCAAGCAGGATTTCAGGCCTGCCGCAGGCGGCCAGATCATCAAAGAACCGGCGAGAAAAGTCCTCCGACCGGGAGAGCGACACCACCTGGACGCCGTGATCCGGACGGGCTTTCGAAAGCAAGAGTTCGATGCCCCTTTCGTCGTGATCCTCCGCGCCGCAGCGCACAACCACAGTTCCCTTCCCCGCCATGGTTTTCCACTGCTGCAACTGCCGCGGCAAGCGTCGAAAGGCGCTCACGGAGAGATGTACACCCCTGTCACCGGCAGGCGAGGGGCCGATCCAGATGTCGGAAAACGTCGGCGGCGGGAGCTCGGACGACGACAATGCGGCAAGAGCCGGGTGCCAATTGTCCAGTGTTATATTCCTGCCGGACTGCCGGAGAGCCTTCCAGAGCTCCTCGCCCAGTCGACCGGAAACAGAAATGACGAGTTGCACAATCTCGGACGATTGCTCGATCTCGCCGAGTAGCGACAGCACGCTCTCAACGGCATTGCCGTCGTTGTGGATTTCGGCGACATCGACTGTATCCAGTCCGCTACCGGAGGAAACCGCAACGTCGGCCCCGATCAGGACGACAACCGTCGGAGTAATTTGCGAGCACAATTCTGCCCATTGCGTCAGGCGTATTGCCGGGACACCATCCGGCACCCCCAGAGCGGTGTCCGTCAGCAGCACGGTGGTACAAGAGAGACGTCCGACGGATCGCATCAGGTCTTCGTAAGCTCCCGCACTTTGTCGGCGCGCCATTGCCGCGGCAGCGACTGAGTTGGCCCGCAACCGTTCAAAGCGCGCATGGTCGCGGGCCAGACGGGCGAGCGCCCGGCTGACGTCGTCGATGGATTCCAGGCTGTGAAATTCATCCCTTGGCTCAAATCCGTCAAATCCGTTGGCGGTGGAAACAACCGCCTTGCCGTATGCCAGCGCTTCGGCGACCTTGATTTTGAGACCGGTCGAAAACATCAGGGGCGCAACGACGACGTCGATGCCGTCGTAAAAGTGGTCGAGGTCGTCGACGCGACCGAGCAATCTGATGTCGGCGCATTTTGACGAGAGCTGTGTACACACCTCGCCGGCCACATCGAGAGTTACGGGTTGCGAAGCGCAGTATTTCTCGAATGACTCGAGAAAACGCGACATATTGGCGACATTGACGACGTTGAGGGCGCCGACGAAACCGGCACGGAGTTTGCGGTCTCCCCTGTCGGATTCCTCCGCTCGCGCCTTCCCCTCTTTTTCGCCCGGCCAGAACGGAACCGAAATAACGTGGCGGGTGGTCAGCGCCTGGTAGAATTTGGCCTCCGACTCCTTGATGGCAACGACGATGTCGCTGCGGTTCAGGGCGGTCGCCTCCTGGTCTTCGGTTGTATAGAATGCTTCGAGAGGCGCTCCCAGGGCGGTCAGCAATTCCTTCCGCCCGGAAAACCTGTCGTGCGTTTCCAGGATCTTGGCAGTGGCTTTCGGCGCCAGTTCGAACGCCTTCGACAAAAAGGCATAGTTCACAACGAAAACGTCGAAGAATTCGTGCTCGAACAGCCATTTGAGGTAGGCCTCGATGGAAGGATCCCACCATTCGTCGATGAGGTGATATTCCGCAACTGCCGGGGGCTGTACCGCCCCCGTTGTCGGGACGACGGTAAAGCTGTCCCACTCCGTGCGCATGGCCCGTGCGGATGCGGGTACGCCTTTGCGCCAGTCCGGCTCGACAGGATAAAGCACGAAGTGGATTTCGTGGCCCTGTCGCTTCAGGAACGCGGTCGTCTGGTAGACGCGGTTGCGGTTGCCGTAGTCCTGCGGATGGGAAGCCGTAGGAGACAGTATCAGGGCTTTCCTGATGCCGCGATGCAGGCGATACATGGATTATCCGGCTCCGGAGAGACGCGACCGAATCATTTTCCCGATCTCTGTACAGGCCTGACCGGGTCCAGTCTGAGCCCGTAAAAGACAACGCCCAGGGATCGGTTGTCTGGCGACGCGGGATCGAGCTGACTCGGAACGAAGTGCGCCGGAAGATAAAAGGTCATTGTCGTGAGCGTGGAAAAGGGCTTGACGGGCACAGAACCCGTGATGCGCTCGCAGGCGGCGTCAACCTCGACGGGCACTTCCACGTAGTCCACGAAGGCGCGCAGACCTTTTACATCCACATGCGGGTTGGGCATGACCGTCAGCTCGAACGTCCACGGTATGCTTCGATTCGCAAAAAAGCGCATCTCAAAGAAATCGTCACCCCCGGTCCACCGGAAAGGCCGACCGCTCGCGTCGAGTTCTCTCGCGTGAAATCCGTTTGCAAACGGTGCGATGCCGTCGGCGTCGATGATGATCGTCTCTTCGGGAGCAGTGATACCCGGACCGCCATTGCCCCCGGCGATGCTCCTGGTCAATTCACCAAGCCGTGCGGCGGTGTCTGCTGCAGAACGCTCGAGCAACCGGACGCGAAAATCGAGACGATCTGTTTGATTTGATCCGCTCATGGCAAATTCGCCCCCTGTGTGTCCGCCAACCAGGTTCCGCATTTCCTTCGCGCGTTGGTCGCCGGCTTGCACAATGTCGCAATAACGTTGGCGTGACGAGTCGGATCATGATGCGCCGGCGGTTTCCTGCCCGGCGGCAAGCGTTGCCGCCTTGCTCGTCTTGGAGCGCCTGTTCCTGAATGGAACGAAGGTCGTCTCGCCCTCGTAAAGCCAGTTCATCAGGCCGTTCTCTCGCAGGAACCGGCCCACTTCGTCAGGATTTGAAAACCGCTTCAAGAGGTCCGGCGAATTTTGTTTGATCATGCTCGGCTCCAACCTCGCCTGACCGGGATCGGCGCCGATGAACGATACAAGGGCGGCGAACAGGCTCGGGTCGTTGATCGCCGCATAATCGAGAAGATGGAAATTTTGCCGGCTGGCGGCCAGCCTTTCCACCACGTCACGGTAGAACGCCGTGTACTTGCGGCAGTACTTTACGAATTTCTCTTGTTCGAACCGGACGAGCGGCTGCGATTCCCGTGGTGTCTTCAACACCCGCTCCCCGATTTTGTGGGCAATTCGGGATGACGAGTACACCGCCAGGAGATTCGCACGAAACAGGACGATTTTCTTGACGGCCGAATCGACGATCAGCTCGTCCAGGACTTCGTCATTGTGGCCGTTGAAAATCTTGAAGCCGACATGCTTGCCGCCGTCATTGTTTTCAAACACCCGACGCACGAATTGCCGCGGATCGCGCCGGCGCAGTTCAAGCATTTCGGCCGCACTTTCGGACACTCCCGCACCGGTCTCCCAGCGCCTGAGCGGGTTCGTCATTTTCGGATGAAAGATTTCGCCGTGGCAGATGATTTCGCTGTGTTTGTGCAAAAGGGCGGTCAGGTGGGTCGATCCGGTACGCGGCGACGCAATGATGACAAAGGACATGGGTGTGCCCCAGACGGTCCCGCTTCCGCTAAAGCGTCGGCCGAGAGGTTGTCAACCGGATAGAGGGATGGTTGCGGGGCCAGGATTTGAACCTGGGACCTTCAGGTTATGAGCCTGACGAGCTACCGGGCTGCTCCACCCCGCGATACGAGGACCCGCCGTCAGAGTTGTACAGAACAACGCGACGGCGAACGAAGGCGGGGTCTCCTGAAAGTGCGTCCTTTGCCGGCCTGGCAGCGACCGACTCTCCCGCGGCTTGAGCCGCAGTACCATGGGCGCTGGGGGCTTTAACGGCCGAGTTCGGAATGGGATCGGGTGGAATTCCCCCGCCAGGACCACCAGGCCGGCAAAAGACGCGACACTCAGATCGCAGCGTACAGGCATCGAAACGTCGGGTGCCTGCATTCTGTATGTGCTGTTTTGTTTTTCCTGGACTCGTTTCCAGACATGGAACGGTGCTGCGCAATCAAGCGCCGATCGAGCGATTAGGACCAGTAAGCTCAACGCATTGCTGCGCTTACACGCCTGGCCTATCGACGTGGTCGTCTTCCACGGCTCTCAAGCGAAACCTGGTTTTGAGGTAAGTTTCCCGCTTAGATGCTTTCAGCGGTTATCTCGTCCGCACATAGCTACCCGGCAGTGCCGCTGGCGCGACAACCGGTCCACCAGAGGTGCGTCCATTCCGGTCCTCTCGTACTAGGAACGGCTCCTCTCAAGTTTCGAACACCCACGGCAGATAGGGACCGAACTGTCTCACGACGTTCTAAACCCAGCTCACGTACCACTTTAAATGGCGAACAGCCATACCCTTGGGACCTGCTCCAGCCCCAGGATGTGATGAGCCGACATCGAGGTGCCAA
>DATGGN010000010.1:0-27540 GCA_035308485.1 Rhizomicrobium sp.
GATGAATGCGTCGAACTGTGCATGGAGATCATTCGCGAGGAGAACAAGACCTCGTTCCTGAAGTCGCGGGACGGTGTTCCCTCGCCGGCGGAGATCTTCAAGGTTCTGGACGATTACGTGGTGGGCCAGCACCACGCCAAGAAGGTGCTCTCGGTCGCCGTTCACAATCACTATAAACGCATCAACGCGACCGGCAAGAACAGCGACGTCGAACTGGCGAAGTCGAACATACTTCTCATCGGTCCCACCGGCTGCGGCAAGACGCTGCTCGCGCAAACCCTGGCCCGCATTCTGGACGTTCCGTTTACGATGGCCGACGCCACGACGCTGACCGAGGCCGGTTACGTCGGCGAGGATGTCGAGAACATCATCCTCAAACTCCTGCAGAACGCCGATTACAATGTCGAGCGCGCGCAACGCGGCATTGTGTATATCGATGAAGTCGACAAGATCAGCCGCAAGTCGGACAATCCGTCCATTACGCGCGATGTTTCAGGCGAGGGCGTTCAGCAGGCGCTGCTCAAAATCATGGAAGGCACCGTTGCCAGCGTGCCTCCTCAGGGTGGACGCAAACATCCTCAACAGGAATTCCTTCAGGTCGACACCACCAACATTCTTTTCATCTGCGGTGGCGCGTTCGCGGGACTGGAGAAAATAATCTCCTCCCGGACTCATGGCACCTCGATGGGATTCGGTGCGGTCGTGCGTTCCGCCGACGAGCGCGCAACGGGCGAAGTGCTGCGCGAGGTGGAACCCGAAGATCTTCTGAAGTTCGGTCTCATTCCGGAATTTATCGGTCGTCTTCCCGTGATTGCGACATTGGGTGATCTGAGCGAAGGCGCGCTGATCGAAATCCTGACGCGGCCGAAGAATGCGCTCGCCAAGCAGTATCAGCGGATGTTCGAGATGGAAGGCGTTAAGCTGCGCTTCCAGGAAGAGGCGCTCCACGCGATTTCACGCCGCGCGATTCAGCGCAAAACGGGCGCGCGCGGCCTGCGTTCGATCATGGAAGGCATTCTGCTCGAAACGATGTTCGAGTTGCCGACACTGAACGGGGTCCAGGAGGTCGTCATCACGTCCGACGTTGTGGATGGGCGATCGCGGCCGCTTTATACCTATTCCGAGAAGGCGCAGGCTCGCGAGTCGAACGCGTCCTGAGATCGCACATCCCATCCCGTGCGGACACAAAATCTGGGGCGGCGGTGGATGCCTTGAAACAAGGGCTCGCGGAAACCACTTTGTGTCGACAGGAGTTGGCCCTAGGGCCGCTCTTTCACTCGGCCGGCGGCACCCGCTAGGCTGCCACCGCCCGGATCACAGGCCGGCTGTCGACCGGCAAGGAGAAAACAGATGTCCGACACTGACGTCGCGAAAGCGAAGCCCGAAGCGGCCCCTCTGGCGCCGGTTCTGCCGCTGCGCGACATCGTTGTCTTCCCGCACATGATTGTTCCGCTCTTCGTTGGCCGCGAGAAGTCCGTGCGCGCTCTCGAAGAGGTGATGAACGACGAAAAGCAGATACTGCTTCTGACGCAGAAGAACGCGGCCGACGATGACCCGACGACGGAAGGCCTGCACACGATCGGTACAATGGCCACAGTGCTCCAGCTGCTCAAGCTTCCCGACCAGACTGTGCGCGTCCTTGTCGAGGGCAAATCGCGCGCCCGTGTGACCGGTTTCGTTCCACGCACCGATTTCTTTCAGGCGCGTATCGAGCATGTGGTCGATCATGGCGGTGATACGAAAGAGACCGAGGCCCTGGTCCGTACGGTGAAGACCAATTTCGAGAACTACATCAAGCTGAACAAGAAAGTTCCGGCCGAGACGCTCGCGTCTTTGTCGCAGATCGACGATCCGGCAAAGCTTACCGACATGGTCTCCTCGCATCTGTCGGTGAAGATTTCCGATCGCCAGCAACTTCTCGAAACGCTCAACACCGTGGAACGTCTGGAGCGTGTGCTCGCGCTCATCGAGAGCGAGATTGGCGTGCTCCAGGTCGAGCGGAAAATCCGCACGCGTGTGAAGCGCCAGATGGAGAAGACCCAGCGCGAATACTACCTCAACGAGCAGTTGAAGGCGATCCAGAAGGAACTCGGCGAGGGCGAAGAAGGCCGCGACGAACTGAACGAGCTCGATGAGCGGGTTCGCAAGACCAAGCTTTCGAAGGAGGCCCGCGAAAAAGCGCAGGCCGAAATGAAAAAACTGCGCCAGATGAGTCCGATGTCGGCGGAAGCGACCGTCGTACGGAATTACCTCGACTGGTTGCTGTCGCTGCCGTGGGGAAAGAAGTCCAAGATCAAGAAGGACATCGGGCTCGCCGAGACGATCCTGAACGAGGACCACTACGGACTCGAAAAGGTCAAGGAGCGAATTCTGGAGTATCTGGCCGTACAGCAGCGAGCCGGGAAAATGAAAGGGCCCATCCTCTGTCTCGTCGGGCCCCCCGGGGTCGGCAAGACATCGCTCGGCAAATCGATCGCGCGCGCGACCGGCCGCGAGTTTGTTCGCATGAGCCTTGGTGGCGTGCGGGACGAGGCCGAAATCCGCGGACACCGTCGCACGTACATCGGTTCGATGCCGGGCAAGATCATCCAGTCGATGAAGAAGGCGAAGAGCGCCAATCCGCTCTTCCTCCTCGACGAGATCGACAAACTCGGCGCGGATTGGCGTGGCGACCCGTCATCGGCGCTCCTCGAGGTGCTCGATCCGGAACAGAATCACACCTTCAACGATCACTATCTTGAGGTCGATTTCGATCTTTCCGATGTGATGTTCATCACCACGGCCAACACGCTGCGCATGCCGCAGCCGCTGATGGATCGCATGGAGATCATTCGCATCCCCGGCTACACCGAGGACGAAAAGGTGGAGATCGCCCGGCGTCACCTCATTCCGAAAGAGATCAAGGCGCACGGCCTCAAGGAAGGCGAGTGGACAATCACGGACGCGGGCCTTCGCGATCTCATCCGCTATCACACGCGTGAGGCGGGCGTGCGCAATCTGGAACGTGAAATTGCCAATCTCACGCGCAAGGCGGTGAAAGAAATCGTCTCCAACAAGGCTAAGACGATCGAGGTTTCGGAAGAGAATCTCGGCGGCTTTGCCGGCGTGAGGAAATTCCGTTACGGCGAAGTGGAAGGTGAGGATCAGGTCGGCGTCGTCACAGGTCTTGCCTGGACGGAAGTCGGCGGCGACACGCTCCAGATCGAATCCGTCATGTTGCCCGGCAAAGGCCGCATGCAGACGACCGGCAAGCTCGGCGACGTGATGAAGGAGTCCATCGACGCGGCGCGGTCGTACGTACGCTCGAAGGCAACGAACTTCGGCATCAAGCCGCCAATGTTCGAGCAGCGCGACATTCACGTGCATGTGCCCGAAGGTGCAACACCAAAGGACGGCCCCTCCGCCGGCGTCGCCATGGCAACGTCCATCATTTCGGTGTTGACAGGTATCCCGGTCCGGCGCGACGTGGCCATGACGGGTGAAATCACGCTCCGCGGGCGGGTGCTCCCCATCGGGGGCCTCAAAGAGAAGCTGCTGGCCGCGCTTCGTTCCGGGCTGGCGACCGTGATCATTCCGTCGGAGAACGAGAAGGATCTGGCCGAAATCCCGGACAATGTGAAATCGGGACTCAAGATCGTGCCTGTCGCGACCGTGGAGGAAGTCCTGAAAATCGCCCTCGTGCGACCGCCCGAACCCATTATCTGGGAAGAGCCCGAAATCGTGGCCGGCGCCGCACGGCTGCCCGAGGCGGACGGGGACGCGGTGGTCACCCACTGAAGGACCTGCCACCGTCCTTGCGGGGGCGGTGGCAGTAGTCCCCTATATTTTTCTTGGTCCGGCTTGGCGCAGCGCCAGCGGCAGCCCTACATTCGGCACCCGGCAACGAATCGCAGGAGGAGGCGTCCGGTGAACAAAAACGACCTGATCCAGAAAATCGCGGATCGAACGGGCCTCGGCAGGAACGAGGCCACGAAGGCCGTCGATGGTGTTTTCGACGCGATCACGGAGGCGCTGAAAAGCGGGGACGAGGTGCGCCTCACAGGCTTCGGGGTTTTCGCCGTCGCCAATCGCGCAGCCGGCAAGGGACGCAATCCGCAGACCGGCGCGGAAATCGAGATCAAGGCTTCACGACAGCCAAAGTTTCGTGCCGGGAAGCAGTTGAAGGACGCGTTGAACGAATCCGCATGATGTGTGCCGTGCCGCCTGCGGCGGCACGTCCAGTCCGCTGTTCTTCAGGGCGGTTAGCTCAGCCGGTAGAGCACTTCGTTTACACCGAAGGGGTCGGCGGTTCGAACCCGTCACCGCCCACCGGCCTTCGCGCGCGAAGCGCGGGAAGGCTGCCGCGCCAGCGCCCGACGGGCGAAGGGCGTCCCGCAGATTCCAACTCGCCTGATCGGTCACCAGGGCGCAAGCTCGGTGATTTGAATGAGGTTGCCGCAGGTGTCGTTCACCTGTGCTATCGTCGAGCCCGTTACTGCAGTCGGCGTCATGGCGAATTCGCCACCCTTTCCTTTGATGCGCTCATAGTCGCCGTTGATATCGTCGGTGAAGAACATGATGGCCGGCTGGCGCTGTTGAAACAGAGCCTGCTGATAAGCGCTTGCGGCCGGGTTGTTGTTCAGCGCGAGCTGCAGCTGTGTTCCCTCCGGTTCGTCGGTTGAAGTCACGGTGAGCCAGCGGAACGGACCATTGCTGAAGTCGGCCTTCTTCTGAAAACCCAGCACTTCGGTGTAGAAGCGCAGTGCCTTGTCCTGGTCGTCCACGTACACGGTGGTCAACTTGATCTTCATGGATGGTCCTCCCGTTCTGACGCTGCGCGCCAAACGCCATGAAAACCATTATTCCGGGAAAGGGACGGGTTGGCGAGGACAGAAGCCTTCCTGGGCCGTAATCTTTTTCGCGTTGACGATTCTGGGTTGTGGCGGCGGCCCGAAGCCGGCGGGAACTCAGGGCCCGGAATGGCATCCGCCATCGGAGTTGCTCGAGAGATATGCCGACAAGAACGGCGTCGTGACGCGTGCCGCAATCGAGGCGGGCCTCAGAGCCGATTTCGCCGCTGCCGACAAGAACCACGACGGATGTCTCGACGCTGACGAAGCGCGCGCGGTCAATGAGACGCGATGGAAGGCGTCGGCGTCGACGACATCACCGCTGATCGATTTTTTTCACAACGGCTGCATTGATTTCGACGAGTTCGCGGCCGAACCGCGATCGCTTTTCGAACAGCTGGACAAAAACGGCGACGGACGCCTCACACCGCACGAACTTCATCCCGGCCGGAAGGCCTCGCATCAGAGCACGCCGTAACCGGTCCCGCCATTGACACTGTCTCGCGTGCGGCCCTACATCGGCGCGCTTTCACGGCTCGGTGAAGGCCGCCCGCGGGGGCGTAGCTCAGTTGGTTAGAGCGTCGGCCTGTCACGCCGAAGGTCGCGGGTTCGAGCCCCGTCGCTCCCGCCATTCATGCGACAAATTGCAAGCCAGATGTTCCGCGACAGCCCGCTGCGGAACTCCTGCGTTTCCTTCATTGCATAGCCCCCATACGGGGCCTATACCCGCGCCTGCCAATTGATGCGCGTTCGAGTCCGGGACAGTCATGCCCTTCCTCTTGGTAGAATATCTGCCGATCCTTCTGTTCATCGCCATTGCCGGCGTGATCGGTCTCGCGTTGATCGCGATCCCGTTCGTGGTTGCGCCTTCAGATCCGGATCCGGAAAAGCTCTCCGCCTATGAATGCGGGTTCAACGCCTTCGGCGACGCACGCATGAAATTCGACGTTCGCTTCTACCTCGTCTCGATTCTGTTCATCATTTTCGACCTTGAAGTCGCGTTCCTCTTCCCCTGGGCCATCACGCTGCGCGCGACTGGCGCTTTTGCGTTTTGGTCCATGATGCTGTTCCTGGCCGTGCTAACGATCGGATTCATCTACGAGTGGAGGAAGGGAGCGCTGGAGTGGGAGTAGCGAGTACGATCACCGGAGCACCTCCCGAGGTCGTCGATCCGTATCTCGGGTCGTTGCGCGACGATTTTCAGAATCGCGGCTTCATTCTTGCGAGCGCCGATTCGCTCATCACCTGGGCACGCACCGGGTCGCTGATGTGGATGACGTTCGGGCTCGCGTGCTGCGCTGTCGAGATGATGCAGGCCAACATGCCGCGCTACGATCTGGAGCGCTTCGGTTTCGCGCCGCGTGCCAGTCCGCGCCAGTCGGATGTGATGATCGTCGCGGGTACGCTATGCAACAAGATGGCGCCGGCTCTGCGCAAGGTTTACGACCAGATGCCGGAGCCGCGGTACGTAATTTCGATGGGTTCGTGCGCCAATGGCGGCGGCTACTATCACTACTCCTACTCGGTGGTACGCGGCTGCGACCGCATCGTTCCGGTCGATGTCTATGTCCCCGGCTGTCCGCCTACGGCCGAGGCGTTGGTGTACGGAATCATGCTTCTCCAGCGCAAAATCCGGCGCACCGGCACGATTGAGCGCTGACCGTATGCAGACTCTCGAAGAACTCGGCAAGAAAATCGCCGACGCCTTGCCCGGTGCCGTGCGCGGATGGAACGTCGCCCTGGGCGAGCTGACGATGGAGGCCGAGTGCACAGACATCGTCCGCGTCCTTACCTATTTGCGCGACGATCCGGATTGCCGGTTCACACTGCTCATCGACATCACGGCCGTCGACTGGCCGGAGCGGCAGAATCGGTTCGACATCGTTTACCTTCTCCTCTCGCTAAGGGAGAACCGGCGCATCCGCGTGAAGGTGCAGGCGGAAGAAAACGCCCCGGTGCCATCCGCGGTTGAGGTCTTCCCAGGCGCCGGTTGGCCCGAGCGCGAGACATTCGACATGTACGGTGTCACGTTCGCGCAGCACCCGGACCTGCGCCGACTCCTGACCGACTATGGTTTCTCGGGCTATCCTCTGCGCAAGGACTTCCCGCTCACCGGCTATGTCGAGCTGCGTTACGACGAAGAACAAAAGCGCGTCGTGTATCAACCGGTCGAGCTCGTGCAGGAGTTCCGTGTTTTCGATTTCATGAGCCCGTGGGAGGGCGCGCGCTACATCATGCCGGACGGGAAGAAGGAAAATCCCTGATGGCCGAAGCCCTCGATGACCGGCGCATGACGCTCAACTGGGGCCCGCAGCATCCTGCTGCCCATGGCGTGCTCCGTCTGGTGATGGAGCTCGACGGCGAAATCGTCACCCGCATCGATCCGCACATCGGACTGCTGCACCGCGGTACCGAGAAGCTGATCGAACACAAAACGTACATGCAGGCTATGCCCTATTTCGACCGGCTCGATTACGTGGCGCCCCTCAATCAGGAGCACGCCTTCGCGCTTGCGCAGGAAAAGCTGCTCGGTATCGAAGTGCCGCGCCGCGGCCAATATATCCGCGTGCTGTTCAGCGAAATCGGGCGGTTGATGAACCACCTCCTGCAGATCACGACGCACGCGCTGGATGTCGGCGCGCTCACCCCGCCACTGTGGGGCTTCGAAGAGCGCGAAAAGCTGATGGTGTTCAACGAGCGTGTCTCCGGCGCACGGCTGCACGCCAACTATTTCCGTCCCGGTGGCGTGCACCAGGACATGCCACCCGGGCTGGCCGAGGATATCTACGCTTTTTGCGAAGCCTTCCCGAGAGTTGTGGACGATCTCGACGAGTTGCTGACGGAAAACCGAATCTTCAAGCAGCGCAATGTCGACATCGGAGCTTTTACCCGCACTGACGCCGAGGCCTGGGGCTTCTCGGGTGTTATGTTGCGATCGACAGGGCTCGCCTGGGATTTGCGCCGCGCACAGCCTTACGAATGCTATTCGGAGCTCGATTTCAGGATTCCGGTCGGTTCGAAAGGCGACTGCTACGACCGGTATCTCATCCGGATGGAAGAGATGCGCCAGTCCACGAAAATCATGAAACAGTGTATCGAGAAGATGCCTTCCGGACCGGTGGTTGTTGACGACCACAAGGTGGTGCCGCCGCGTCGCGGCGAAATGAAGCGCTCGATGGAAGCGCTGATCCATCATTTCAAGCTCTACACCGAAGGTTATCACGTGCCCGCCGGTGAAGTGTACGCGGCGATTGAAGCGCCCAAGGGCGAATTCGGCGTGTATCTCGTGGCGGACGGGACCAACAAACCCTATCGCTGCAAGATACGCGCTCCGAGCTACTGGCACCTGCAGGGCATGGATTTCCTTTGCAAAGGGCACATGCTGGCCGATGTGCCTTCGGTGCTGGGCTCGATCGACGTCGTTTTCGGGGAGATCGACCGTTGAGCGTCCGGCGCCTCTGCGATCAACAGCCGTCGAGTTTCGCCTTCACGCCAGAGAACAGCGCGTGGATCGAAACGGAGGTTCGGAAATACCCGCCGGGCCGCCAGGCTTCGGCGGTGATCTCGCTCCTTTGGCGGGGGCAGGAACAGGAAGGCTGGGTTACGAAGCCGATGATCGAAGAGGTCGCGCGCCGCCTCGACATGCCGGTCATCCGCGTTCTCGAAGTTGCGACCTTCTATACGATGTTCAATCTTGCTCCGGTCGGCCGTCATCTTGTACAGATATGCACGACCACACCCTGCTGGCTCGCCGGCTCCGACGCCGTGGTCGCGGCGTGCAAGAAGCACATTGCGGCGAGGCCTCAGACGATTTCGGCCGACGGCGTGTTCAGCTGGATGGAAGTCGAATGCCTCGGTGCCTGCGTCAACGCACCGGTCATGCAGATCGGAAAGGACTATTACGAGGACCTGGACGGCGAGACGACGGCGGAGATTTTCTCCGCGCTCAGACGCGACGAGCAACCGAAAGCGGGATCGCAAACCGGGCGCCACTCTTCGGAACCTGTCCGCGGTTTGACCACGCTGACGGACCGATTGATCTACGACAGGAAAAAACCCTCTGGGGCGGCGACGTGAAGTTCGGGAACGGCCATGCTCGCTGACCGCGATCGTATCTTTACAAACCTGTACGGTTTGGAAGACTGGACGCTCGAGGGCGCCCGTTCCCGCGGTGCCTGGGACGGCACCAAGGCCATTCTCGAGCGCGGCCAGGACGCGATCATCAAGTCGATCAAGGATTCGGGGCTGCGCGGCCGCGGCGGAGCCGGGTTCCCGACCGGCCTCAAGTGGTCGTTCATGCCAAAGGAAGTGAAGGATCGACCGCACTACCTCGTGGTCAATGCCGACGAGTCCGAACCCGGCACCTGCAAGGACCGGGACATCATGCGCCACGACCCGCATCTTTTGGTGGAGGGCTGCCTCATTGCCTCCTTCGCCATGCGGGCGCATGCCTGTTACATCTACATTCGTGGCGAATTCATTCGCGAGCGCGAGCGCCTGCAGGCCGCGGTCGATCAGGCCTACGAAGCGAAGCTGATCGGCAAGAACAACGTCCATGGCTGGGATTTCGACTGTTACGTTCACCACGGCGCCGGCGCGTATATCTGCGGCGAGGAGACGGCGCTGCTCGAAAGCCTGGAGGGCAAGAAGGGCATGCCGCGGCTGAAGCCGCCGTTCCCCGCCAATGTCGGCGTCTATGGCTGTCCGACGACCGTCAACAACGTGGAATCGATCGCCGTCGTGCCGACGATCCTGCGGCGTGGCGCGGACTGGTTCGCCGGCATCGGTCGGCCCAACAACACCGGCACCAAGGTTTTCTGCATCTCGGGACACGTAAACCGACCGTGCAATGTCGAAGAAGCGATGAGCATTCCGCTTCGAGAACTCATCGAACGTCACGCCGGCGGCGTTCGCGGCGGCTGGGACAACCTCATGGCGGTCATTCCCGGCGGCTCTTCGATGCCGGTCCTGTCGAAAGAAATCGCCGACACGATTCTGATGGATTTCGATTCACTCGTCGCCGTGAAATCCGGGTTGGGAACCGCCGCGATTACCGTGATGGACAAATCGACCGACATCATCAAGGCGTTCGCGCGGCTCGCCTACTTCTACAAGCACGAGAGCTGCGGACAATGTACGCCTTGTCGCGAAGGTTGCGGCTGGATGTGGCGCGTGCTCTCGCGCATGCAGCGCGGCGACGCTGAAATAGGCGAGATTGATCTGCTGCAGGAGGTGAGCAAGCAGATCGAGGGACACACGATCTGCGCTTTTGGCGAGGGCGCTTCGTGGCCTGTACAGGGCTTCCTGCGCCATTTCCGCCCCGAGATCGAGCGCCGCATCCGGATGCGTGCCGGCACCATCGCAGCGGAGGCGGCGGAGTAGGGCGATGGCATCGCGCAAACTCATCATCGACGGAAAGGAAGTCGAGGCTGACGACAGCATCACGCTGTTGCAGGCCTGTGAGCAGGCGGGCGCGGAAATCCCGCGCTTCTGCTACCACGAGCGTCTCTCGGTTGCCGGCAATTGCCGCATGTGTCTCGTCGAATGGGTGGGTGCGCCCAAACCGCAGGCGAGCTGCGCGCTCCAGGTTCGCGACATCTTTCCGAACAAGGATGGAACGCCTGCGCGCATCAACACCCGCTCACCCGTCGCGAACAAGGCGCGCGAAGGCGTGATGGAATTTCTTCTCATCAATCACCCGCTCGATTGTCCGATCTGCGACCAGGGCGGCGAATGCGATCTCCAGGACCAGGCGATCGGCTATGGCCGCGCGGCGTTTCACCGTTTCAACGAGAACAAGCGCGCGGTCGAAGACAAGTACATGGGACCGCTGATCAAGACGATCATGACTCGCTGCATCCAGTGTACGCGTTGCGTACGCTTCGCCACAGAGGTGGCGGGGGTGCCGGATCTGGGTGCCACCGGCCGCGGCGAGGATATGGAAATCACGACCTATCTTGAGAAGGCATTCGCCTCCGAACTCTCCGGTAACGCGGTCGATATCTGTCCGGTCGGTGCACTGACGTCCAAGCCTTACGCGTTCAACGCGCGGCCCTGGGAGCTGCGCAAGACCGAATCGATCGACGTGATGGACGCCCAGGGCGCGAACATTCGTGTCGACACGCGTGGGCGCGAAGTGTTGCGTGTGCTGCCGCGCACCAATGAAGAGATCAACGAGGAGTGGATTTCCGACAAGACGCGACATGCCTGCGACGGCCTGAAGCGTCAGCGGCTGGACCGTCCTTTGGTGCGCAAGGAGGGCAAACTTGTTCCTGTCAGCTGGGCGGAAGCCTTTGCGGTAATCGCGGCACGAATAAGGGCAAGTGCGCCGGAACGCATGGCGGCGATTGTCGGGGATCTCGCGGCAGCCGAAGAAATCAAGGCGCTGAAGGACCTGATGGGGGCGATCGGGGTCGGCAATCTTGATTGCCGCCAGGACGGCGCGAAGCTGCAGGCGAGCCCGCGCCAGTTGTACCTTTTCAATACGACGATCGCGGGGATCGAATTGGCCGACGCAGTCCTTCTCGTCGGCACCAATCCACGTTGGGAAGCGCCGGTGCTGAATGCGCGCATCCGCAAATCGTGGCTCCACGGCAATCTCAGAGTCGCCAACGTTGGCGAGCCGTACGATTTGACCTATCCGGTCGAGCAGCTTGGCACCTCACCGGAAGTGCTGCAGGCAATTGCACAAGGCGGCCATGCCTTTGGCGATGTGCTGAAGAACGCCAGCCGGCCGATGCTGATCCTGGGGCCGGGGGCTCTCGCGCGCGGCGACGGCGCCGCAATTCTCAGGCTCGCCGCGGCAACCGCCGGGAATACGGGAATGATCGGACCGGCGGCACACCATAGCGAGGGCGGCTGGAACGGATTTAACGTGCTGCACAGTGCTGCGTCACGTGTCGCCGCACTCGATCTCGGTTTTCTGCCCGCACCTGGCGGCCGCGATATGGATTCCATTCTGGACGGAGCATCGAAGGGCCACATTGATTTTGTCTATCTGCTTGGTGCCGATGAATTCGACATGGGCGCGCTGGGGAATGCCTTTGTCGTCTATCAGGGAACTCATGGCGATGCCGGCGCGCATCGCGCCGATGTCGTTCTTCCTGGCGCCGCATATACCGAAAAGGACGCGCTCTACACGAATTTCGAAGGGCGCGTGCAGCGGGCCGGTCGCGCAACGTTTCCACCCGGCGAGGCAAAGGAGGATTGGGCGATCCTGCGGGCGCTTTCGGAGGTGCTGGGCAAGCGGTTGCCCTACGACAATCGCGAGGCACTACGCGCGGCGATTGTTTCGGCTGCACCCCAATATGGAAATTTCGGGCAACTTCCGGAACCGGCCGCTACCGCTGCCGCAATGTGGGAAAGCGTCGGCATTGCCGGCCCGTTGAGTGCAGAGGTTCCGCTGGCGTCGCCGATTGCGGATTTCTATCTCACCAATCCGATTGCGCGGGCGAGCCTCACCATGGCGGAGTGCAGCCGCATATTCGTCCAGGGCAGCGCAAGAATGGCGGCGGAATAGACATGGCGCTGATCGGCTTCTGGACGTGGCTATTCCGTATCGTCGGCGTGACGTTGCCGTACGCGTGGGCATGGTTTTTGAGCCAGGCGACGCTCATCGTGGCATACACGGTCTCGCTTCTCCTGATGCTCGCGTACATTCTGCTCGCCGACCGGAAGATCTGGGCGGCCGTACAGATGCGCCGGGGCCCGAACGTGGTCGGCGTTTTCGGACTCCTGCAGTCGTTCGCGGACTTCTTCAAATTCGCGTTCAAGGAGCCGGTCATTCCCGCCGGCGCCAACAAGGTCATCTTTCTTCTTGCGCCGCTTGTCACCTTCGTCCTGGCCTTCGCGGCGTGGGCGGTCATCCCGGTAGACAACGGCTGGGTCGTCGCGGACATCAACGTCGGCATTCTCTACATCTTCGCGATTTCTTCGCTCGGTGTGTACGGCATCATCATGGGCGGCTGGGCGTCCAACTCCAAATATCCGTTCCTCGGCGGGCTGCGCTCGGCGGCCCAGATGGTTTCCTACGAGGTTTCCATCGGTTTCGTGATCATCACGGTTCTTCTGTTCGCGGGCTCGCTCAATCTTTCGGCCATTGTGCGCGCGCAACAGCATGGCTGGTTCGCCTTCACCATCCTGTTTCCTATGTTTGTAGTGTTTTTCGTGTCGGCCTTGGCGGAAACGAACCGGCCGCCCTTCGACCTGCCCGAAGCCGAATCCGAACTCGTTGCCGGTTTCATGGTCGAGTACTCGTCGACGCCTTACCTGCTCTTCATGATCGGCGAGTATCTGAACGTCGTCTTCATGTGTGCGATGCTGTCGATCCTGTTCTTCGGCGGCTGGCTCCCGCTCGTGTCGGTCTGGCCGTTCACCGCTGTTCCCGGTGTCATCTGGTTTCTGCTGAAAATCTGGTTCTTCTTTTTCCTGTTCGCCATGGTGAAGGCGATCGTCCCCCGCTACCGCTACGATCAGCTGATGCGGCTCGGCTGGAAGGTATTTCTCCCTACGGCTCTTGTCTGGGTCGTTGTCGCCGCGGCCTGGGTGATGCTGGTCCGGCACCAGGGAACGTGAGGCGCAAAATGGCCGTGCTCGACAGAACCGCGCGTTCGATCTTCCTGTGGGAGATGGTGAAAGCTTTCGGGCTTGCGATGCGATATTTCTTCAAGCCGAAGGCGACGCTCAACTATCCCTTTGAAAAGGGACCGATCAGTCCGCGCTTCCGCGGCCAGCACGCGCTGCGCCGCTATCCGAACGGGGAGGAGCGCTGCATCGCCTGCAAGCTGTGCGAAGCCGTTTGTCCGGCGCTTGCCATCACCATCGAAGCGGAGCCGCGCGAGGACGGCAGCCGGCGTACGACCCGCTACGACATCGACATGGTGAAGTGCATCTATTGCGGGCTCTGCCAGGAAGCGTGCCCGGTCGATGCGATCGTGGAGGGCCCCAATTTCGAGTATTCGACGGAGACACGCGAAGAACTCTATTACGACAAGGATAAGTTGCTCGCGAACGGCGACCGCTGGGAACGCGAGATTGCTCGCAATCTGGAGCTGGACGCGCCGTATCGCTAGGAGCGGCCTTTCGAGGGGATGCACGGACACACATGCTGCTGACGGCGATTGCCTTTTATCTCTTTGCGGCCGTGCTTGTTGGAGCGGCCTTGATGGTGATCGCTTCGCGCAATCCCGTGCATTCCGTGCTGTTCCTGATCCTGGCCTTCTTCAACGCCGCCGCGCTCTTCATCCTTCTCGGTGCCGAGTTCCTCGCGCTGATCCTGCTGATTGTCTATGTCGGTGCGGTCGCGGTTCTGTTCCTGTTCGTGGTGATGATGCTCGATATCGACTTTGCCGAATTGAAGCGCGGCGCCCTGCAATATCTGCCGCTCGGCGGACTGATCGGGCTTGTACTGGTTGCGGAACTTATCTTCCTCGCCCTCAAATGGCTCATTCCGTACGGAGCGTCATCCGTCCCGCATGCCGCGCCGCCGCACCTCACCAATACCGAAGCGCTTGGTCGCGTAATCTACACTGATTATGTCTATTACTTCGAAACGGCCGGTTTGATCCTGCTCGTCGCGATGATCGGTGCGATCGTGCTGACGTTGCGCCACAAACCCAACGTGCGGCGGCAGAAGATCCGGCTGCAGAACGCGCGCGATCCGAAGCTCGCAATCCAGTTGGTCGATGTACCTCCGGGGCGGGGGGGCTGACGATGCCGATCGGACTTCCCGACTATCTGGCGCTCGCGGCGATCGTCTTCACGGTCGGTGTGCTCGGCATCTTTTTGAACCGCAAGAACGTCATCATCATCCTGATGTCGATCGAACTCATCCTGCTCTCGGTCAACATCAATTTTGTTGCGTTCTCGGCGTACCGCGGAAACCTCATCGGCCAGGTCTTCGCGCTCTTCGTGCTGACCGTCGCTGCGGCGGAGGCCGCAATCGGCCTCGCCATCCTCGTCGTCTATTTCCGCAACCGCGGCAACATCGCGGTTGAGGACGTCAATCTCATGAAGGGCTAGCGCGGTGTATCTGGCGATCGTCTTTCTTCCGCTCCTGGGCGCGGCCATCGCCGGACTGTTCGGCCGGGTCATTGGCGCGCGCGCCTCTGAAATCCTTACGACGGCATTGCTTTTTGGCTCTGCCGCAATCTCGTGCTTTGCCTTCTACGACGTCGTCGTGCTCGGCCATGCGACGCTCTTGCGCATCGCAACATGGGTGGTCTCCGGCGATTTCAGCGCCGATTGGGCAATCCGAGTCGATGCCCTGACGGCGGTGATGCTGGTGGTCGTGACGGGCATCTCCGCCCTCGTGCATTTCTATTCGATCGGCTACATGCGCGACGACCCGAATCAGCCGCGTTTTTTCGCTTATCTGTCCTTCTTCACCTTCTGCATGCTGGCGCTCGTCACTGCGAACAACTTCCTGCAGCTTTTCTTCGGCTGGGAAGGTGTCGGTCTTTCGTCCTATCTCCTGATCGGTTTCTGGTACACGCGGCCGAGCGCCAACGCCGCGGCCATCAAGGCCTTCGTGGTCAATCGCGTCGGCGATTTCGGTTTCGCGCTCGGCATCTTCGGCGTGTACACCGTCTTCCACACCCTCGACTTTAACGCGGTTTTCGCCGCGGCACCGGCCATCGCCGGCAAGACTTTCATGTTCGCGGGTCATCATTTCGACAGCCTGACCACGCTCTGTTTTCTGCTGTTCATCGGCGCGATGGGCAAATCCGCCCAGATCGGCCTCCACACATGGCTGCCCGACGCCATGGAAGGCCCGACTCCCGTCTCCGCGCTGATCCATGCGGCGACGATGGTGACGGCCGGCGTGTTCCTCGTCTGCCGCTGTTCGCCCATGTTCGAGCACGCGCCAACCGCACTCGCCTTCGTGACGTTCATCGGCGCTACCACCGCTTTTTTTGCGGCGACCGTCGGTCTGTTCCAGAACGACATCAAGCGCGTGATCGCGTACTCCACCTGCTCGCAGCTTGGCTACATGTTCGCGGCGGCAGGCGTTTCGGCCTATGGCGCCGCGATGTTCCATCTCTTCACCCACGCGTTTTTCAAGGCTCTCCTGTTCCTCGGCGCGGGTGCCGTGATCGACGCCATGCATCACGAGCAGGACATGCGGAAGATGGGCGGGCTCGCGTCGATGCTTCCGTTTACCTGGCTGATGATGCTGATCGGCAATCTGTCGCTTACCGGCGTCGGCCTGCCGTTCATCGGCATCGGCACCTCCGGGTTTTATTCGAAGGACGAGATCATCAGCGCGACGTACCTGTCGGGCACGTCGATCGGCACCTATGCCTTCGTTCTTACGCTCTCCGTCGTCTTCCTGACGTCGTTCTATTCCTGGCGGCAATTCCTGATGACCTTCCACGGTCCGTACAGGGGTGAAAAGGAACAGAAGTTCGCGCACTCGGACGCCAACGCTCACGCGCGTGACGAGCCGCTCGCGGATGAGGAGCATGGTCACGGACACGCCCTGCGGCTTAGCGAGATCCACGAGCCGCCCTGGACGTTGCTTGCACCGCTTGCGGTGCTCGCGATCGGCGCGCTGATTGCGGGCGGGGTCTTCGCACACGATTTCATCGGCCGGGACGCCGGCGCGTTCTGGCATGGCACAATCGGCGCGGTCACCGGCCACCCGGCGCGCGGCGGCCCGGAAGTCCCGGTGTGGGTGGAAGCAGGACCGTTGGTTGCGACGATCATCGGTTTTCTGTTTGCATACTACTACTACGTGCTGCATCCCGATCTGCCTCCGAAAATGGCGAAGCAGGGTGGGCTGCTCTACACGTTCCTGTACAACAAATGGTATTTCGACGAACTCTACAATGTCCTGTTCGTCAGGCCGGCGTTCTGGATCGGCCGGCTGTTCTGGCGCGGTGGCGACGAGCGAATCATCGACGGCATAGGGCCTGATGGTGTCGCTGCGCGGGTGCTCGATGCCACCCGCGAGGCAATCCGCGTGCAGTCCGGCTATGTCTATCACTACGCCTTTGCGATGCTCGTCGGCGTCGTCGTGCTCGCCACCTGGCTGATCGTCACCACCGGGGGGCTGCGATGACCCATATGCCGCTCCTCAGCATCGCCAATTTTCTCCCGCTCGCGGGCGCCCTTCTCATCCTCCTGCTCCGTGGCGACGCAGCAACGCGGACGCGCAACGCGCGCGTGATCGCGCTTGCCACCACGGGGATCGACCTGGCCGTCTCGCTCGTCATCTGGGCGCTGTTCGACGGCTCTTCGTCGGCTTTTCAATTCGTCGAACAGGCTTCATGGCTCGGCAACGGGATCACCTACCGCGTCGGCGTGGACGGTATTTCCGTCCTTTTCGTCGTGCTCACGGCAGGGCTGATGCCGTTCTGCATCCTCGCGAGCTGGAAATCGGTCAGCGAACGTGTGCCGGAATACATGATCGCCTTTCTGTTGCTCGAGACGATGATGATCGGGGTCTTTACCTCGCTCAACCTCGTGCTCTTTTATGTGTTCTTCGAGGGCGGACTCGTGCCGATGTTCCTGATCATCGGCATCTGGGGCGGCAAGCGCCGCGTCTATGCGAGCTTCAAGTTCTTTCTCTACACGTTGCTCGGCTCGCTCCTGATGCTGCTCGCGATCCTCTCGATGTACCTGCAGACGGGGACCACCGACATCGAAGTGCTTCTGCGCACCGCACATTTTTCGACCGCGATGCAGACCTGGCTGTGGCTGGCTTTCTTCGCGTCGTTTGCCGTGAAGATGCCGATGTGGCCGGTCCACACATGGCTGCCGGATGCCCATGTCGAGGCTCCGACCGCCGGCTCGGTGATCCTGGCCGGCATCCTTCTGAAGATGGGCGGCTACGGTTTCCTGCGGTTCTCGCTACCAATGATGCCGAACGCTTCGGAAGCGTTCGCACCGTTGGTCTTCGTGCTTTCCGTTGTTGCTGTCATCTACACCTCGCTCGTCGCTCTCGCCCAGGAGGACATGAAGAAGCTCATCGCCTATTCGTCCGTCGCGCATATGGGCCTCGTCACGATGGGCATCTTCTCGCTCACCCAACAGGGCATTGACGGCGGGATTTTCCAGATGCTGTCGCACGGCATCGTGTCCGGCGCGCTGTTTCTTTGCGTCGGCGTCGTTTACGACCGCATGCACACCCGCGAGATTGCGGCCTATGGCGGGCTTGTGGAACGCATGCCGGTGTACGCCGCGTGCTTCATGGTGTTCACCCTCGCCAATATGGGTCTGCCGGGCACAAGCGGTTTCGTCGGCGAATTCCTGACGATGCTGGGGACTTTCCGCGTGAACACCTGGGTTGTCATCTTCGCCGCGACCGGCATGATCCTCTCCGCCGCGTACATGCTCTATCTCTATGGCCGCATCGTCTTCGGGGCGCTCATAAAGCCGGCGCTCAAGACCATTCAGGACCTGAGCGGCCGGGAGATCGCCATTCTGGCGCCGCTCGTCGCTTTCACCATCGTTCTGGGCGTCTATCCCAGGATCGTGTTCGACGCGACCTCGGTTTCGGTCGCGCATCTGGTGGCGCAGGAGAAAAACGCCCTGCACACCTTGCCCGAATTCGAAGCAAAGCTGCACACGAAGCCCGAACGACTCGCCGAGGCCGGTGGAGATCGCGCCCGATGAGCAGCATCGGCTCGGACCTTCTTGTCCTCTTTCCCGAGTGCCTTCTCGCGTTGGCCGCGATGGGCCTTCTCATGATCGGCGCCGTTTGGAGCCGAAGCACGTTCCGCCTGGTGTCCATCGCCGCGGTCTGCGCACTTGTCGCTGCCGGCTGGTTCGTCTTTTCACCGCTGACTGGCGCCGAGCATGCGTTCGGCGGCGCGTTTGTGGCCGACGGATTTTCCCGCTTCGCGAAGATTCTCGTGCTGCTCGGCTCTGCGCTCACCCTCATTATGTCCGTGGAATTTCTGGAACGCGAGAACATCGCGAATTTCGAATTCCCCGTGCTCGTGCTGCTGGCGACGGTCGGCATGCTGTTCATGGTCTCTGCGGCGAATTTCATCGCCCTCTATCTGGGTTTCGAGCTGCAGAGCCTGTCGCTGTATGTCCTTGCGGCTTCCAACCGGGATTCGGTCCGGTCGAGCGAAGCGGGCCTGAAATATTTCGTCCTCGGCGCGCTTTCGTCGGGCATGATGCTGTACGGGATTTCCTTCATCTATGGCTTCGCCGGCACCACGTCCTTTGCGGCGGTCGCACATGCCGTACTCGGCGCAGGCGGCAACATCGGTGTGATCTTCGGGCTCGTGTTCCTGATCGTGGGGCTCGCCTTCAAGGTCTCGGCCGTCCCGTTCCACATGTGGACTCCGGACGTCTATGAGGGTTCACCGACACCCATCACCGCCTTCTTTTCCATGGCGCCCAAAACGGCGGCGATGGCTCTGTTCCTGCGCGTCATGTTGATAGCAATGCCGGGGGTTTTGCCGGACTGGCGCCAGATCGTCGCTTTCGTTTCCGTGCTGTCGATGTTTCTCGGCGCCGTTGCCGCAATCGGCCAGACGAATATCAAGCGTCTGATGGCGTACAGCTCCATCTCCCATATGGGTTACGCGCTGATCGGCCTTGCAGCGGGAACAACGCAGGGTGTCCAGAGCGTTCTCCTTTATCTGGCCGTCTACGTCATCACCAATGCCGGCGTTTTCGTGTGCATTCTCGCCATGCGCCGCGGACAGGAAATGGTCGAGACCATCCCGGACCTTGCGGGCCTGGCGCGCACCAATCCGCGTCTTGCTCTTGCGTTTGCTGTGCTGTTCATAAGTCTCGCGGGCATACCGCCGTTTGCGGGCTTCTTTGCCAAGTTCTACGTGTTTCTCGCCGCGATCCAGACGCATCTCTACGCGCTCGCCGTTCTGGGCGTGCTCTCGAGCGTAATTGGGGCCTATTACTACCTTCGCATCGTCAAGATCATGTATTTCGACGAACCGGCGCCCGCGTTTGAGAGAAATATGGGAACGCCCTTTGGCGCAATTGCCGCGGCTTCCAGTCTGTTCAATGCTTTCTTTGTAGTCATCGCGTCGCCGCTCGTCGGCTGGGCAATCGTCGCGGCGAAAGCGTTCGGTTCGTGACCACCCCGGATGCATGGCCGGTCGGTCATGCGCTTCGTCATTTCGAGGACATCGATTCCACCAACGAGGAGGCGCGTCGACTGGCCGCAGCGGGCGTACAGGGTCCACTTTGGATCGCAGCGGATCGACAAACCAGGGGAAGGGGGCGGCGAGGGCGCGAATGGCATTCCTTGACCGGAAATCTGTACGCGACCCTCCTTCTTAATCCCGCGTCGCGCGTCGGGCAATGTGCGCAGCTCTCCTTTGTTGCAGCGCTTGCCGCGAGCGAGCTGGTTTCACGCTGCGCGCCGGCGGCCAACCTCAAACTGAAATGGCCGAACGACGTACTGGCGGAAGGTCGCAAGATCGCGGGCATCCTGCTCGAGGCTTCCGGCACAGGGGCCGGCGCGCCGGATTGGCTCGCCATCGGGTTTGGCATTAACCTCGTATGGCACCCGAGCGACGTGGAATTTCCCGCGACATCGATCATGGCGATCGGGGCACATCCGCCCGCGCCGCGCGATGCGCTGGCCGGCCTCGCGGTCTCGTGGATCAAATGGTATGGTACGTGGGAGGCGGTTGGGTTTGCGCCGATTCGTGAGGCGTGGCTCGCGCGCGCGGCAGGACTTGGGGAACGGGTCCGCGCGCGATTGTCCGGAGAAGAAGCTGTCGGGGTCTTCGAAGGAATTGACGAGACCGGCGCGCTTCTTTTGCGCGAAAGTACAGAAGGGTTGCGGACGATTGCAGCGGGCGATGTGTACTTTTGACCTTGTTTGCCTCCCCCACGGCGCAACAGCGAAGCGGGAGAGGTGGTGCGAAGCACCGGAGGGGGCGCCTGGCGCTAACATTCAATTGCCCCCTCCGTCTCGCGCTGTCGCGTTCGACATCTCCCCCGCTCGCGCTACGTTTGCTGGGAAGGCAAGCTGACCATGCTGCTCGCGATCGATGCCGGAAACACGAATATCGTGTTCGCGATCTGCGAAGGGCGCGAGATTCGCGCGGAGTGGCGATCAGTCATGGACCAGGAGCGTACCGCCGATGAGTATGCGGTGCTCGTCGGGCCGCTGCTCTCGCTTTCCGGAATGAGTTTTGCCGATCTCGATTGCGCGATCATCGCGACCGTCGTGCCCGCCGCACTGTTCGATCTCAGGCTCTTCTGCCGGCGCTACCTCAAATGCGAACCGCTGGTCGTCGGTGAGCCGAACGTCGATCTCGGAATTGAGATCAACGTCGATCGGCCGAGCGCAGTCGGCGCCGATCGGCTCGTTAACACCGTCGCCGCGCACGAGCGCTACAACGGAGCACTGATCGTCGTCGATTTCGGCACGGCGACCACCTTCGATGTGGTCAGCGCAAAAGGCGATTACGAAGGCGGCATTATTGCGCCCGGCGTGAACGTGTCGGCGGAGGCGTTGCATCTGGGCGCCGCGATGCTCCCGCGCGTCGCCATCCAGCGCACCCAATCGATAATCGGAAAGGACACGGTTCCCGCGATGCAATCCGGTCTCTATTGGGGCTATCTAGGACTGGTCGAAGGGCTCGTCGCGCGCATTCGCGCAGAGTACGGAGAGCCAATGACGGTAGTGGGCACGGGAGGGCTTGCCGGCGTGTTCTACAAGCAGACCCAGGCAATCGATCATCTCGACCCCGACCTTACGATCCGAGGGCTTATTCTCATCCATGCGCGGAATACCGATGCTGGCGCGAAGCGTTAGGTCCTGATGGACGCGCGCCTGAACGACAGCGAACTCGTTCTTCTGCCGCTTGGCGGTGCGGGCGAGATCGGCATGAATTTCAACGCCTATGGCTACGGGCCGCAGGACGACCGGCAATGGCTCGTTGTCGATTGCGGTGTGATGTTCGGTCGCGAGACGGCCACGCCCGGCGTCGATGTCATCATGCCCGATATCCGCTATCTCGCCGAGCAGCACGAGAACGTGCTCGCCATTGTGCTTACGCATGCGCATGAGGATCACATTGGCGCGGTGGCGCAACTCTGGCCGCAGCTTCGTTGCCCGATCTATGCGACCGCCTTCACGGCGCGTCTGATCGAAAACAAGCTCATGGAGGCTGGTCTGGGGGATCGCGTGCGCGTCAACGTCGTGCCCCTCGAAGGGAAACTCTCGATCGGCCCGTTCGCTATCGATTTCATTTCCATCACCCATTCCATTCCCGAACCCAACGCGCTCGCCATTCGCACCCCGTTCGGCGTGGTTGTACATACCGGCGACTGGAAACTCGATCCCGATCCTCTGGTGGGATCCGTCACCAATTCGGCGGCGCTCCACGCCATCGGCGAAGAGGGCGCGCTTGCGTTGGTGTGCGACTCCACCAATGCGCTGGTGTCGGGCGCATCCGGTTCGGAATCGGGCGTACGGCAAAGCCTGATCGACCTGATCGGCACGCTTTCCGGCCGGGTTGCCGTCACCGCGTTCGCCTCGAATGTGGCGCGGCTCGAATCAGTCGGGGAAGCGGCGCGCAAGCACGGCCGCGAACTCGCCCTTGTCGGACGTTCCATGGAACGTATTGTCGAAGCGGCGCGCGCGAGCGGCTATCTCGCAAATTTCCCGGCGACCATCGCACCGGAACAGGCGGCGCAACTGCCGCCACGGCGCGTGCTCTATCTCTGCACAGGAAGCCAGGGGGAGCAGCGCGCGGCACTCGCGCGCATCGCTGCGGGCGAACATCCCACGGTCTCGCTCGGACCCGGCGATTCGGTGATTTACTCATCGCGCATCATTCCGGGAAACGACATTGCCATTTTCGAGGTGCAGAACAAGCTGGCTGCGCTTGGCGTGGAGGTCCTCACGGAGCGCGATCATTTCGTGCACGTCTCAGGACATCCAGCCCGCGAAGAACTGGCGCAGATGTACCGGTGGGTCCGGCCGCGTATTGCCGTGCCGGTGCATGGTGAACTGCGCCACATGACCGAGCACGCGCGGCTCGCACGCTCGCTCCAGGTACCCCAGGCGATCGTGCTGCAGAATGGTCATATGCTGCGGCTGGCGCCCGGCCGTGCCGAAATCGTCGACGAAACGCCGTCGGGACGCCTCCATCTCGACGGCAAAGTGCTGGTCGAGGAAGGAAAGGGCCATGCCCGCGCGCGCGGTGCACTCGGCTATGCGGGCATGATTGCCGTGACCATTCCGCTCGACAGCAAGGGCCGCGTAGCCGGCGAACCCGCGATCATCCTGGAAGGTATTCCGGACGAAGTGCATGACCCGGTCCGTGCGGCGCTCGATGAAGCGGTCGACCGTCATGATGCGAAGGGCGGAGACGAACAGGGGCTGAAGGAGCGCACGCGCCACGCAATCCGGCGCGCCGCCCAGACGCACTGGGGCAAGAAACCGGTGACGCGCGTCGAAGTGATTTGGGTGCAAGGCTGAGAGATGCGCGACTTTCGTGCGTTCCTGCGACAAATCTGGCGATTGGGAGATATTGAACTGCCAATTGGGAGGCCTTGGTTTGCCCTCTATTGGCCAACATTCTTGATGCGAGGAGCTTTGTGGCCGATCTCCTGGAAGGGTTGGCTCACAATTGTTGCATTGCTAGCTTGGATACCAACCTCAATCGCATTCTTTGTTCACATGGGCTGGGCGATCACGAACTTAATGTATTGGATTATGCCGGGCGTCCTCGTTTGGGTTATCTTGGTTGGCGTGAAAACCGAGCAAAGGGGATGTGATTAGGAGAGCAACATGATCGGCAGGCTCAATCACGTCGCCATTGCAACTAGGGACGTCGACGCGGCGGCTAAAGTGTACAGAAAGACACTCGGTGCGAAGGTATCAGACCGGGTCCCGCAGCCCGATCACGGCGTGACGACAATCTTCGTCGAATTGCCGAACACAAAGATCGAGCTGCTCGAACCGCTCGGCGAGAATTCACCGATAGCAAAATTCCTGCAGAAGAATCCGGCGGGCGGGATTCATCACGTCTGCTACGAAGTGGATGACATCTACGCCGCGCGCGACCGCATGCGCGAGGCCGGCGCCACGATTACCGGTACCGGAGAACCGAAGATCGGCGCCCATGGCAAGCCGGTGATCTTTCTGCATCCGAAGGATTTTCTGGGCACGCTGATCGAACTCGAACAGGCATAAAATGCGCTGGGTTGTTCTTGTGAGTGCCTATGCAATTCTGTGGTTTCTTGCGCTGCAGATATTGCTGCCGATCGGCATCAAATCGGGCGAAGGAGTTGTTGCCGCGGAGTCCGGTGCCGGCGATCCCGGCGCGCCGCACAACCCCCAGATCGGATTGAAGGTCCTTGTCGCGACTGTTGCCGCGGCGGCGATCTGGGCGATCTTCTACGCTCTGGTGCTGCTGAAGGTCGTAGATATTTGATTGGTACGTGCCGCGCGCGGTGCGCTCGCCTTTTGTTTTGTCTTCCCGCGCAATGCATGCGCAAGGGAGGCAATCTATGCACCTGCCGCCTCGTCGGCCGCGCTGCAGGCCTGTACGTGGCGCGTTACCTTGACGTAGTCGGTCTTGCCGGTGCCGAGCACGGGGATGTGGTCGATCTCGACGAAGCGCCGCGGAATCGCGAGTTCCTGAACGCCGTGATTGCTGACCCAGCCGGCGAAAGCGGTCCGTTCGGCGTAAGGGCAGGTGGTGACGAGCACGATCTGCTCGCCCTTTCGGCTGTCGGGCATCGTGATCGCCGCGTGGCCGAACTCTGGCCAGATGGCTGAGGCGCAGTTCTCCACCACGGCGAGCGACACGACTTCACCGCCCACTTTGGCAAACCGCTTCAGGCGTCCGCGAATGGAGATGAACCCGTCATTGTCGACCGAGACAACGTCGCCCGTGTCGTACCATCCGCCCTTGGGCGGAATGATCGTGCCCGGCTCTTCGGGCTTGATGTAGCCGAGCATGATGTTGGGTCCGCGGACCGACAGCTTTCCTGCATGGGGAATGCCCTCAACCGGCTCAAGCCGGCTTTCGATGCCCTGCAGCAGACGTCCGACCGTTCCCGGCCGGTTTGCGCCGGGCTGGTTGGCGGCGATCACGGGCGACGCCTCGGTCACCCCATACCCCTCGATCAGCTCGATGCTGTACTTGTTGCGCACAAGCGCGCGCGTTTCGTCGCGCAAGCGTTCGGCGCCGCAGACCGCGAGCCGCAGACTGTTGAGGTCGCCCGCGTCGCCGGCGCGGGCGTATTGCGAGATGAAGGTATCGGTGGAGAGAAGAATCGTGGCGCGGGTCTCGCGGATGCGCCGTGCAATTTCCTTCGGCTGCAGGGGAGTCGGATGGAACACGACCTTGACCCCGAGGAGCAGCGGCATCAATGCGCCGACGGTCAGTCCGAAACAGTGGAAAGTCGGTAGCGGATTGAACAGCACGTCGTTCGAGTAAATCGCGATGTGGGAGCGGACCTGTTCGACATTCGCGAGCAGGTTCATGTGCGAGAGCGCAACCCCTTTGGGCTCGCCTTCGGTGCCGGACGTGAAAAGGTACACCGCTGGCGCGCCGTGCTGGGCGCGCGCCGCAACGAGCCACGGCGCAAACTGCCCGATGCCGGCCGCGGCCTTGTCGCGCAGCGAAACCCTGGCGCGGACATCTTCGAGATGGACGATCTCCGCATCCTGCTTCAGTTCGTTGATCAGCGAATCGAACTTGCCGAGTTCGATGAAGCGGCGCGCGGTGATGATCCGCTTCACGCGCGTCATCTTCAGGGCGGCGCGCATGGCAGCGGCGCCGGCGGTGAAATTGAGCATCGCGGGAATGCGGCCGTATGCCGAGACGCCGAAGAAGCTGATGACCGCTGCGGCGCCGGAGGGCAGCATGATCGCTACGGCTTCCGCGTGTCTGGTTCCCTCGCGAAGCGCGCTCCCGAGCGCAAGCGCGCCGCGCACGATCTCGTCGTAGGAGAGCGGCCGCTCGTCGCCATCGACAATGGCGGTCGTGGACCCGCCATGGGCTTTGCGCGCATCGATCAGCGCCTGGAACAGCGATTTCTGTGCGCGCGGCAGATCGAAGGGGACGATCTCCTCCCCGGAAGCGGCGGCAATGGTGGCCAGCGTCATGCCGATGAGATTAGCCTTCATTTCCCTCTCCTGCGAGCGGACCCGAGGGAAGGAAGGCCGGGCGTGATTTTGGTGGCAGGAGGCTATATCTAAGCCCCATGGCCATCGTGATCGATCAGGACACAAGGGAGCGGCGGGCGCTGAGACATCCCGAAAAAGCGCACCGGCCTGATACGGCCCTCCAGCGCAAGCCTGACTGGATCCGCGTCAAGGCACCGGGCAGCCGCGAATACCAGGAAACGAGGAACATCGTCCGCGCGCTTGGGCTTCACACCGTGTGCGAGGAGGCGGGCTGCCCGAACATCGGCGAGTGCTGGACGCACCGCCATGCCACGATGATGATCATGGGCGACACGTGCACGCGTGCCTGCGCCTTCTGCAACGTAAAGACGGGGCTGCCTGGGCCGCTCGATGTGGGCGAACCCGAGCGGGTCGCCGAGGCAACGCGGCAGTTGGGCTTGAAGCACATTGTCATCACCTCGGTCGATCGCGACGATCTTGCCGACGGGGGTGCCACGCATTTCGCAGCCGTCATTTGCGCCATTCGGCGCCTCAATCCCGAAACGACAATCGAAGTACTGACGCCGGACTTCCTGCGCAAGCCGGGCGCCATCGAGACCGTGATGGATGCAGGGCCGGATGTGTTCAACCACAATCTCGAAACCGTACCGCGGCTTTATCTGACCGTACGTCCCGGCGCTCGCTATTACGCGTCTCTGCGCCTGCTCGAGCGCGCGAAGGAAATCGCGCCCGCGGGGTTCACCAAATCGGGGCTAATGGTGGGATTGGGCGAAAGCCGCGAAGAAGTCATGCAGGTCATGGACGATCTCCGCGCCGCGGGTGTCGATTTCCTCACCATCGGGCAGTATCTGCAGCCTTCGCGAAAGCACGCCGCGGTCGCGCGCTTCTGGACGCCGGAGGAATTCCAGAGCCTGGAACAGATCGCGCGCGCGAAGGGATTCCTGATGGTCTCGGCCACGCCCCTGACGCGATCCTCGTACCATGCCGATCGCGATTTCGCGGCTCTGAAATCCGCGCGCGCAGCGAGCACCGGACGATAAGAGCCCGCAATTGCCTTCACATTCCGAGTCGCGAATCCTCCCGTATCCGCACGATTTCATCTATGCGATCGTGGCCGACGTCGAGCGCTATCCGGAATTCCTGCCCTGGTGTGCAGGTCTTCGAATCCTCTCGCGCGAAAAGTCGGCCTCGGGCGAAGTGCTGCTGGCGGAGACGCTCATCGGTTACAAGGCACTGCGCGAACGGTACACAAGCCGCGTGGAACTCGAGCCGCACGGCCGCATCGATGTGGCCCAGACGGAGGGGCCGTTCCGACAGCTTGAGAATCACTGGCGATTTGCGCCCGCCGGCAGCGATTGCCGCGTGGACTTTTCGATAAGCTTCGAATTCAAGAGCCGGATACTGGGCCGCGTCGCGGGCGCGGCACTCGGTCTCGTGATGATGCAGATGACCAACGCGTTCGAAGCACGCGCGCGGACGTTGTCACAGAAGTCGAAGCAGTAGCCGCAGCGCCGCCTGTACGCTTGCGATCCGGATTTCATGGCGGCCGATGTCGCCGAAAAGGTGGTGTTCGTGCAGCGTCGCGCGGCCATCGCGCGCCGCGGCGATATGGACGAGCCCGACCGGTTT
>DATGGN010000011.1:0-42655 GCA_035308485.1 Rhizomicrobium sp.
CCCATTGCCCGCCTTCCTTTTGCATCACGCCATCGAAGAAAACGTGTGACGCCGTACCTTCCAGATCGGCGACCGGACGGGCTTCCGCTTCTTCGCGCGCACGTTCCGCCGCGTCCACGGCCTCGGCCGCAGAGCGGTCCCATTCGCGCCCGTCCAGTTCCGCGGGGACGAGGTAATCGCGCAATTTCGGCAGCGGATCGCGCGCGCGCTCCGATGCGACAAGGTCGTCCGATTTGTACGTTTGCGTGTCCTGGAAGGAATGGCCCTCGAGCCTCGGAACCGCAAGCCGGAGCAGCACCGGCCCCAGCCGCTCGCGCGCATGCCGCACCGCGTGCTTGATCAGTCGTGCCGCCTCCGCGGGTTCTGTACCGTCTCCGGAGAGCACGTGCAGGCCGGAAAAGCTCGCGAGATTCTTCGCGACATCACCCCCCGGGGTCTGCAGGACGGAAGGCACCGAGATTCCGAAGCCGTTATCCTCGATATAGAACAGCATCGGCAGCTTGAGTGTCGTGGCGATGGTGAGCGCCGACCAGAAGCCGTTGGTTGCGACCGACGCATCGCCGCCGAGAACGACCCCAATTGCGCGTTCGCATTCCTTCTCGCCCAACACGCCGCGGCGATAGAGGAGCGCCTGCGCCCACCCCGCGGTCGGCGTGAATTGCGCGCCAACGCCGCCGCACATCGGCAGCGCCGACGCCCCGTCCGGATTGGGGAAGTTGAACACAGCACCAATGTCGCGACCATCGGAGTAGCCGCCGGCGCGCGCCATGCAGGAGCCGAGCGTGTCAGCGACAGGCACGCCGAGAGTCAGAAGAACAGGCCGCGAACGGTAATAACCGCAGATCGCGTCGTTCTTGTGCGTGAGCTGCAGCCCCAGCAAAATCTGCGCAAGGTCGTGGCCGCGCGCAGAGAATTGATAGAAGATTTTGCGCTCTGGAACGAGCTTGGTCTCCTCGATAGCATCGAGCGCACGCGACACGTGCAGAAGATACGCGACGCGCCGCCAGTCGATCTCGGGGTCGGGGCTGTTTGCGAGGGCTACGCGCTCGATGGCTGCCACCAATGGGTCCGCTTGAATTGAAGCCGCGCGTGAATTAACCGGACGGACGGTCGGTTTTCAACGGGGGCCGAGTTGGCGCGAACCCAGGCCGCGGATTTCGAGGATCGCCGTGCCGCCATTGTGGAGCACGCGGCGCGGCTGTTTGCGGAACGGGGCTTTCTCGGCGCCTCGCTCGCCGATCTGGCCGAGGCATGCCAAACCTCGAAATCGCTGATCTATCATTACTACGATTCCAAGGAAGACATTCTCTTCGATGTCATGCATGGCCATGTCCGCGCACTGCTCGACGCCGCGGAGGAGATCGCGGAGCAGAATATCGCGCCTGCCGAGAAACTGCGCGAACTGACCCTGGCGTTTGTTCGGCTCTATGCCGGCGCGGCGTCACGCCAGCGCGTGCTCCTCAATGAGCTGCAGCGGCTCTCGAAAGAACAGCGCGCGACTGTAATCGGCATTCAACGACGGCTCATTGAAATCGTGGAGAACATTCTTGCGAAACTGCGGCCCGATCTTGAGACAGGGATGCGGGCGCCCGCCGCAATGCTCTGGTTCGGCATGATCAACTGGATGCACACCTGGCTCGATCCTGACGGACCGGTCAGACCTGCCCGCATCGCCGAACTCGCAGCCGAGACTTTTCTGGGGGGAATCAACGACGCGGACATCGTCCGCCCTTCGTGACCCTTACTTCTCATGGCGATCCTGAACGCCTCCATCGCCAATCCCGCTTTGTGGGCGCGCTCGTTTGCCTCGGCCGCGCGTACATTCGCCACTGCGGCACGCTCGGCCGCCTCCCCGGCCATTCTGGCGGCAACCGCAAGGCGCCGGTTTGACCGGATTGTCAATTTCCCCTTGTACAGGATTGCGCGGCTGGCGGTCACGAGCACTCCAAGAACGCCCAGCGCCACGCGGCCCGTTCCAGCCATTGAACTTCGGCGCCAGCTCTCCGTCAGGTCGCGCTTCTGTCGGCAGAATTAAATCACGGCCGAAATTTTGGCGGAATGGCTGCAGCTTCTCCCGGGGACAGCAGCGTCATTTTTTTGACGATGCAGGGCTGGGGAATGTTGCCCGGCGGCGACTCCGAAACCGACAGGTCCCAGTCGATTGCCGAACAGACGAGGTCTGGTCCTCGCGTCTTTGTGATCAGATGTACGTTCGGCATCGCCAGCAGGGAACAGTTGTTGGCGAGATCGAGACGAAAGATGCGATCCAGGCCGACTCGAATGAAGATGGTTCTTGTGTCCGGCGACTTCCAGCCGTTGAACTGGTTGATCAGGAAACAGGCGTTCTGCTGCGGCGGTTGCGCCGCCGCAGGCGCCGCGCAAATCAATCCCGCAGCGAAAACCAGAGTGGCGTTTTTCATGGCGATCTCCTTTGCACGAAACATACGCCTGTCTCTCTGACGAGAAAACGCCTCGCCGTATTCCGGTTTTGCCCTAGCTTGCGGAAAACGACCTGGCGCCCATCGTGACCACCGGAGCGCCCTGCCCTGCAGCGGCCACCCGCAATGTGCGGACCATGGCATCCTTATTTTTTGGAAATTGCGGCGTCCAATCGCTGCACGGCGCATTCGATTATCGGCTTCTGGCCGTAATGGATTTTGACCGTGGCCTCTTCCGCCGAAAACCAGCCCGCCCGATCAACCTCCGGAAATTCCGTCATCTTTCCCGAGCGCGGCGGCCACTCGATCGAGAAAAGATTGCTTTTCAGCGTGCCGGGATCGCAGTCGCCTTCCAGGAGCCATGCGGAAACCATCTTCCCGCCCGGCTGCCTGAATTCGCCGAGCGAAACGAAATCGCCCCCGACCGACAGACCGGTTTCTTCCGCAAACTCGCGCCTCGCCGCGTCGAGCGGATCTTCACCTTCCTCGTACAAACCTTTTGGAATTGACCAGGCGGCTTCGTCTTTCCTGGCCCAGAACGGCCCCCCGGGATGCACAAGGAAAAACTGCTGCCCGTGCGGTCGGGTTCGATAGAGAAGGATGCCCGCGCTGCGTTTCATGCGCCAATCCCTTCACGCTTGACCTGCCCCCACCTGTGGCGCACCTTCCCGGCTCGCCGCAGGAAGGGATACCCATGAAAACACCGCTCGCCGTTCGCGCGCTTGTCGTCCAGTCCGTGATGGCAGTACCGATTCCATTGTGTGCCGCAACGCTCCAGTCGCACGTCGTTCCTGCCGCGGTTGTCCTTCGCGGTGCGGCGTATGCAGGACACGTGGATCCGGCGACGCATTTGCGCCTCGAGGTCGTGCTTCCCATGCGCAATCTCGCCGGCCTTCGGAGCCTCCTCGACGACCAGATTTACAATCCGCACAGCGTGCTGTTCCGCCATTATCTATCGGTTGCAGAGTTTACCGAACGCTTCGGACCGTCGCAAAGCGACTACGACTCGGCGATGAAGTTCTTCAACGGCAACGGCCTCGCCGTTACGCATACATTTGCCAATCGCTACATGTTCCAGATCGAGGGTCGCGTATCCGATATCGAACGCGTACTCAACCTCAGGCTCAATCTCTACAGACACCCGACGGAGAATCGCAATTTCATGGCGCCGGACCGCGAACCCACGCTCGCGCTCAACGTGCCGGCGTTGTCGATCAGCGGCCTCGATTCGTATCAGCTTCCCGTTCCCAGGTTTGTCCGGTCGCAGGAGAGCGCACGGCACACGGGCACCGGGTCAGGTCCCGACGGCAACTTCATCGGTAGCGATTTTCGCGCCGCCTATTACGGGACCGGCACCAGAGCAAAGCTGACAGGCAAGGGGCAGTCGGTCGGACTTATGGAACTCGAAGGTTACATTCCGAAGGACATTCCGCTCTATTTCAAGACTTTCAACCAGAAGCTGAAAGTGCCGGTGAACGGCATTTCTGTCGACGGCACAGCGGTGGATTGCGGCAGTTGCAACGACGGCGAACAGACGCTCGATATCGATTACGCAATCTCGATGGCGCCCGGCCTTGACCAGGTACAGGTCTATGTCGCCAAGGATCCCGTGGCCATCGAAGAACAGATGGCCTCCGATGACACCAGCAAGCAGCTGAGCACGTCGTGGGGCTACAAAGAACACTTCGCAGTCGAGGATCCGATCTACCAGGAGATGGCTGCGCAGGGACAGTCCTGGTTCACGGCAAGCGGCGACGACAGGACGTTGAGGAAGAGCTACCCCTGGCCGGAGGAAGACGCGAACATCATTGCCGTCGGCGGCACCGACCTCGTGACCACCGGGCCGGGCGGCACCCGGAAATCGGAGGCGGGTTGGAAATACAGCGCATCGGGACCGTCGCTCGACAAAAGAATAACGATCGAGCCGTACCAGCTTCCCTACATCAACGCCGAAAACAAAGGCTCAACCACGCGTCGCAATGTCTCCGACGTCTCCGCAAATGCCGATTTCGACATGATGATTTGCGCCAAAGGACGTTGTGAAGGCGGCTGGGGCGGTACGAGCTTCGCGTCGCCGATCTGGGCGGGGTTCGCGGCGCTCGCCAACGAGCAGGCGGTGCGCGAAGGAAAGTCCACGGTCGGCTTCATCAATCCGATCCTGTATCCCGCTTACGCGACCAACCCGAAAATTCTGCATGACGTGGCCCATCACGCAAGCGGCAAATACCCGGCGGTGAAAGGCTACGATCTCCTGGGCGGTCTTGGTTCGCCGCGGGGCACGAACACGATCAGGATTCTTGTGGGCGACTGAACCAACCCCGGCTTTATTTTGCAGGTAAAGCAGGCTGCCATTTTATCGTTATGGAAACGGCTTCCGACGGAATTCCGTTCGCCACCACGACAAGCGAACTCGCGCCGGTCTGCGCGTTCGCGCGCACGTCAAAATTCGTTGAAACCGTCGTGGTCCCCGTCGCTGCGGCCATCGAGCTGTGATCATGCGTGCGGGCATAGAACGTGTCGTGGGTGGCGTCGTTGGTGATGCGAACGAGTGGAAAGTTGGTCGCCACTTCGAGTTCGTCGCCAAATGCATTGGCCTGCGACAATCCGTTGAACTGGGTGCCGGAGATCGCATAGGTCGAGCCGCGCGTCACGCTGGCTGGACAATCCCTAATAGTCGGCCGCCATGCGGCCCGATAAGTTCCGCTGCCGACATAGATTTCGCTGCCTCCGATGAGCGCCGCGCCTGAAGGCAGCAGCAGGCGCGTCGCGTCTCCGCCAACGTTTACAGGCTCCGGCGTCAGGGCCAATCCGTCGAACTCGTACAGTCTCCCTGTTTCCCTCGACGAGCGCATCACCGCTTGGGAGCAGCGCGGCCCATTCGTCGCCAGCCTGGTCGCCATTCGGCCCCGTCAGGCGCGTTATTTCTGAGTTGATGCACCGTTTGCGCTCTGGCCGGGACGGCGAGTGCCGAGAGCAAGACGAAAATCAGGATGCGCCGCGGCATGATCCCTCCCCGCAATGGCGGACGGAAGATAACGGTAGCTCAAGGCACCCGCAGAAATCCTCCGGATAATGTTTCGTCACGAAATCGTTACCGTGTCGGCCTCACGTCTGGCAGTCGGGTCGGAATTCGCAAAGCCGACTTCACTCCGGCGGGGGCTTCTCCCGCCGCTGTACAAGAACGTGGTAGGCGGTAGCATCCCAGGCATTGTGTATGCCGCAAAAAAGCAGCACGAGGATCGCGCCCCCCATCCAGAAAAGTGCAATACGAAGGTGCGCCAGCCCCAGCGCGGCCGATCCTGCGAGGTCCGCATAGGCGGCGAGCGGCACGAGACAGTGAAACAGCCAGTCCTCGAAATCGGGCCTGTAAGCGTCCTGCCGGCGCATGCGCATTGTCGTGAGAAGTGCATAGATTGTTCCGGCAATCCCCACCAGGCCGCAAACCGTCATTGCCGGAACGATTTCGTCCCAGGGTGCCCGAAGGAGCGCCGAGACAAGAAGCACGGCGCTGAAATGTACAATCGTGGGCGTGGCAAAAGCGGCTCCCGCTTCTGCGGCGCGCACGGGCGGCCGCTCGGCAATCAATGTCATCACCACGAACTGCAGACCGATCAATGCACCGGCGGCCGAGCCGACGATGACGTAGAAGCTGTCCCATCTCGCGAAGAGATATGTTGCAGCCGCCCCGCTCAATCCCTTGCGACCTCTGTCAATTCGATGCGGTTGCCGAAGGGATCGAAGGTGAAGACGCGATGGGTATCCGCGAGATCGGCTTTCCGGATTTCATATCCTGCCTCCTGCAGCCGCGCGACAAGTTCGGCAAGACCGCGAACCGCAAATGCCGGGTGCGCCTTGCGCGCGGGACGGAAATCCGCCTCCACGCCGAGATGCACTTTCAGAGCGCCGCTTTCGAACCAGCAGCCGCCGCGTGCGGCGAGTTCTGCCGGTTTCGGCACCTCGGGGATTCCCAACACATCGCGGTAGAATGCGCGTGCAGCCTCTTCGCCATTGGGCGGCATTGCGAGCTGTACGTGATCAATTGCGACGATCGGCATTTTAGTCAGGGCAGCTCCGCGTCAGGGCGTAGGGAGCATGACGGTGGGCAGCACGCATTTCAGCTCCCTGATGATGGCAGCAAAGGACCAATGACGGTTCCGCCAGGCCGACGGCGCACATCCGCGCAGTGCCCAGCGGCCCCCTGATCGTGTGGCAACGCAGCCTGCAACGGCGGAACAAGGGATGACAAGGACCGGGCTCCGGGAGTCGCGAGAGTTTCCGTTAACCAAATGCGAAGAGAGGCAGGTGCAATTTGGCCCGAAACCGCGACGCGCCCGGCCTGTTTTCGATGCCCGACCCGCATCTGGTCTTCGAGACAAGAGACGCTCTTTCCTGCCTGGATAAACGTCCGTGAGGGGGGAAGCCATTGCCATAGCTCCACCGCTCGTCTCTCGGCCGCGGATCGGAATACCTTTTGCGGAGGGCGCTTTCCTTCTCGTTCTGCTGCTCGTTTTCGTAACGCTGCAGCCCTTCGCGACGCGGGATCCCGCCGTGCTTGCAGCAACGGGGGCCGGTCTCGGCGGCGCCGGCGACGTGGTGCGCCAACTTGCCTATCTGGGCGCGCTCGCGCTCGTCTCCGTGGCTGCTTTGGACAAGCACGGACTGCGCGCCATGTTTTCCATGTCGCCCAGTCTCGCGCTTTTGCTCGTATGGTGTGGCATGAGCGCGCTTTGGGCAACAGCGCCGGACGTCGTACTGCGGCGTGTCGCGCTGGAATTCGTCATCATCGCTTCGGTCGCCATCGGCGTCTCGACCGTGGGCGGGGAACGAAGCCTCGCGCTTACCCGCGCCGTGCTGGCGACGGTGCTGGTCATCAACTGGATCTCGATACTGACCGTACAGAATGCGGTGCACCTTCCCGGTGAGACCGAAACGCAGCTCGTTGGTGACTGGCGCGGCCTCTATTATCACAAGAATATTGCCGGCGCGGTGAGCGCCATCACCGCAATACTCTTTTTCTTCCGTGCCATGGATACGCGGCGCTTTGCCCATTGGGCGCTGTTTGTCGCGGCCGTCGGCTTTACGATCATGACGCGTTCCAGGTCCTCGCTGGGTATCCTGCCTTTTGCGCTCGCCGCGGGATGCATCTACCGCGCGACGTGGCGGCGCGGCATCGACCGGGCGATTCTGTGCGTCTTCCTGCTGCTCGGCATTCTGGCCGCCGCGGCGTGGGCGGGCGTGGATGCCGGTGCGATCTCCCACGCGTTCGAGGATCCGAACCAGCTCACGGGCCGCACCGCGATCTGGCAGGCGGAGCTGGCATTCATCCACGACCATCCGCTCCTCGGCTATGGCTTTGGAACCTTCTCCGATTCCGGCGCGGTTCCCCCGCTGCACAATTACGTCGCAGACGTTTGGGTGCAGAACGAGAGTCACGGCCATAACGCGTATCTTCAGCTCCTGGTGACCGTCGGCGGCGTGGGTTTCCTGTTGGCGCTGATCGCCCTTGTCGCCGTGCCTGCGCGTGTGCTTTGGAGGCTCGACCCGCGCAACCTCGCGACGAAGTCGGCTCTCGCATCCGTGTTCGTCTTCATGGTCCTGCACAACTTTCTGGAATCGGACTTCATGGAGGGCGACGGCCCTGCGTGGGTCGCCTTTCTCGTGACGCTCGCTGTGCTCCGCCAACTGAATTCGGCGTCTAGAGCCCTCACCGGGAGCGGCACGCGATGACGCCCTTCTTCTCGGTCGTCATCCCGGTCTATGACCGCGCGCATTCGATCGGTACAGCACTCGATTCCGTACTCTCGCAGACGGAGCACGACTTCGAGATCATCATCGTCGATGACGGTTCGCACGACGATCCGCAGTCGGTGGTGGCCGCGTTCAATGATCCGCGCATCCGTTTTGTGAGGCAAACGAACGGCGGCGGCGGCGCAGCCCGCAACGCCGGAATCGATCTCGCCGGAGGCCGCTTCGTCGCTTTCCTCGATTCGGACGATACGTTCCTGCCGCATCATCTTGCTGTCATGCGGCGCCTTCTCACCGGTACGGAAAACGTTGCGGCTTATGCCCCGATGATTGTCGACCGTGGAAACGGCATTTCCTTCGTCAAGCCGCCCTATGCGCTCGCCGAGGGCGAGCACATGGCGAACTATCTTCTGTGCAGACGCGGGTTCGTGCCGACGATAACACTTGTCGTGCCTCGGGAGTTGGCGACGCGCGTACGTTACAATGCGAGTCTCCCCTGCTCGCAGGACACCGATTTTGCGATTCGCCTGTTTCTTGCCGGCTGCCGGTTTCTGATGGCCCCCGAACCCGCCGCGGTGTGGCGGGACGAAGGGAGTCCGACGCGGGTTTCGGCGGGTCGAAAAACCGCCCGCCTCCTGCCATGGATCGAGACACTGCGGTCGCAGATTCCGCCGCGGGCCTATCATGGCGGGCGCGGCTGGATGATCGCGAAAGGCGTCGCAATGACCGACGCGTTCGCAGCCATGAATCTGTGGCTCCAGGCTGTACTGCGCGGCTGTTATCGGCCGACACTCGCCGCCGTCGTTTTCCTGCAAATATTTCTTTCCGACCGCGCCTACCGCAGATGCGCCGATTGGGTGATCGCGCCATCGCCCGGCACGCCGGGGCGGAACAATCCTCTGGCGCGCGCGGCGCTGCGCTAGCGCAGCCATGCTGTCGCGCCGCCACCTTCTGCGATGCGCATCCGCTGCGGCGTGCATGGGCGCGGCAAGGGCGGCACAATTGCGGCCCGCCATACTGGACGATACGCCGGCGGGATTGGGCAGCATCGCTGCACGGCACCGCAGACTGTACGGCACTGCAGTCAGCACATTCGAGTTGGCAGACGGCGCTTTCGCTCACGCACTGGCCGGCGAAGCCGCAATTCTCGTTCCCGAATACGAAATGAAGCGTAACGTCGTGGAACGGGTGCGCGGGACGTTCGACCTGTCGGCCTGCGATCGGATACTCGCTTTCGCCCACGCCCACGGCATGAAATTGCGGGGGCACCCGCTTGTCTGGCACAGGCGCAACCCGGACTGGCTCGAAGAGGCAGTCCGCGCTTCGCGCGACGATTCGCTGATCGTGTCCTACATCGACAACGTCGTCCGTCATTTTCGCGGCGATGTACATTCATGGGACGTGGTCAACGAGGCGATCGCCCCCACGGACGGACGGTCCGATTTCCTGCGCCGGACGTTCTGGCTGGATGCTTTCGGGCCGGCTTACATCGACCTTGCTTTTCATGCGGCGAAATCGGCCGATCCGGATGCGCTGCTCGTGTACAATGACTGGGGCTGCGAACTGGGCGGGCCGGCGAACGACACATTTCGTGCCGCAACACTGGGCTTTCTCGAGGGGGCGCTCGCGCGCGGCGTACCGATCGAAGGCCTGGGTCTTCAGGGGCATCTGCGCGCGTTCGGCACGCCGGTCGACGCGGCAAAACTGGGCGGGTTTCTTGCGAAAGTGCGGGGCATGGGCTTGCGCATTCTCGTCACCGAACACGACGTGGACGACAGCGGCGGTCCGCTGGATATCGCTCGCCGCGACTCCGCCGTTGCCGACGCGAGCCGCAGATTTCTGGACGTGATGATCGAAGGCGGTTCAACGATGATCCTGACCTGGGGCCTTAGCGACCGCTTTCTCGACCCGCCCGATCTTCGGCAAAGACTCGCCGGCTACAGTCCCCGCATGCTGCCGCTCGACCGCGATTTCCACCGCAAACCGATGTGGCATGCCATCGCCGGCGCGCTTTCGGAACGCTGATTTGCTCTGCCGGATCAGTTGCACTCGCATTCCTGAAGCCGCAAAAATCGCCGCTGGCGACGCCAACAGGACACGAGCCAGCTCGCGATCGCCGCCGATACACCCTCATGAACTGACCGGTATAAATTCTTGATCGAACTGCTTTTTTTGGCTCTTGAGAGCAGCTCGGTGCGTACCGCCGGGTTTCGATGCTGCCGGCGATCACTTCCTCAAGAATCGAGTGCATCTTGCCCCGAAACGTTCTATATTTTCGCGCCCGGAGCTTCCGAGGCGTTGGGGTATGGGGTACAAACTAAATAGCTACCCAAGTGTGGTGAGCGCACGGTTCAGCTGGTCTCCGTTCTCAATGACGGCCCAACTATGACGCTCATCTCGCCGCGCACCCTGCATCTTGGTCGCGAAGACGTGCGAAGGCCAAAGCGGTCTTACTTCCATAGTGTTACGATTGCCGTTCCGTGCTGCTTTTTCCTTCTAGCTTTGATTGGTGGTTACAGCATCATCTCAGAGTCAAGACTGTTCTCGCCGGCTGCTCCGCCCCTTCTTCAATCCACATCGGCGGCGGAAGATGTACCATCGCCAACGATATCCTTTACGTTCTTTGACTACGACGCCCCGAAGATGCCAGGAGCGGATAATCGGCACACTGCTCCCTCTACTGAACAGGAGCTGTCACAGATCAGCGCAATGAGACGCGAAGCTCTGGCGAATGGGGATGCCGGAAGTGGATGCGCAGCATGCGTAAGCGGAGGCGCCGCAACCTCAGGCGCTCCTGCTTCCACGGTCAGTGATTTCGAACAAGAAAAGGCGGCAATAGATGCGGAGCTGAGATCGCTGCCAAACGGGACTATCGTCTTTAACCCACCTGTAGAAATGACTGAAGGCATAACGTACACATTCCAGGTCAGAGTATCGCGACAAAAGTTCTCAGGGGTATTGCGCGAGAACCTTGTGGGCTCCGGCGCTGTTCGTACGGCGACTTTGAGAGTCGGCGCCATCATGTCCGTAGATGTCTATGGGAACGGCTTTACCGTCAAACGTGAGGGCGACGACAACAGCGCGGTGAAGACGATTTCCGCAGTGGATCCGTTTCAAGAGTGGACTTTCGACGTAACGCCGACAGAGTACGGTCCATCGCGGTACCTTAACATGAAGGCGTCAGTACGATTGAAACTGCCCGATAGGACGACGCCTTACCATGACGTTATCGTTCTCCACCGCGTCATCAAGGTGAAGGTCAACCCGTTGTATGAGATCGCAAGCTTGATCAGCGACACTTCGCCCTGGAAATGGGCACTCGGAGGTTTCGGCGGACTGCTTGTAAGCGCTGGCGGATATCTCGGAAGGCGATGGTTGGCACAGAAATCGTCTCGCGTCGCTAAACAGCCTGACACTGCCACGCCTGGTGGATCGTGAGCGGACCGCCCGCAGGCCACCGAAAGCCTCAAGCGGACCAAAAGTTGAGCAGGCTGGGTGGGCTGTCCGCTGAACGGGCACCACTGAATTTCGGGCGAGCCGCTAACCCTTTTTCAATCACGTTCGATAACACATTCCTAAGTGCGATAGAACAAAATCCCGTCCTTCACCGGAGTGTGCCGCTTATGTCGGATACGTACATTGTCGTCGGTGCGGGCGCCGTGACGTTCCTTGTCGTGCTCGGCGCGAACAGCGTCTATAACTGGCTCATCGCGCTGGGGCGGCGCTGCGAGCAGGCTGCGGCGGACGTCGACGTACAGCTGCGGCAGCGGAACGATCTGATCCCGAACCTCGTCGCCACGGTAAAGGGCTACGCCGCCCACGAGCAGGGAACATTCGAGGCTGTTGCCCGAGCTCGAAAGGCCGCGATGACGGCGCAGGGCGGCCCGGATCAAACGGCCGCGGAGGCGTCGCTCGGATCCGCGCTGGGCCGACTCTTCGCCGTTGCCGAACAGTACCCGGAGCTCAAGGCCTCGTCCGTATTCCTGCAGTTGCAGGCCGACCTCGGGGACGTCGAGAACAAGATCGCAGCGGCACGCCGGTTTCTTAACAATGTTGTCGCCGAATACAATACCACGCGCACGCAGTTTCCCGCCAACATCATAGCCGCGATCTGCCGCTTTCTTCCGCGCGATCCGGGAATCGTGTCTGACGAGAACCGCGGCAGGATCGACACGGCGCCGTCGGTCGCGTTCTAGACAATGTTCGCGGCGCATGGCCTCTACGGCCATATCCGCAACAACGATCTGCGGGCGACGGCGCTCTTGGCCGGTTTCGCGATCTATATCGCGTTTCTGTGGCTCGCCGGATGCCTGTTCTACGCGTCCATCGGATTCGACCTGCGAATCGTCAACGTACAGCTCCAGACCAATCACCAGCTCGCAACCCCGCATTGGATTTTCGGACTACAGACGGCCGAGCATGTCGCGATAAAATATGCATGGCTGCCCGTCCTGCTCCTCGCAGGCTGGCTGGCCTATGCCTGGCTGATGCGCGAAGAACTGATCCGGCAGGGTACGGCCGCGCAGCGAACGCCGCGCTCGCTCGAACCAGAACTGTACAATATGGTCGAGGCGCTCGCCATCGGAGCCGGACTGCCGATGCCGGGAGTCGAGATCATCGAGACCGACGCGCTCAACGCCTGCGCCAGCGGCTGGACCCCCGCCGATTCGGCCGTGACGGTGACGCGCGGGCTGTTGCACACCCTGTCCAGCGACGAACTCGAAGCCGTGCTTGCGCACGAGATGACGCACATCCGCTGCCGCGACGTGCGCCTGATGACCGTGGCCGGAATCTTCGTGGGATTCCTGGTCAGCGGCGGACGCATGTTGGGCGGCGGAAAGACCGGCGCGTCCACCCGCAACCTGGCGCTCCGTACAAGCGGGGGTGCGGGCATTTTCTTTGTCCTGGTCGCTGCGGTCATCGCCGCTCTCTCTTCCGGTCTGGCCGTACTGAGCAGACTCGCGTTGTCGCGCACCCGCGAATTCGTGGCCGATGCCGGCGCGGTCACGTTGACGAAAAATCCCGACGCTCTGATCAGCGCGCTGCGGAAAATAGCGGCACATGGGGAAATGCCGGCCCTTCCCGACCAGCTGCGTGCCATGATGATCTTCTCGGCGCCGAAAGGATGGCGGGCGACGCACCCGTCGATCGAAAGCCGGATCGCCGCGCTCGAAACCTATGCCGGTGGAACACGTGCCGCGGCAGCTCCGCCGACCATCCCACAACAGGGTCTTCGTCGCGCCGGGGCGGCAGCGGGCGCGGCAAAGCTTCCCGTTCGCGAGCCACGGCCATTCGGGCGCCGCGCATCGGCGTCGTACAGTTCTGGTGCCCCTGGCCGGACTTGAACCAGCACGCTGTCGCCAGCAACAGATTTTGAGTCTGCCGTTCACACACTTAAGTCTTTGATTCTCCTACATTTTCTATTTGAGTGCGTGAGTAGTGCGTGAGTGATCTGCAGTAGTTTCCCCAGTCAAAGGACTGCGCCACCGCTGGACGCGGAGGCGTTTCTCCCGCCAAAAACGCCAGCGTCGCGCACAAAATGGCAGTGCAAAACGCGCGACCGCCCAATTGGGCAACCCGCAAGGTTCCCATCGCCCGGCGCATAGGCCGTCTCCCCGTGAACAATTTGCAGTATTCTGTTCACGCCCAGCTCTGGCGGCTGCCTCACCCCGGTCCGCTCCTCCGACCACCCAAAAGGCAGTCGGATGCCACCTGGCCTTCTTCTCCCTGACCGGCCTTTCGCGCTAACATTCGCAATGCTTTTCGGGACCCCGAAATGTTCGAGCTTGAAATCCCGCTGTCCCAGTTTCTCGACCGCGCGCTATTTGCCTCAGTCCAGACTAAATATCTTGCGTTCGTGACAATCATAGCGAGGACGGCGGATGGAGGTTTTCTCCAGGACAGCCTGATTAGAGATTGGGAGAGCCTAGAGGATCTCACCGGGGACGAAATCCTTGTTCTCTCCCCGAAGTCCGCAAATCAAACTCATACAGCAATGGTGCCCACCTAAAGATGCTTTGATCCTGATTCAACACGATGAGAAGCACAGGGTCGCGCGCTTGAGCTCTGTTCATTCCCGAAAAACTGGCATGCCCGACATTGCGCTTAGCCATATGTGGGTGCAGATGAATTGACCGATGCCTGATTGAGCGACGAGCGGTAAATTGCGATGGCCGGTTCAAAGCAATATGGTGCCCCAGGTCGGACTTGAACCAACACGCCCGCAAGGGCGCGGCATTTTGAGTGCCGTGCGTCTACCGTTTCGCCACTGGGGCAACGCATACGAAGCTATAGCGGGACGCGTGGCTTTCGCCAATTATTTTTAGCGGGGACGATGTTCAGGCGCGAGCTGCCGGCTGATGTGCGTGGTTAGCTCTTCGCGCCTCGCGCGATCTTACAATTGGCGCAACCCGCTCCTTCAACCGCTCAAGAATTGCGATCTTCTCTGCGAAGGTCGCGCGCGCATTCTCCCGTCGCCCCTCGGCTTTGCGAGCCAGGATTTCAGAGTTATCCGGATAGTGCGTTCGACGATCGTCCATTTAATCGATTTCCAAAAGCGGGTTCTTGATCGCAGCCTTGAGGCAAAACTTGCTCCAAGCGACGATAAGATTGTGCCTCTCAAGAACGCTTTTCAAGCGTTTTAAGTCTACTGCATCCTGCTCTAAAAATGCCTGAATCCTCGCTAAATCCTTGAGTCTACCCACCTTTAGGGCTGTTGCGACAACATGCTCGGCCCTAAGACAGCGCGCCTTTAGGGGCTTCGCGCCCAGCTCGGCAACGTCAATCTCGACGGCCGCTTCGAGCCCCTCCTCGTCCAAGGGAGAAGCAACGGGCAAGAATTGGACGGGCCAACCTTCAATCCTGAAGCCGACATTTGTGCGCTCCGTGTAGCCTATCGCGGCGAGTGCTTTTTCGATCGGATCCAGAACGAGAATGCCTGAAGTGCGCTTTTCGAATCCGTCCACCGAGACAAGGATATCGAGATCCTCGGTGAGCATGGGCTCGATATAATTCAGCGCAGCCACGGCGCCGGCAATCGCGTAATTCGCGATTGCTCGTTTTGCCGCGAGTTGGGTGACGACCTCAATGGTCTTGCGTAGAGTCATAACGCCCTGCGACTAGGCTGGAGGATCGACATCATAGCCTTCTCCGTCCGGAGTCGGCCAATATTATCGGTGGGGCTTCGAGTACCCGTTGTCCTTTCCCGCCGTTGAGCGCTTTGCCTTCGCCCCGCGCTTTTTGGGGCGGTCGTCTGACCGGTCCCTGCGTACGTTAACCGCCGCTGCATCGATCATATTTTTGATGTGGGCTGCGTAGAATTTTTCGATCATCTCGACGCTGGTGCGGCAGTTTTTGGCGATGGCGTAAATGTCGGCACCTTCCATCAGGCGGAGACAGATGTACGTGTGCCGCAGCGAATAAGCGCTACGGCGCAAACCTTCACGATCAAACTTCAACTTCTGTTCGTTTAGCACGTTGTTGAGGTGGGTGTGTTTTTCACTGGGGAAAAGTCTGTCCGTAGGTTTTGGCAATATTAGCGATCTTTCGGTCGATGCCGAGTTGCCGCCTTTCGGCAAATGGGCAGCGGGCTTGTCCCAGCGCTTACGCGCCTTCAGGCGCTCGAAGGGCAGCACAGCGCCAGGCATGCTCTTGCAATAACCGACTCCTCTTTTGCCGCGTACGCTGATTTCGAGGATGGTTTCGTTGGTGGCTTTGTCTTTAACGATTTCCACATCCCGGAACTCAAGCCGTGCGGCTTCGTCCGGGCGAAGTCCGGTGTTCACCATGAAGAGCACGTAGTCGTGCAGCTGTTCGCATTCCCATTTCCAGCGGCCGTGCGGCGGGTTCTCCGCGCGTTCGCGCGTCGCGGTGTAAAGCTGCTTGTATTCTTCCGGGGAAAACCAGGCACGATGGCTGATTTTGCCTGAAGCTTTGTACGGGGCAGAAAGGTCGGGGACGAACGTGATCCAGCCAAGGCGTTGGGCGGTTTTGAGGACATGCCGAAGGGTCACGATCTCATGATGCAAAGTGCTACGGGCGGGTCTCATCGGTTCGCCCGTTTTTGGATTTTTTTTCGATGTCATCCGGTGCACGCGGTAGTCCTGCACCGTTTGCGGCGTGATGTCGCCGACCACCATGTCGCCGAAATAGGGAAGCAGGTGGACGCGCAGCCTGTCGCCATGGCCTTTGACGTAATCGGGATTTCGTTCGCCGGCCGTGAGGGCTTCGTATTCGGGGAGGAAACGCTCGGCGGCAGCTCTGAACAGCTTGCCTCCTTTTAGCTCCCCTGATCGATGCTTGAGCTGGAGCGTGAAGTACCATTCTTCGGCGATTCTTTTCGCCCGCTCCGTATCGCGCTCTTTGGTGCTATGGCGCCATTCGCGGGCGGCGAGATAGGTTTTGCACTGCCAGAAGCTGCTGCGTGGCCGCTTGAAGAGCTGGAGCTTTCCGCCGATGAGGCCGTGGGTCTGGGACATACGCATACGCGAAATTCGTTAAAATGTCCATAAGTGCGTGAGGAGTGCGTGACTCGCTGACTTTGCTAAGCTTTTGTATTTATTGATGTTTTTGCATAAGAAAGTAACAAAAATCCGCTTTTGAGTCTGCCGCGTCTACCATTCCGCCACAGGGGCCCACCGGGAAAATGCGAACGGTGCGGCGGATCATAACCGCGGTCAGCCGCCCGTCAACAAACGCGCGGGCCGGTTTATTCGCAGAAGACCTTCACCTTCGCCTGTCCCTTGGCGTGATCGATGTCGACGGAGAGATCGTTGATCTGCGCAATCAGCGCTTCGAGATTTTCCGGCTTCAGCTGGGAAATGTCGAAGGCAATCCCCTTCTCCCGCAAGGCATCGTTCACATGCCCCCGCGCTTCCATCGGAATGAGCCCGGCAAGCCGCACGCCCGCGCGCAAGAGCTGAAGCGGCACGCGGATGTTCACCTTGGTCGTGGTGTCGCCCACGAGGCCCTCGTCCGTATCCACGACAACGCGCAGATATTTGGGATTGGGCCGAGCCGCGGCGGTGGTCGATACCGCGGGTGGAATTCTGTCCAGAGCGGCGAGCAGCCGCTCGGCTTCGTCGGCGCTGATCTTTCCTTCGGCCAGCATGTCCAGAATTTTGCGGCGATGCTCGTTCATGGTGTTCTCCTACCAGATGTGAACAAAAACGGAATTTCCCGGCGCGGAAACCTCCACATGCGTTCCGCGCATTCCGGAGAGAATTTCAAAGGTGCTGCGCATCACCGACCACGCAGCCGCGCCGCGCGCGACGACCAGAAGAAGTGCGAAAGGAAGCAGGACGAGCGCGAACGGCAGCAGCAGAATCCAGAGGAGGAACAGGGGCAGCCACAGCCGGAAGCGCATCGGCCCGTCCACGCGCACGACGGCGAGAAGCGGAATCATTCGAGCCCCTCGAGTTCGGCCACTGCCTCGGCGGCGGTGATCTCGCAGCGCTGGAGGCGCTCGAGCACGTCGCCCTTCGACGGCCGCGGATTCTCGTCCACGAATTCGAGGCTCTGCGCGATGCGATTGAGCCGCGCCTTTACGGTCGGGTAGCTCACGCCGAAGACCTGTTCCATCTCCTTGATGGAGCCGTGCGCGCGCACGAAGGCGGCGACGAAAACCTGGTCTTCGGCCGAAAGCTGGGCGAGACGCGGCAGCGCGAACGCCCCTTCGATGGCCGTGCCACCGGCTAGGCGGACCCTTTCAACAACGAGGGGTTCACCCCCGGTCAGCCTGGTCAGTTCTCCCCAATCCCTCGCCTGCCCTTGCGCCATCTCGGTCTACAAATCCACTTTCATGCAACCATCTATCACAAGAATTATAAAAATCAATATTGCAATCAATAAAATTAACATATCGCCGAGGCGAGACCAAAAAGGAACCGCCAAGACGCAAAGGCACAAGGCAGAAAAAACCACGGAGACGCAGAGAGCACGGAGCGGGGTTATCGCGCGCCTTGGCGCGCAACTTGTCTCCTCCATGAACTCCGTGTCTCCGTGGTGAACTGCGATGCCTTGGCGGCTTGGCGGTTAAACCCCTGCATCCTCGGGTGAGCCGTTTGGATATTCGTCGAATCCTGATTGTTGCCGGCGCGGCATTGGTCGCGGCCGGCCTTGCCTGGCCCTGGCTCAGGCAGCTCGGGCTCGGGCGGCTGCCGGGAGACATCGCGATCAACCGGCCCGGCCTGCAAATCTATTTTCCGATAGTCACCTGTCTCGTGATCAGCGTCGTTGTCACGCTTCTCTTTTGGCTCTTTCGCAAGTAAGAGCGCGACCGATGACGCTACGCCCGATTCGCCGCGCGCTGATTTCGGTTTCCGACAAGATCGGCCTTGTTGAGTTCGCGCGCGCGCTGGCCGAACGAGGCGTCGCGCTTATCTCGACGGGTGGCACCGCAAAGGCCCTGCGCGTCGCCGGATTGCCCGTAACGGACGTAGCCGAGGTTACCGGCTTCCCCGAGATCATGGACGGCCGCGTCAAGACGCTGCACCCGTCCATCCACGGCGGCCTGCTCGCGCTGCGCGACAAAGCGGACCATGCGGCGGCCATGCGCGCGCACACCATCGAGGGCATCGATCTCCTCGTCTCCAATCTTTATCCGTTCGAAGCCGCGGTCGCGCGCGGCGCCTCCTTTGGCGAGACGATCGAGAACATCGACATCGGCGGACCGGCGATGATCCGTGCCGCCGCCAAGAATCACGACTGGGTGACGGTCGTTGCCGATCCGGACGACTACGCACGCGTGCTCGCGGAAATGGCGGTACACGACGGAGCGACAACGCCACAGCTGCGCCGCGACCTCGCCCAGATCGCCTTCGCACGAACGGCTGCCTATGACGCGGCGGTATCGAACTGGCTTGCTGCGCAGAATTCGCAGACGGCGCCGCGACGTCGCGCCTTCGCCGGCCGGCTCCGGCAGACGCTTCGCTATGGCGAGAATCCGCATCAGCGAGCGGCATTCTATGCGACCGACGAAAAGCGCTTCGGCGTCGCGACGGCGGATCAGTTGCAGGGAAAGGAACTTTCGTACAACAACATCAACGATACCGACGCCGCGTACGAATTGGCGGCGGAATTCGATGCCGATGCGCACGCCGCCTGCGTGATCGTGAAACACGCGAACCCTTGCGGCGTGGCGCTCGCGTCGACGCTGCGCGAGGCATACCTGAACGCCCTCGCCTGCGATCCGGTCAGCGCCTATGGCGGCATTCTCGCCTTCAACCGCACACTCGACGGCGAAACGGCGGAGGCAATCGCGAAACTGTTCACCGAGGTGATCATTGCGCCGGATGCGGACGAAGACGCGCGAAGGATCCTGTCGGCGAGAAGGAACCTGAGATTGCTGCTTGCCGGCGGCTTGCCGGATGCGCGCGCAGACGGCCTCACGTTCAGGAGTGTCGCGGGCGGAATGCTTGTACAGTCGCGCGACAATGCTTCCGCAGGGCGAAACGATCTCCGGATCGTGACGAAGCGACAGCCGAGCGAGTCAGAGATTGTCGATATGCTGTTCGCCTTCACGGTCTGCAAGCACGTGAAGTCCAACGCGATCGTCTATGCGAAGGGTCTGCAGACCGCAGGCATCGGCGCCGGGCAGATGAGCCGCGTCGACGCCGCGCGGATGGCGGCGATGAAAGCGCGCGAGGCCGCCGCGGCGGCGCATCTTGCCGAGCCGCTGACGAAGGGATCCGCCGCGGCGTCCGACGCGTTTTTTCCGTTCGCGGACGGATTGCTCACCGTCGCCGAAGCCGGCGCCACGGCCGTCATTCAGCCGGGCGGTTCATTGCGAGACGCAGAAGTGATTGCAGCGGCCGATGACGCCGGACTCGCGATGGCGTTCACCGGCATCCGGCACTTCCGACACTAGGACAACCTGTACAAAAAAAAGCCTCATGCCGAGCTTGTCGACGCATGAGGCTCTCATCGCTCTCTTCACACCTCGATCCGCCTTCGCCTTGCGGCTTCGGCGGACAGCAGGCGCTTACCCGCCGAACCCCGGATCGCAGTCCCTGGGGTAGGCGGGCTCGCTCAGGGCGAGCGAGCGTCCTTCGAAAATCTATTTCTGCGGTGGCGGTGGCGGATTGCCTTGCCCGTAACTGCCCTCCATGCCTTCGCGCCTGGCCTGGCGTTCGGCACGTCTCTCGCGTTTCATTTCCTTGATCTTCTGCTCGATGAGCGTACCTTCCTTCTGACTGAGCCGGCCTGCACTCACCTCTTCCTCGATGACAGTAGCGACGCCATGCCCGTGATGATGGTGGGCATGGAGCGCCTGCGGTGGCGGTGGGGGCGGGTTGCCCGAGTCTTGCGCAAAGGCCGCGCCGGCGCCAAGCACCGCAGCAAGCCCTCCCGCGATCAACGTTGCTTTCAGGTTCATAACGTCCATCCTTCCATGCGGTTCGCGATGCCATGATTGGCCGATCGCCTGACTGTTCGCGATTGGCATTCGGCATTGGAATGCGCTCTGAAGCATTTATTCATCATCCGTTCACGCGCAAGAAATCTTTGCCCCGGACTGGTCTTTGTTACACCGAATTCACGCAGGTTCAGTTGGTTACGCCGATTTCACGATACGGCCGCCGGCGGCGATCACAAGTTCGTCGAGCGCCTCCTGTACACGATAGAGGACGCCGCTCGGATGGCAGAGCGTCGCCGCGCGAACGGCTTCGGCCATCGACCAGCCTTCGCCGCAGAATTTTTCCACAATGATCCAGTCGCGATCCTTCAGGCGCGAACGCAGCCGCGCGAGCCTGCGTCCGGCATCGAGCTGCGCTTCGCTGATGGGTACGGCAGGGCCGGTGCCGCCCGAGCCCGGCGTCATCAACGTGCTGTCCTGGCCGCTCAATCCGCGCAATTCGTACAGGCGGCGCACCTCTTCGCCCGCCGCGAACTGCTCGCCGCTGATCTTGCCGCGCGCATGGGCCAGCGTCAGCGGGTGCTCGCCGATGTTGCGGTAACGTTCTTCGCGGCCGGTTCTTGCCGAGACAAATTCCCGGATGTACACATCACAAGGCCCCGCTTTCGGCGCGCAGTGCTTTGGCGCGCTCCGCCTCGCGCGGGTTTTTCGCGAACGGCGGCTCATCGCACGCCGCCTTTCCGGGCCGAAAGCTTCTCCTCCGCCCATTGCGCGCCGTCGCGAAATGCGCGCCCGAGCTCCTGCATCCGACTGAAGGCTTCTTCGATGGCGTTGACGTCGCCGCTGCGGAACGCCTGCGCGTAGCGCGCATGCGCGTCGCGATAAACGCGGCTCGCATCGAATGCCGGGCGCGTCGTCGAGAATCGGGACAGGATATCGTGTCCCGATCGGATCGTACCGGGATTCGTACGCGACCCGAGATCCTGTCGCCTGCCCGGCGCTTTCACGGTGCAAGCCTTTCCTGACAGCGCGGGCATTCGCGGTCGTACAGCAAACGCATCGCGCGGGCCCGGTGCGGCACGCGCGCAATGCGCCCGCGCTCTTCGAGCTGACGCAGCAGGCGAAGCGCGCCCGCCTTCGACGACATCCCTAGCGCGAGTCGAATGTCCTCGACGCTCGGCATGGTTCGGGTTCGGGCGAGATAGGCCTCGATTGCGTCGAGGCAGGCGCGCTGGGGCGCGGTCAGGCCGGTTTGAGGCGGAGAAGCCAGGTCGTCCAGGGGCTGCATAGGTGCCGTTCCTGATGATTCACTGGCGCAATATATCCGATATGGTTCTATTGTCAACTGTATTGGTTCTAGCGCAAAACTCTCCGGTATTGTTGACTGCGGCTATGAACAATATCGGCAAGTTGCGCCACGCGCGCGGGATGTCCCAGCAGCAGCTGGCGGAAAAGCTCAATACCACCGCGGTTTCGATCGGCCGCTATGAGCGCGAGGACCAGCGCCTCTCGCTGCCGCTTCTGCGCCGCTTCGGAAAGATTTTCGACGTGACCATTGGCGAGGTCGCCGGGGAAACGCGGCTGACCCCGGATTACCTCTCGGTCCCTGTTTTCGACCTTCGGGCAGCGGCGGGCGCGGGTGCGCTGGCGCAGGACAACGAGCCCGCTGGCCACCTCATGTTCCGCGAGCAGTGGCTGCGCCGCATGGCGAGCGACATCCATCGCCTGTTCGTGCTCGAAATCTCGGGCGATTCGATGTGGGAAACGCTGCACGACGGCGACCATGCGCTCGTCGACCCGGCGCAGACGAATCCGCGTCGCGAAGGCCTGTACGTGATCCGCATCGACGACATGCTCCAGGTGAAGCGCATCTCGATGCATCCGGTAACGCGCCTCCTCACGGTCAAGTCCGACAATCCGGCCTATCGCACCTTCGACAATATCAAACCCGACGACATCACCATCATGGGCCGGGTGATCTGGATCGGCCGCAGCCTCGGCTGAAGAGTTAAGAGAGTCCTAACGCGCGACCCTCGCGTTCATTCTTTCTCAATCGCTTTTGAAGATTTGGGAGCGGTGCCCCGGAACCACCATTTCGCGGCGCGACTCTCGCTGATGTGGGGGAAGCGAACGAGGAGGTAGTGGCATGGGACGCCTGGACAGGCATTCAAGATCGCCTGTGAAATATGTCTTGGGACCGGACGGCGCGATGCTGACGTTGCCCGACCTTCCACCGCCCGATACCCAACGTTGGGTGTGCCGCAAGAAGGCGCAGGTGGTGGCCGCGGTACGCGGCGGGTTGCTGACGCTCGGCGAAGCCTGCGAACGTTACGCGCTTTCGATCGAAGAATTCCTGTCGTGGGAACATGCGATCGAGGAATTCGGCATCGAGGGCCTGCGCGCCACGCATGCCCAGGACTACCGGCACAAGGATCACCGCGCGCATCCCGCGACGCACCATGCGCATCACTGACATCAGGTTCCGTTGGAGCACACCCATGGGCCTCACATCTCCTGGAGATATGAGGCCCATTTTTTGTACTGGTACATCTTGAGAGGACTTGCACGCGGAGACGCGGGGCATTTTCCGAGGATCGCGGCTGTGTCGGCTGCCCATCAACAGTGAGGCGGTGAGGCAGTGAGATAGCCGTCATGTGGTACGGTCGTACATCACCGATTCGTTGCGCGCGCAATGCGCGCGCCATTTTTTTGCGGGAACCGCGCATCCCCGCCCTTTGGCCCGCCTGCTACGGCAATGTCCGTTAGATGCGCGGGGCCCGGCGCAATCTCACTGCCTCACCGCCTCATTGTGAATCTTCTTCTCCGCGGCGGAGTTTACCCCGCGAAAGCGGGGCGGCGCGTGCAATTTCTTCCGACCCGTGTCAGGGAGATTGTAGTGGTGTGCGGGCGGGCGCGGGCCGCGCGGTGAACTGCGCCAGGTTTTGCAGCCCGAGCCTGTCCTCGATCACGGCGATGCGCTTCACGGCATCGTCGAAGCCGTCCTCGCCGAATTCGGCGCGCTCGATGGTCTCGAAGAGATTGCCCATCTCGGCGAGCTCGCCGGGTGACAATTGTTCCTTCCACGCCGGGAAGACGATGGTGTCTTCGCGCGCGGTATGGTTGGCGTACATTATTTCGAAGGCATCAAAGGCGCGCGCAAGCATCTCGGCGTCGGCGACCGAGACATGGGCGCCGCCTGTCACGGACAGAATATAGTCGGTGATTTCACGGCCGCGCGCGTGCTGTGCGAGCAGCGCGGGCACCGAGGCTTCTGCGCCGGCAACGGCCCGGCGAACGCGCGGGAAGATGTGCGCCTCTTCGAGCTTTTTTTCGTGGTACTCCTCGCCGAAGCTGCGAAACAATTTTGCCGTGTCGTTGAGCGCCGACGCATCCACGTCTTCGGGCTCCATCCGTAGCCGTCCGGCGCATTCGCGATACGCGAGAACGCAGCGCCTGAGCACGCCGTGCTCGCGCATCAGATCCTCGACGGCGCCGGTCGGCTTCTCTTCGGGTTTCGTCTTCCTCCCTGCGGCGTGCTTTCCGCCAGCCAACGACCCCGCTCCGCTCGCAAGCAAAGACGGAGCCGCAAGTCCGGCGACGATCAGGTTACGGCGCGCAACGAAGCCATTCATGAAAGGGTCCCGCGAACATCCAACCAGCGTGTAACGATACCAGATGCACAGCGGAAGCGGGACCTCGTGGCGCAACTGCGGCAGCCCGGCGCCGAGGGTGCGACCTTTCCGGGATGTCTACAAGGCCGCCAAGATACACGATCTGCGGACGCGCAACCTCAAGCTCGAGCCGCCATTTGATGAGTTCCGAACCGATGCAAGCTTTATTGCGTTGGAAAAAGGATTGGGGCTCGAACCCTGGATTGCGCCGGTCTGCCTCGCACGGAGGCGTTGCGACCCCCAGACAGGCGGGTATAGATTCCCTGCCAAGGCTTGGAGGGAACGAAGATCCAGAGTGACGCGAATCGCGCCCTGCAGTACCGGTACCGGGCCGAAGAACTGCGCACCATCAGTGTCTCCTGGCTGGAGATCGCCGCGCGCGACATGCTCGAGCGCATCGCATGCTACCATGATCGCATGGCATCCCTTCTCGAACAGCACACGCCGGCGGGAGAAGACAGCCCTGCGATTTTCGGCAGTGGTAGGGAAACGCGGCAATGGAAAAGGCGCCCGAAACTGTTGCGGCAGTTGGATTTCGTGCGCACACCGGTTGGGCGGCCGCCGTGGTTGTCACGCGGCAATGGCAGATCATCGAACGCCGCCGCATTGTCTATGAACCGGAGGCGACGCGCTTCATCTACCATCATGCTTCGGAGATCGCGGCTGACGCAGATGAAGCGCTGATCGAAACGGCGCGCATCCAGGCGACCGCAAGAGCGCGACGGGAAATCGAAAGCGTGATCGCGACAGTCCGGCGCGATGGCAAAGCCATTGTGGCTGCCGGCGTGCCGGGCGGGAACTATCGCTTGCCAGGCGTTCTTTCCGAAATCCTCGCGGCGCATTCGCGCATTCATGCGGCCGAGGGCGCCTTCTATCGCAACGTGCTCGCCGACGCGTGCGAACGCATGCACCTCCGCGTGAACCGCACACCGGAACGCGATCTCCGGGCGGCGACCACCAAATCACTCGGCTGCACCGACACCGCCCTGCGCGATCGCCTTGATGCCGTGGGAAGGAAAGTTGGGCCGCCCTGGGCCGAAGATCAGAAACTCGCCGCACTTGCTGCGTTCACTGCGCTTTTGTGACCGTGGGCGCGACGCGCGGCCGAAGCTCGAAATCGAAGAAGGCATCCAAATCTCGCAAGACGTCCAAAACGACCGCGAAACGCAAGTTCGCGCGCAAGCCGGCGCCGGCGCGACAGAAGGCGGGCAGGAAAACGATTGCCCGCGCCTCAAAGCCGCGGCCGCGCGCGCAAAGAGGCTTTCGGCGAGGGCAATGACAGCGCGTCGCGCGAATTCCGCCGCGAAGAGACCGGCTTCGTACAGCGCAACAGAAACAGAATACCGAAGTTTGGGCGAAGACGCTGCCGAAGCGCACGATGGCAGCGAAGGCAACGAACTCCGACAGGCCGAGGAAAATGAGGCGCTCGCATTCCGCCGGCGACGACGAGGGCTAAGTCGGATACCAGGAATCACGGCCAGCCGAAGGTTAATGCTTCGAATTTGCGGTTCCGCAGTAACCATGAACGGCAAATGCGCGGGCCTGTATGCGATCCGCCGTGCTAACGGGATCGCATGAAGTTGGCTGCTCCTGTCTCTCCGGAGAGGTTTCTTGCGCGCGCAGCGCTTGCCGACGAACGCGCCGCGCGCTCACAGGAGCATGTCGAACAGCGAATGTGGGAAGACATCGCGCGTTGCTGGCGCGAACTCGCGCAGCAATGCGCGAGTGAGCCGGTAGGATAGCAATCGCCCGGGCGAGCGCCGGCGAACCTGCCGGCAAATTGGTTAACACCCAGCCACGGAATACCCCTCAGCCCGTCCTCTTCCTCAAGGGAGAGGGGGGCGATCAGGCTTTGTACAAGCGAATCGTCCCGGCCGACCGCGGCAGCGCTCAAACAGCGCCGTCGGTGTAGGGCAATGCCCTACAGTCACTAGCTGGGCAGTGAGGCCCGGTTTGTTTGTGAAACATTTGTGAAGTTTTTCTTTCATGTCCCCGAAAACTGTGTCACAGTATTATCTGGAGTGTTGACCGGGCGGCAGGGGCTTTGGCCGTCACCGGCGTCTTTCCAGTAAAATCAGAGCCGAACGATTGCCGACACGTGTTGCGGCACGGTCCTGTACGTGTATGTACGGCTGCGTTCCATCTGTGTCGGTGCGGCGCCGGGGAACCTCTCGCTAATGCGAAGGACAGGTTCTGCTCAAGCTCTGCCTTAAGCAGGAGGGGAAACATGAAACAATTTGCGAAGCTCTTTTTCGGAATGTGCCTGCTGTTTGCGGGTGCGCAATCCGCCTTTGCAGTTCCCGGCAACTATCTGGCGTCCGTTCTGAATACTCCGGTTTTTCCTTCTCCTCCTAGTTGCTACAGCTATGAGAATCATACGGTCCCCACGTCGCCGGCTCCTCCGTTTCTTGGTCTCGGTGAGGAAAATGTCGGCGTTATGTGTTTTCAGACCACCGCGGGTTCGGCTGGCGGCACTGTAACCGATGGCCATGTTCGGGGCAGGGGGCTCACGAGCCTTTTCCGCTTCCCCTGTCTGGGCGGGACGACGAGCAATGCAATTAGTGGAACGTACGGATTTGTCTTCGGTGCCAATGTTCCCTATTGGGGCGGCGGCTGGATCGACTTCGGGCTCCCAAATCCTGCCGGGTGCATGGACGACTACGACATCGTTGTAAACAATGTCAGCGGCGGATTGGCGGGAGGATTTCAGCTCATAAAAAGGGCTACCACGCCGAACCCGAACGCGCTCGTGCTGGCCGGTACGGCCTTCTACCAGGGGCCGCAGCCGGCGGCGCCGGGCTACTACGCTGCCGTTCTTAATGGTTGTTACAGTTTCCTCTCGGAATCCGTACTGACCTCACCCACTCCGTCGGGACCTGGGAAGGACCTTCTTGGTTTAATCTGCTTTGTGCCGGGAGCAGGCGCCACCAACCCCAGTGGCAACGTGTCGTACGGTCGTGTCAGAGACCTGAATGGAGTCATAACAAGCATCAACAATCCCAACAGTTCGTGTTTCGCCTGCACCGGCACCTACAATGTGAACAACCTGCCGGGTTATGGCATGGGGACGGTGACCATCGGCATTTGCCCCGCCTGCCTGATCTTTGATTTCGCGGTATTCGGCGTCGGCGTACCGGCTCCGGGAGTTGCCCAGGGATTCCAGTTTGCACTCAACCACCCGGTCAGTCTGGCAGGCTCAAGGCTTGAGGGCGGTACAGCGTATTTCCAACAGCAATAGCTCTTGCATGGGCTATGTGTGTTGAAATTCATCCGCCGGCAAAATACCGGCATAAGACAGGGGAAGTACCGATGAACAAATATCTCATGATGAGCGCGGCAGCGCTTCTCGGTTCGATCACCGGCACGCCGGCAGCGGTCGACCAAAAAGGCTCCGGCGTACAATCGGTGTACGCGACCGCGACGCAGAGCGGATCCACGGTCACGTTCTGCGACGCCATGACATTCGCCTGGAAGGGCATGAACAATCAGGTGGTCGATCGCGAGACCGGCTGCGGCTCCGGATATACCGGCATGTACGGGGTCGGCAGCGGCATCACCGGGAACACTGCCAAGCTGGGATTCAACGCGGACGACTCCGATTCCATTGCCGCCGAGAACGACGCCCAGTTGAACCTCGACTTCGCCGTGAACAAGAAAGGCGCTCCCGTGAACGGTGGCGCGCTGACCGCCTATCTCACCCTGATCACAACCAGCGGGACGGTCCAGTCGTTTGCGCTGTATAGCGGGCACTACCATTTCGGCAAACCGCCGCACAAAGGGCATCATCCGGCGATTTCGACGGGCGTGAAACAGGCTGTGAAGTCCCGGGCGCCACTGGTGCGCGGTCTGATGGTCAAGAGGTAACGACCAAGCAAGGCGAAATTCCGACTAATCGGTGAGGCGCCCTCATCCTTCGACAGGCTCGGGATGAGGGCAGAAAAGAGCCTCACGCCGGGATGGAAGTCCGCCTCACCCTGAGCTTGTCGAAGGGTGAGGCGATTCATGGGAACCCACCCCGCTCTCGAATGCGGGGACTGACGGATAGATATCCAGGACGTCCCCAAGCGCCGCTTTCAGTGGATCAAGCCATTTCTCGTACTGCCGCCAGGGTTCGACGGGGGGCCGGTAAATGGGCCTGCGGACCTGCTCCGAGCTCGCGGTGCGAACGCCGCGTTCGGTCTCGTAGAAACGCAGGCAGGATTCGTCGAACGGCAGACCGCAGTAAGCGAGGAGACGACGGATCTCCGTTTCGGGTTGCCGGACGATGTCTTCGTGGAACACGCGATGTACACGGCCCGGTAGGACGGCGTCGTAATGGGCCATCAGGTCCACGTAGTTGCGGTAGAAGAGACCGGCTTCCGTCAGGTCGTAGGTGTGCGGCATCGACCCCATCTGGAAACATTGTTTGTAGCCGGAGAAACAGCACGCCATCGGGTGCCTGCGCGCATCGATGATCTTCGCATGGGGAAGAATGAGCTGTATCAACCCGCCGTGCTGGAAGTTCTGCGGCGCCTTGTCCGTGAAAAACGGCCGGCCGAGTTTTCGCTGGGCGCGGGTCAGGCCGAGATATTGTTCGCCGCGGGCACAAAAATCTGCGGCATCGAGGTCCTTGAGGATTTCCGGATAACCGACTCCGTCCTTGAGGCTCCGGAGCTCCGAGACGATCGAAAGCAGATCCGGCAACTCCGCCGTACCTTCGACGGCGGGATGACTTGCGAGAATCTGCTCAACCAGCGTCGAGCCCGCGCGCGGCATGCCGACGATGAAAATCGGGTGCGGCGCCTGGCAACCGAAGCCGGTGCGCGTCTCAAAGAACTCTGCGGTGAATGTGGCCTTGTATCGCGCCACCCGCTCCGCGAATTCCGCCGAATCGTGGCTGAGGCGAGGCCGGCGCAAGACGTTTCCCCGGCGATAATGCGCGAAGGATTCGGCAAATTGCTCTTCCGCTTCCAGGGCGGAACCAAGGGCAAATTCGAGATGACACCGACTCTCGTCGGAGAGATCGTCGCGTTCGAGCTGGCTCCGCATCTCCTCAATCTCGGCCGGGGAAAATCTGTACGTCTTGAGGTTGGCGAGGCTCCACCAGGTCAGCCCGAATCCCGGTTGCAGCGCGAGGACTTTTCGATAGGCCCGAACGGCATCCTCGGTTCTGCCGACCGTACGCAGAGCGTGCCCGTAATTGACCCAATGCGGGACCGAATCCGCCAGCTTTGAACGAACCCTGTCGAACAGGGCAAAGGCCCGCTCGTACTCACCCAGCATGACAAGGTTCCAGGCCTTCAGGGAGTCACACAAGGCGTTTTCCGGTTCGGAACGCAGGATGGTATCGAGCTGTGCAATCGCCTCCCCCCACTTCATTCCCTGCTGGAGCACAAACGCATATTCCTGCCTCGCCGGAACGAAGTCGGGCGCGCCGCGCAGTACAATTTCGAGAAGCTTCTCCGCTTCGCGGTAATGACCGAGCCACAGCTCCCTTTGGGCCAGCATGCGGGCCGTCATGACGTCGGTCGGATTGAGCGCGAGACTCTGGCGAAGCATGTTGTCGGCTTTTGCGGCGTCCTCCTCGCTGCCGCCTGCCGCATCCTCGATCTGCTTCAGTTCGCGCACGGACGATTTCAGATGGCGGGCATACGCCCTGGCAGCGGCCTCAAGATCGCCGACCGCCATCAACCGGTTGCCAAGAAACCGCCACGCGGCGGGATGGCCAGGTTCCAGGTCGACCGTTTGAGAGAAATGTCCGATCGCCTCGCGATGCCTGCCCAGGTCTCCCAAAAGGAGGCCCAGTTCGTAATGCGTCGCGGCAAGCTTTGGATTCGCGAGCACCATGGCTTCGAGTGCCGTACAGGCGCCGGTCAGGTCACCTCGAAGGCGGAACGCGGCGACGAGGAGAAGCAGCGCCTGCTGTTGGCCCGGAACGGATTTGAGAATGGTTTCGGCATCATCGCCCGCAGCGACCGGATCAATCGCGAGATTTCGCACGGCCTCCGACAGGGCAAGCGAGAGTGTCGTGTGTGTCTCCCCGCCGTCCACGTCTTAGCCGTCGCCTCCAAGCCTTGGATACGTTTCCAGCACCGGTCCAAGTGCTGCCTTCAACGGATCAAGCCATCGCTCAAAGTGCCGCCATTGCTCGTTGGCGTTTGCGTAGACCGGCTGTCTGACCTGCTCCGAACTCGCGGTCGCTATCGGCCTTTCGCTTTCGTAAAATCGCAAACATGCGTCCTCGAACGGCAGAGAGCAGTAATCGAGCAGCCGGCGGATTTCCGGTTCGGGATCGCGCACCAGTTCTTCGTAGACGACATGATGGATGCGCCCCGGAATCGCGGCGTCGAAGTGGGAGACGACGTCGACGAAGTCCCGGTAATAGCGCGCCAGGTTTTCAAGGTCGTAGAACGGGCCCCATTCCGACTGGAACAGCTGCTTGTACATGGAGAAGCAGCAGGCCAGCGGGTGCCGATGCACGGTGACGATTTTTGCGTTGGGCAGGATCGCGCAGATCAGGCCCAGATGCTGAAAATTGTTGGGCAGCTTGTCCGTGAAGAAGCTGCGAACGGACCTGCGGCTGTTTCCAGCCCGCTCGAGGTATTCTTCCCCCAAGGCCCTCAGATCCTCACCTTCGAGCGGAGGCGGCCGCCCTGTACCCGCGACATTGGTATGACTTTGGACACTCTCTGCAATCCTCGCGGCAATGATAGGAAGCGCCGTGATCTCCCCCAGGCCCTCGACAGCCGAGTGACTCGCGAGAATCTGCTCGACCAGGGTCGATCCCGAGCGCGGCAAGCCGATGACGAAAACAGGGTCCCGTGATGGGCATCCCCTGCCCGCCACCGTGCGGAGGAACCCGGCCGAAAACTGGCTCTTCACGCGTCGTACATGCTCCGTGATTTCCGAAGGGTCGTACGGCTGCCGTGCGCGCACCAAGGAATTCCCGCGCCGATACTGTTCGAATGCTTCGCCGTAGCGCCGCTCATCCTCAAGTGCCTTTCCGAGGGCGAACTGCATCTGGTAGCGGCTCTCGTCCGGCAGCGTGTCGTCTGCGAGTTGCGCCGACATGCATTCCATATCGGCACGGGCGAATCGAAAGGTCTTGAGATTTGCCAGAGCCCACCATGCATCGCCGCGATCCGGCTCGCGCCGAAGGACGTCGCGCAGTACGAGAATGCACTGTGCCGTCCGCCCCACTATTCTGAGCGCGGATGCATACGCCATCTGATAGTCGCTGTTTTCAGGGTCTTCTCCCAGAATTCTATCGCAGTACGCGATCGCCTCGCGAAAACGTCCGGTGCGGTAAAGGGCACTCGCCATCAGATACCGATAGCCCGGATTCTCCGGCTCTCCCTGCAGCAGGATGCCGATCTGCCGGTATTCTTCCTCCCATTTGGACTGGCGGTGCAGGACAAGGCCGTAATCGCAGCGCGCCGCCACAAGCTCCGGAGCCAATTCCAGCGCGCGCGCAAACATGCGTTCGGCATCGCGGAATCGGTTCATCCGCACGCACAATTGCCCCATCATGTACAAGCCGTTGAGGTCCGTGGGATGCATCTTGAGGAATTCGCGCAGCATCGCGACCGCAACGTCCAGCTGATCGTCGCCGAGATTGGTCACATGTTCGAGCATCAGGAGGTCGGTCATCGACGATTTGAACTGCCGCGAATACGCGTCGGCCGCACCGGCGGCGTCACCAAGGGCGGCAAGGCGATCGCCGAGGATGCGCCAGGCACCAGGATGATCGGGTTCGAGGTCCACCACACGCCGAAGCGCGGCAATGGCGCCGGCTCCATCGCCTCGTTCGGCCCGCAGAAGACCCAATTCGTAGTGAGCCGCTGCGAGCTCCGGAAAGTCCGACGCAAGCGACTCGAGGAGTGCCTGTACGCCGGCGGAATCGCCCTGAACGCGCGCGGCGCTGACCAAAAGCGTCAGCGCGTGGGGCTGGGCCGGCGCATGCTTCAGGACTTCGCGTGCCCGGGCTTCCGCGCCGACCGGATCGTCCTCGAGCAGCTCTGCGGATCGCGCGAGAATGGCCCAGAGCGGCTGAGTCGGGCGAAGCTCCCACGATTGCGTCATGGCGCGATTACCGATGCTGCACCCGCCCGCCCCAAGCGCAGCAAGTCGATTGGTCGACACGCGATGACGCGTGCCAGAGGCAACCGCAAATTATCCGGCAGTATCGGACAAATCCAGCATCCGTGGACGCTGGGCGCACGGAACCCCCACCCCGCTCGCTTCGGGAGCGACCCTCTCCCTCAAGGGAGAGGGGATATCAACAGGCGCGGCTTGTACAGGCGGCGAGCACAGAACCTTCTCCCCTTGCGGGGAGAAGGGGGCGCGGGCCTGCCCCGCGCCGGATGAGGGGTACTTCGCGTCTTCGCGGCTCCGCGCGCATTTTCCGCGAATGAACCCGGAGCGAATGCCGCAGCTCACTCCATCCGCATCTTGCCCGACGCAGCTTCGACACGGTTTTCGATCGCGCCAAGTCCGTCGATCTCCACGCGCACGACATCGCCGGGTTTGAGGTAGAGCGGCGGATTGCGGGCCATGCCGACCCCCGCGGGCGTCCCGGTGTAGATCAAATCACCGGGCTCGAGCGTCATCGCCTGGCTGAGATGTTCGATCTGCGCCGCGCAGTCGAACAGCATCTGTCCGGTGTTCGAGCTCTGCCGCAACTCGCCGTTGACGAAGGACCGGATTGCGAGATTGCCCGCATCCACTTCGTCGGCGGTGGTGATCCATGGACCAAACGGCGCATGGGTGTCGAAGGATTTGCCGATCGTCCATTGCGGCGTGCGCTTCTGCCAGTCGCGCACGCTGACGTCGTCGCCGACACAATAGCCGAAGATCGCCTCCCTCGCACTCTCGCGCGGCACGTTGCGGCAGCGCTTGCCGATCACGACGACCAGTTCGGCTTCGTGATCGAGCTCTTTGGATACGCTTGGAAATTCGATCACGTCATACGGGCCGTTTGCCGCCGTCGGCATTTTGGCAAAGAAGGTGGGATGTGCCGGCCGCTGCGCCCGCGTTTCCTCGATATGATCGAGGTAGTTGAGGCCGATGGCGAGAATCTTTCCCGGCCGCAGAATCGGCTGGCGCAACCGGACGGCGGAAAGCGGCTGATCGGGACGGCCCGCCAGCGCCTGCGCGAGCCGCGGACGAACGGCACGCCATTCCCTGATGAGCCCGATCATGTCGGCCGGGGCGCCGGCGACGTGCCGCGCCACGTCGGCAATGCCGTTCCCCACGACCGCGCCGAGCCGCGGGCCTGCTCCGGATTGATACGTGACGAGTTTCATCGGCAACTCTCCGGTTGTCTCATGCTTCTGACAGAAACGATGCCATCCTTGAAGTGTCCCTGCGGAATGAGGCCAAACCATGCCGCGCGAATCGGACATCGAAACCGCAGACGGCACGTGCGGGAAGGCGAAGCCCATGTGGCGCGTCACGGCGAATTGATCGAAGAATTGCGCGTCGACGGGCACGACACGAGGCGGGCTGAGGAACTTCTGACCGAATTCGAAGCCGTCCTCGTCGAGCACAAAAAGCATCTCGAAGTTCTCCGCACCAGGCAACACAAGTGCGGATCCGAATTGTGATGGAAGCGCACGCGATTGATTGATGAAATTTTGGAATTCTCGCAAATCAAAAGCCGAGCGGGAGCGGAGCCAATTCATCACGGCGACTGTTCAGGGTGTGTGGCCCGGACCCCCTGAACGCCAAGCGGCTCCGCGTGAGAAATCTCCCCCCGCGGCTGCATCGCGCGGGCGGAGGCAATCCGAACTCAGTGCGTTGTACGAATTATGTCGGCGACGGCGTGTACGATTTCGTCGCTGGAAGCGGGTTTGGAAAGGGTGGTTGACTCCGGCCAGGCGCGGCGAATGGGGTCGCTCGGAGGCTGACCTGTGTAAAACAGAAACGGAATTTGCCGCTCGTGGAGGAGCTGTGCGACCAGGGATGCGGAGTCGCGACCAAGCCTCAAATCCAGCATCGCCGCGGAGAGTTGCTCCCGCTCCGCGAGCTCGAGCGCCTGCTCAAGCGTGTACGCGGGGCCAATCACCGTCGCGCCGGCCTCTTCAAGATTCGCCTGGATTTCGAGCGCTATGATGAATTCGTCCTCGACGATCAGTACGCGGGCGCCTGCAAGACGGGTGTTTGGAGCAGATCCCCGCCGTGGGTTCTCGTCAGGACTGCTCCGGGAGCAGTGGAAATTCGATTGTGCAGCGGACTCCCTTTGAAAAAAATTCATAATCAACCTTCGCTGTCGCAACACGCTGCCTTATCAATTGACTGGCGAAACCTTCTTTGCCCGGCCTTTGCACGGGCGGGCCGTCCTTCTCTTCCCAGACAACCTTGAGAACCGGAACTTCGTTCCCCCATCCACGCTCCTGTTCGGGTCAACGCGGCCCTTTTGTTTCGAAAGCGTGCCATAGTTCGCGGCATTGATCGCGAGTTCGTGCAGCACGAGCCCGATGCCAGACCAGTGCAAAGGTCTTCAGCTTGGCAGGACCAACGCCGCCATTGAGGACGGAAAAGACAAAGCCGAACTGACGGCTACAACCAGGTTCGCAAGCGGCTCACGTTTTTGGGCAGCTGGACACATCCACGTCCTTGCGCGTGCAATAGGCCACCTGGGCGGCGTGAAATTCGTTCACGACCCTTTCCTCCAGATCCGAGGAAGCATCCAATGCGCGACCCGACGCCAGGATTTCGTCATTGAACCTTGCAATCTTGTCTTTGTCCGGCTTTTCCGACCGCGCGGCTTCCAACGCGCTTCGCCTGTCGGCTGCGATCGTCGCACTGAGGCAATCGCGGTAGGATTTCAAAGATCCCTGCCAACGACGAATATCGGCAAACCCTCCGTGTTCCGTCGCTGCCGCATCCGCCGGTGCTTTGGCGCGCATCTCGGCTGCCGAAACGATGACCGGCGCAATCGGCGGATCACCGCACATTTCCTGCGCCGCCGCAGCTCCTGCCGAAGCGATCAGCAACGCAAAGGTCAGCGACATTCTCACGGACATTCGACACCCCTTTGGAACCCAAGGCATTTCCACCACCCATCATGAAAGCACATCAACCCGGGCGAAATAAAGATATCGCAGGCGTCCACGCGCGGGATCACCCACTTGTCAAGGGCGCGATTGCGCGCCAGAGGAGGGTGGAGTGTCTTTCATCAGGGCGACGGCCCAACCCGATACCGATTCGCCGGCTTCCGTACGCGGCACGCAGGCCATCAACCCGGAGACGTGCAACCGCGCTCGCTCCGCGTCGCAACGGAGATAGGTCTCCGAATGCCGCCAGCGGCGCTTCGGCCCAAGCCCGAAACCGCTCCCCTCTTGGCTCTCGGCGGTGAAAAGAAAAATGCCACCCTCAACCAGGCGAGCACGCACGGCCCAAAAGAGCGGTGCCAGATCGCCAATATACACGATCGTGTCGGCGGCGAAGATGAGATCGTAAGTTGAGCCCGGCTGGGCGAGCCACGCAATGACATCGGCGACGTACAGTTCGTCGTAGATATTCCGCGCCCGCGCCCTCTCGATCATCTGCGGACTGAGATCGACCCCGTCGAGCCGTTGTGCCCAGTCTTTCACCGCCTCGCCCATGAGACCGGTCCCACAACCGAGATCCAGAATGTCGTGCCGCTTCGGGCCGCCGAGACCGAGAAGGCCGGCGAACTCGCGCAGGATCGTCGGCGCGCGATACGCGAGTTGCGCGAGCATGCGCGCATCGTAGTCCTTCGAGAACTGATCGAAGAGATGGCGCACGTAGCGCGGATCGCTGCGCGGCGACGCGAGTGCACGCTCCGCATCCGCCGTCATCAGGGCAAGCTCCGGCGTTATTTCGTCGCAACGAATGCCACGCCAGCATGCGAGCGCTTTCCCCGCCTCACCCGCGTCGAGCCATGCGGCGCCGAGTTCAACACGCGCGGCGAGGAGCGCCGGATCGAGCCGAAGCGCCCGCTGCAACTCGCCGACTGCCGCCGGAAGATGCCCGGCTGAGCGGAGCGCCTCGCCCAGCGCCAACGCCGCAGGCGCGGCTTCGCGATAAAGCAGCGCCGTTTCGCGCGCGGCGGCAAGCGCCGCGTCGCGATCGCCCTTGGCCGCGAAGGCTCTTTGCAGCGTCAGCCGCAACAGAAGCCCGCCGCGATTGGCTGCCATGCAGCGCTCGAGAAGCGTGGCCGCGTCGGCCGCCCGTCCCTTCGCGATCAGGTCATTCGCGGCCGAGACCGGATCGTCAGGAAGCAAGCGTACATTTGCCGTTGTTGATGACGACAAGGTCGCGCTCCTTCGCTTTGGAGCGGAATGATACCACGCGGCCGTCGATCCACATTTCAGTGACGATGGTCTCACCCGGGAATACGGGCGCCGAAAAGCGCGCGTCAAAGCCGGCGATCTTGTCCGCGTCATACTTGCACACGGTTGAAATGACGGCGCGACAGGCCGTGCCGTAGGTACAGAGGCCGTGCAGGATCGGCCGCGGAAAGCCGGCCAGCTTTGCCACCTTGGGGTCGCGATGCAGCGGATTGCGGTCGCCGGAGAGCGCATAGAGGAACGCCTGGTCCGGACGCGTGTCACAGGCGTGCACGAGATCGGGAGCGCGCTGGGGAAGAGGATGCGGTTCCGGCGCGCCTTCCTTCGGCCCGCCGAATCCGCCGTCGCCGCGGGCGACGGTCGTGGCTGTCAACGTACAGAGCTTCTCGCCGCTGTCCTTGAGGCGGAGCGTTTTCTCTATCAGGAGGATGGCCCCCTTCTCACGCTTGTCGAAAGCGCCGGTGATCCTTTCGTCGGCAAGGATCTCCGCGGCAACGGGCATCGGGCGATGCACCGTGAGGCGCTGTTCGCCATGCAGTACGTACAGATAGTTGATGCCGGTCTTGCCGATGATGGCGCTTCCCCACGACACCACGGTCGAGAGCGTGGGGACCGTGCGCAGACCGTTTTCATAGACGAACGGGAGCTCGGCTTCGTTCAGCGGGTCGCGCCCGAATCCGATGCCGAGAGCGTAGAGCATCGTCTCGCGCTCCCCGTAGCTGAACGGCAAACCGCTCGCCTGGAGTTGCATGACTTCTTCGTAGTCGATGGCCATTTGTCGCCTCGTCGATAACGTTCGCGTCCGAGTAGACCGCCCCTTTCGGCGGGCCGCAAGCCTACCACCGATGGCCGGGCGGCTCTGGTGACCCCCGGTGGCGAGGTGTAGCATCGTGGCGTCAATTCGGGGCGCGAAGGGCCCGTCAGTTCAAGGGTTTCTCAGAAGGGAGAACTGCCATGGCCATTGATGAAGACAAACTGCACGAATTTCTCAACAGGGCGGTCGGCGATCTTGGGGCGGCGATGAGCGCGGTTTTGGTGACGATCGGAGACGAACTCGGTTATTACAAGGCGCTCGCCAGGGAGGCGATGTCGCCGGCTGAGCTTGCGCGGCACACCAACACCAACGAGCGCTATGCCCGGGAGTGGCTCGGCAACCAGGCCGCCGGGGGCTATGTTGCGTACAATCCGGAGGCCGGCAAATACCATCTGGACGAAGAGCAGGCGCTGGTTCTCGCCAACCCGAGCGGTCCCGTGGACCTGCCCGGCGCCTATCTCATCGTGCGCGACCTCTTCCATGTCCGCGAACGCGCGCTCGAGAATTTCCGCACCGGAAAGGGCATGGAGTGGGGCGAGCACCACCAGTGCCTGTTCCACGGTACCGAGCGGTTCTTCCGCGCCGGCTACAACGCCAACCTGCTGGCCGGCTGGCTCCCGGCGCTCGATGGTATCACCGAAAAACTCGGGCGGGGCGCGCGCGGCGCCGACGTCGGCTGCGGCCATGGTGCAAGCACGATCCTGATGGCCAAAGCGTATCCGAATTCCGAATTCATCGGCTACGATTATCATCCGCAGTCCATCGAGACGGCGAAGCAACGGGCGAAGGACTCGGGCGCCGTCAATGCCCGTTTCGAAGTGGCTGATGCATCGTCGTACAACGGTGGGGATTTCGACCTTATCTGCTTCTTCGACTGCCTGCACGACATGGCCGATCCGGCCGGCGCCGCGCGCCATGCACGCGAAGCGTTGAAACCGGACGGCACCTGCATGATCGTCGAGCCGATCGCGGGCGATCGCGTGGAAGACAATCTCAATCCGGTCGGCCGCGTGTATTATGGGGCTTCATCGCTCATCTGCGTGCCGGTTTCGCTCGCGAGGAACGGCCCGGCTCTCGGTGCACAGGCAGGCGAGAAGCGCCTGCGGGAAATTGTCGTCGACAACGCCGGCTTCAGGAAATTCCGCCGCGCGACGGAGACGCCGTTCAACATCGTCCTCGAAGCGAAACGGTAGGAAATATCCGTACGGCACCCAGGAATCTGCGAGGCACCGGGGGGGCAATTGGCGTTGAAATCCAACCGCCCCCTCCCCTGCTTCGCGGGTCCGCTCCGCTATCGCTCCGCGGGAGAGGTAATCTGATGAACAGCCGGTCGGCTCTCCGCGCCATATTGCTCGGCGGTCTTGTCGCCGGGACGATCGACATCGGCGCGGCTTCCGCCATCAGCGAGCGAAGTCCGATTCTCATCCTGCGCGTGATCGCAGGCGGCATTCTCGGGCGGGCGTCGCTTCAGGGCGGCGCGGCGACGGCGATTCTCGGGCTCTTCCTGCAATGGGCAATGGCCCTGATCATCGCCGCGATCTTCGTAGGCGCGGCACGCTACCTGGAAACGCTTCGCAGGCACTGGCTCCTGGCCGGCATTGCTTATGGTGTGCCGGTCTATCTGGTGATGAACTTTGTCGTCGTGCCGCTTTCGGCGTGGCATCGCATGCCGGCGATCACACCGTACAATGTGATTGCCAATCTGCTCGCGATGCTGTTGTTCGGCGCGATCGTGTCGTGGTTCGCTTCGGGAATTCGCGACAGCAGGTGAACAACTGCTGTACGCCTGCCCGGTCTCACTCGGCGGCGCGCCGCGGCTTTGCAACAACCGGGCCGTCCGACCAGATGTCGGCGAGTGGAATCCCCTGCTGCTCGATGCGCTGTCGCGCATGCGCGTAGCCTTCCGCGATCGCCTGGTCGAGCGATTTCCAGTCGCGCAGTCCGATCTGCGGCATCAGTGGCTCGAAGATAAAGTTCGCCTGTTCGCGCACGAGCAGACGCTGCGCCTCCGAGCCCACCGTGCCGGAACGCAACAATATGGACACGATCGAGGGGTTGCCGCGCATCCGCTCCCAAAGAAGCGACCAGAGCGAACGCTCGCCATAACGCGAGTCCGAGGCGGTCATATCGATTTCACCGGTCACGTCGGACGCGATCACCGGACCGAGCGACTGCGCGGCCATGACGTCCACCGGAAGGTTGTTCATCACGCCGCCATCGACCAGCAAATGACGGTTGTACGTTACCGGCGGCAGGATGCCCGGGACAGCGGCGCTCGCACGCAAGGCGCGCCACAACGGACCGGAGCGGTGCACGTGGATGCGTCCCGTGGTCAGATCGGAAGAGACGCAAAAGAACGGTCGCGGCATTTCCTCGATACGGATGTCGCCGAAGTGTTTGCGCAACAGCGCCGAGACCTGGCGGCCGCGAAAGAGTGCGATGAGCGGCAGCGTCATGTCGGAAAAAGGATTGTTGGTGACGAAAGCGTCGCGGACCCGCGCAATCAGTTCGTCCATCTCCCATTCGAGCGCGAGACCGGCGGCAATGATGGCCCCCATGCTCGTGCCGCCCAGCCGGTCGAAGCGTACACCAGCCTCGATCAGGCCTTTCGCGACGCCGATATGGGCATAGCCGCGCGCGGCGCCCCCGGCCAATACGAGCGCCACCGCGCGGCCGGCGATGAAACGCGCGAGCCGCCTGATGTCCTCGGCAACCCCGGCGCGAATGTGGTGGTGGGATTCAAACAATCCTTCGCCCGGCGACAAATGATCGGGAAACGGCCGTGTGACGAAGCCCTTGTGCAACAAGAGGAGCTGCGGCCCGCCCCCCGGACGAATCTTGTACGCCGGCACGTCCGGAAGGCGCCTGAGCAGCGGCTTTTCTGCATGCGCGAGAAAGAAAATCCTGTCGGCCTGTCTCAGGCATTGGTGCGACCAGCCGGAAACGGGCGAGTCGCCAAGATAGAACACGACGTCGTGATCGTTCTCGAAGCTGCTGAACCATTCCGCTCCATGATCGGCGGCGCGGGCGTCAAGCACGGCCGCCTTCGCGCCCATTTCCAGCAACGAATCGACGAGCGCCTTCGCGAGAGGCTCGGCGAGCACGTCTTCCTGCAGGGGCACGATTGCGACGGCTTTTGGGCGCGTTCGTTCCGGCTGGCGCCGCGTGCTCAGCTGCAGACGCCGGACCAGAATGCGCATCAGATTGAGAACGACATGGGGATGGCGGACCATCAGCGCCTGGAAACCGTCGCGACTGATGCGAAGCAGTTCCGTATCGCGCAGCGCCACGATTTGCGCAGAGTCTTTCTCACCGGAAATCAGCGACATTTCACCCACGGTTTCGCCGGCGGAAATCTGGGCAACCATGGTGCGGCCCGATTTCGTGTCCTCGACGAAGACGCCCAGTACGCCGGTCACGACCAGAAACAGCGCGCGATCGTTCTCGCCGTCGCGCGGAAGCAGCGTACCTCCCGGCAGGCCAAACCAGTTGGCCTGGGAAAGCAGCCGCTTGAGCGCCGGATCGCTCAGGTCCCCAAGAAGGGCAAACGAGCGCAGCCGCGCACGCAACGCATCCGGATATACGGTCTCACCTGCGCTGCGGAATGAAGAAAGAAACGCCATCCGGCTGCCCCGGCATATCCCATGCGACTCAGGTTTGAACTTTACCGCGGGTTTCGGGCAAATTACCGGATGGATTGGAAAGTCCGGCCGCCCGCAGTAAGGTAAATTCCGGGGAACCCGTATCCGTGCCTATACCACCCGTCGAACGAGGATTCGCCATGAGCCGCCTTGCCAGCCGAACGCTTCTCTCCGCCTTCCTGCTCGGTACCACGGCCGGATTGCTGGCCGGCGTACCCTGTGACGCCCAGATGGGCGGCGGCTCGTATGGAGGTGGCCAGAGCTCCTCGCAAAACATGCCACCCTCCCATTCCAGCAGCAGCAGCGGCTCGGGTCATGTCAGCAAGGCCGCCGGTCCGACGATCATCGACGCCCAGAAGGCGCTTCAGGCCAAGGATTTCCAGGGCGCCATGGCGAAGCTCAAGGAAGCACAGGCCATTGCCGACCGTACGGATTTCGACACTTACATCATCAATCGCATGATGATGAGCGCTGCGGTCGGGCTGAACGATATGGCGACCGCGGCCACGGCTGCCGAAGCAGCAGCGGCTTCGCCGGCAATGCCCGACGCGGACAGAGCGTCGGTGCTGCACGATGCGCTGCAGCTGGCGACCGTCCAGAAGCAATATCCACAGGTTATTCAGTACGGGCAGCAACTGGTCGCGATGAACGGGCTCGATTACACGACCGCGAGCATGCTCGCGATCGCCTACTACGACTCCAAGGATTATCCGCACGCGCAACAATATGCACAGCAGTCCATTCAGCTTGCGAAGGCCGCCGGGCAGCCACCCGACCAGAACGCGCTCCTGATCATCGAAGGCAGCCAGGCGAACACGCACAACGAGGCCGGTGCCGAGCAGACACTCGAGCAGATGGCGCTGCAAAGCCCGAGTCCGGAAATCTGGGGGCAACTCGTCGGTGTGGCTTTCGGCGCAAAGGGCATGAACGATGCGACTGCCATTTATCTGTACCGCCTGCTCATGCTGGCCGATGCCGCCAAGGGCAGCGAATACAAGGAAATGGCCAGTGCGCTGACGACTCTCGGATACCCGACCGAAGCGGTGAAGATCATGCAGCAGGGAATTGCATCGGGAAAAATCACGCAGGGCGAAGTAGGCGCGATGCTCGCCAAGGCGCGACGCGATGCGGCCGCGGACGAGCGGATGTTGCCGCAGATTGCGAGCGCGGCGGAGAAGAGCCGGGGCGGCGAACAGGACATCAAACTCGCCGAAGATTACTGGGGCTACGGGCGCTATGCCGAGGCGGAGACAGCGGCACGGCGCGCCGTCGGCAAGGGCGGATTGAAGACGCCGGCGGAAGGTCCGCTGATGATCGGTGCGGCCGAAGTCGCACAGGGCAAATATGCCGACGCCGTTCAGACACTGTCGCAGGTTTCGGGTAACGAGGCCGCGACGCGAACGGCCCATCTTTGGTCGCTTTATGCGCAGAGCAAGCAGGGCGGGCGGTCTGCCGCCGCCGCACCGACAGCACCGGCGCATTGAGCGGCGAGCGATGCGCGGCGCTTTCAGCTTTTCGACAGAATCGGCCGGAGCAGCGTAGTAGCCCATGCGTTTGACGGTTCATCGCCGCACCGGACGCGGTGCGCGCGTTCGGTCGCCGCTCGCCATGATTCTGGGCTTTGTACCGGCGGCCACGTTCACGCTGCTCGCCGGCGTCTCGCAGGATCTTGCCCTGTGGGCGGGATTGTCCGCCGCC